>JBCCIR010000166.1:0-11153 GCA_039028175.1 Verrucomicrobiota bacterium
CACCTACAGGACCTGGTGTCTTCACTTAGGCATTAGGTTCACAATGTTTTCACTTATGTGCCCTGGTGAGTTGGGTGGTGAGGGGAAGGCGAAGCGCGCACGACGTCGAGAACCATCGAGAACCTTTTTTTTTTATTCGGCGCGCGTACGCGCGCGCGCGGATCACGCTGCCCTCATTTAGGGTCACACCGTAGGTAAGGTTTATATCACATGTCAAAATACATGTACATATGCTCAGATTCAGGCGCGGGTGTTGGGGGTGGGGCAAGGTCGGGCATTGAAAAGCGGCGGGTGACGGCCTATGGGTGGGGAGAACAAAGAGGGGGGGGAAGGATAGGAATCATGTCGAAGCCGGCCGCGAAGCGAAAAAGGAGAAGGAGAGTGTATCGAGGTCATGGAGTTTCGAGAAAGCGGCGCCGATCCGGGGGGATGGGTGTGGTCTGGGTGGTTTTGGTGGTTTTGGCGTTGGTGGTTTTGGGTGGCGGGTTGGTGATGTGGAAGTGGGAGGGGATCAACCGGCTGGTGCGGGCGGGGGAGGTGGAGGAGATGGCGTTGGAGGTGCGGCGGTTGGCGGAAGAAGGAGATGGTGTTGCGGCAGGCGAAGTATTGGCCGAGGCGATTGAGATTGATGGGACGAATGCGAGTGTGAACCGGGCGGCTGTGGCATTGCTGGAAGAGGAGCATCCTGAAGAAGCGACGCGGATTTTGTATGGGTTACGAGCGCGAGGCGACGCGACGTTGGAAGATGAGGTGAAGTTGTTAGAGTTATTGGTGGGACAGGAGCGGTTTGGCGAAGCGGGAAGCTTGCGTGATCGGTTGTCCGCGGCACTTCCCGACGATGCGCGGGTGGTATTGGTGTCGGCGAAGATGAATTTGGCGGCGGGCGACGATGAGCGTTTTGAGGAGTTGGTAAAGCGTGCGATTGAATTGGACTCGGGTTTTGATGAGGCGCGGTTATTGTTGGCGAAGCGGCGGATTGAGAGTGTGATTCCGGAGCGGGCGGAGCAGGCGTGGAAGGTGATTGAGGAGGTAGCGAAATCTCCGGAGCGGGAGGGATTGGAGGCGTTGCTTTTGATCAAGGAGCAAGGGAGGTATTTTGTAGCGGACGAGGCGCGGTATTTGGAGTTGTTCAGGGATCATCCTGATCGGGAGGGGGGAGCGGGGCAGGAGCCGACGATTGAGATATTGGAGTGGGACTTAGCGATTCGGCCGTTGGAGGAGGAGGCGATCATTGAGGCGGCGTTGGAGCGCTGGGCGTCATTGGGGGACGAGGTGCTGAATGCGCGGCTCAGTTGGTTGAATTTGAACGGGTATTCCGGTTACGTGCGGGCGTTTACGGAGGGGAGGGATGTGGGAGGGAAACCGGCCCTGCTGGCGGCGAACTTGGAAACGGCGATTCTGAAGGGTGATACGGAGGCTGCTTTGGAGGAAATTGAGGCGGCCGAGCTGGCAGGGGACACGAAGGGGCGGATTGAGTTTGCGCGGGCGTTGGTGGCGATTGAGGAGAGACGGCCGAAGGAAGAGATTATCAAGTCCTTTGAGTGGGCTTCCAGTGTGGCGCTCAAGGAGGGGAATCAGGGTATCGTGGCGCGTGGGGGAACGGCGGCGTTAAAGTTGGGTGAGTTAGAGGCGGCGGAGGTGGTTTTTCGGGCGTTGATGGAGGCGTCGCCGACGGATGCGCATCGGGGCTTGTCAGCGGTCGCGGAGAAGCGTGGTGATTACGACAGTGCACTGGATCATGTGGAGGCTCTCGCGGGATTGGAACCGGGGATTCATGAAGTGCATGAGCAGGTCGCCTACTTGCAGCTACTAATTAATCGTCATCTCGAACAGGCGAAGGGGACGGTGCGGCGTCTGACGACGATTAATCCGGGCGATACGGGTGCCGAGTTTTTGGCGGCCTTCAGTGATTATCGAAGTTACGCGTTTGACCGTGCGAAGAAGCGATGTGACAGAATTGATCCTGACAAACTGGCTGAGGGCCAACGGGCGGTGTTGGCAGTCATTTACGCGGCGGCCGGGGAGAGTGAGCGGGCGGAAGAGATTTTGGAGGGGGTGAGCGAGCACCAACTGAGCGGTCCGGAGAAAGGGTTTTTGGCGGAAGCGGGAGTGGAACTGAGCAACGGTTAGCCGAGCAGCGGGTGCGAGCAATTGCTGTTCGGGTTTGATCTAGTTCGATGAGGAGAATCGGACGGTGAGGAAACGGGGGTTGGCTGAGGCGGCGTTAACGATCTCGGTGTCGGTAACGGTGACGGTTTGTTGGCCGTTTGGGTTAGTAGAGCCTTCAGTTACCTGAGCGGAGCCGAGCCAATTTTCATCGCCGATCTTGGAGGCGATGGGAGTCCAGGTGCTGAGGTCCTCGCTGGCGAGAACTTCGATGGTGACGCCGGGTTTCCCGGGATCGGCGACGAGGAAGGTGATGGTCAGGCGGGGTTCGTCGGGCGTGGATGTGTCGATGCCGATTTCGTTGGTGTTACCGCCGTCTTCAACGTTGTTGCCATTGCGGCCGGAGCCGAACTCGGCGAGGTTGAGGACGCCATCGTCGTCGGCGTCTTCCATTTTGCCTTGGGGTCCCGTGAGGGAGGCGGCCCAGGTGGTGTAGCTGGGGGTGGGGGTTCCTGAGGGGGTGTAGTTCAGGTAGATGTTTTGGGCATCGGCGGTGAGGGAGAAGGAGCCGGCGAGGGTGTTGGTGATGCCGATGGAGTTGATGGTGAAGTGGGTGGCGTCGAACCCGGTGATGCCCCCGGTGGCGGTGACGATGGGCCATTGGTGGGTGTCGAAGGTGTTCCAGTTATGGACATTTCCGGCGGCTTGGTTGAAGTCGAGGGAGTTGAGATTGACGGCAATGGGGGAGCCGCTGGTGGCAGTGATATTGAGGGTGCCATTGATGAGCACGCGATCGTGGCCGAAGAGGCCTTCGGGACCGTTTGTCGTGTCGTTGATTTCCCAAGTGTAGGCGGCGCCGGGGCCCCAGGTTTGGTTGGCGTTGAAAGTGAGGGAACCAGTGCTGGAGCCGGGGCTAATGGTATCGCCGGAGTCGAGGCTAGCGGCTTTGTCGATGGAGCCGGAGCCGGACACGGTGGCGCCGTTGAGGGTGAGGGAACCGGTGCCGTCGAGGGTGCCGTCGACTTTGAGGGTTTTGCCGGAGGCGAGAGTGAGATTGGCGTTGGCTTCGAGGCGGGCGCCGCTGTCGACGGAAATGTCGTTTTGGTTGGTGATGGCACCGGAGGGTTCGACGCGGAGGGTGCCTTGCGCGATGATGGTTTTTTGGTGGTAGTCTTTGGTGGCACCGGTGAAGACGGCGGTTCCGGCGCCGGTTTTTGTGACGGTTCTTTGGGCGACGCTACCGGAGGGTGAGGCGTCGGGGTCTTCGATATCTCCAGTGAAGGTGACCAGGTCTGAGGCACCGGTAACCTCGAGGATGACTTTGTCACTACCTTGCCGGAAGAAGTTTATGGGGTCGGGTAAGAAGAATTCCTGGGTGAGCATGATATCAGAAGAGCAAGTGGTACCGCTGCCGGTGTTGGCGAAGGCAAGGATTTTTGGGTTGTCACCTTCCGTGAACTCGACATCGCGGGAGAAGGTGCGTTCACCTTGGACATTGATGCGGCTTGTAAGCGAAGAGCCGGCGCTTTCGAACGCAGAGTTTCCGATTCTGACAACGGTGTTAGCCGATCCGAGGACGCCCGTGGGTAAGAGAGAGAGAACTCCGTTGAAGACGTAGGTTTTATCCGTAAGCGGGTTGATGCCGTAGGTATTGTTGCCACTGACTAACAGTGTACCTTGGTCAAGGAAAATCGCTCCGGTGAACGTGTTGTTGCCACTCAGTTCAAGTATGCCTGGTCCGGTCTTCGTGATTCCGGTATTTCCGGAGAGTGAACCGTTGAGCTGGAGAGTGATGTTTAGTCCGGGGTCGAAGAAGTTGTATGCCCCCATATCGAACGCGGTATTTACGGCGATCGTTTTTGGAGTCAGGGCATCGGTGACTTCGAGGCCGGTATTGGTTTCCAACGAAGAGGTGCCATTGATGGTGAAAGTGTCTCCAGTATCGATTTTGAGGAGGCCGATGGAGCGATTTGATCCTCCGAGGTTCAGTTCATTACCGCCGGTGACGGTTACGTTGGCCCCTGCGGCGGGCAGAGTGTTGTTGTTGTTGATATCTTCCCAATTGGAGGAGGTGTTCCAGGAATTGCCGGAGGCTCCGGTGAATTCGCGTTGGGTGGGGACGGCGTCATCGGCGACGTAGATATTGGTGGTATCGAGAAAGGCTTGTTGGAAACTGCAGGCGGAGCCGAAGGAATCGTAGGTGATGGTGTAAGACGAGACGTTGCGTCCAGTGAGGTCCCATTGGCAGGCGTAGCGGGTGGTAAAGGTGAATCCGAAAGGGCCGGACGATGCGAGCCGTTCGATCAGGAAGTCGGTGGGGGGGATGCTCTGGGGGGAGCCGTCATTGTAATTCAGCATGATCGAGGCGGGGTCGATTTCGCCGCCTTGGGTTTGGAACTGGAAGAGGACGGTATTGGCGGTATAGCTGACCGAATCTTCGAGGGTCAGGGCGATGGGAATTCCGAGTCCGTAGAGATTGTCGGTCGACGTAATAATGGCGTCGTCATTGTGTTGACGAATGGTGGGGTTATCCGGGTGGAAATTGGCATTTGGGTTTGAGGGGTCCGCATCGGGGTCGATTCCGAGGGGAAAATTGTGCGGGGGGGCGGAGGCGACGCTGTAGAGTTGTTGATCCCAAACCCAGTCGCCGGTGAAGGGTCCGGTGTAGGTGAAGACGCCGGAGCCGGGAAAGGTTTCGGTGAGATCGCCGGTGGGTCCGAAGGCGTCCGGGGGGACGGCGAGGGCGACATAACCACCGGGTGCGGCGGGAGTGGCGTCGGAGTTCGGGTAATTCCGGTTATTGGGCAGCGTGTTGTTGGAATCGCTTGGTGAGTAGAAGCGGTCCCACCGGGAGTATTCCCACGAAGTATAGGAGGGTTGGTCGAGGAAGAAGTTTGGGAGGATGAATTCGGGGGTAATCGTGCCTGCCTGAGCGCGTTCGATCGTGGGGAGCGACAGGAGCAGGGCGGCCGCCATGCCGACAGCGGCACGGAACGACCTGCGTTGAGTTTGGTGGCGGAGCTGCATCGGGTAAGAGGGGAAAAAGGTTGGTATCAGCGCCGTCCTCCGCGATCTCGGCCGCCTCTTCCGCCTCCGGTGGAGGGGTTGGCGGAGCCGGGGCGGTAGTTCGGATCGTTGGCTTTTGCGGCTTCGTTGTTCCAGAGGCGCAGGTCTTCGATTTCGTGTTCACCGAGGAGGCGGACACTACCATCCATAAAGGCGGCGAGCGCTTTGTTGCCGTATCGGAGGTCGACGTTCCCCCAGCTGGACGCGTTGGTATCGCTGTAGGAGCCGGACCAACCCCCGGCCGTGGACATGGGGGGATCGACCATGTGAAAGCCTGGGGCCATCCCGCCGAATTCTTCGTGTTCAATTCGTGCCGTGACGAAGGCGATTAGTTGGGAAGGGGCGTGGATTTGTTGGATATTGGTGACACAATCTGAGCTGGGGGTAGAGCCGGCGTCGAACATTCCACCGACGTTTCTGCCGTTGATACCGAAGGCGGGGAGCAGGCTTGCGAGGTAACTTGAACCCTGATCTGACATCAGTTGTTTCAGGCGGTTGTTTACCACTGTAGTGCCATCAAAATTGTGGTCGAAGTAGAGGCCGAGGCGGAAAGGGTATCTTTCAACTTCGGCACCAGACACGGTGATACCGGCGTAGGGACCGGTCGTGATTTTCATCGGCGGGTGAGAACCGTCGTGTCCCCGGACGAGTTCGCCTCCATTGTCCGCGGCGTGTGCGATGGCAGCTGCGACGAGCGAACGGCCTGCGCTCATTTCTTTGGCCATGTAAGCGCGTTTTGTGACTTTATTGTAGATCGGAAAGGAGAGGCCGGCGAGGATGGCGAGGATTACGACGACCACGAGTAATTCGATCAGTGTGAAGGCGTGGTGATGTTTCTTGAGCTGGTTTTGAAGTTTCATGGCATAGAAGCGTGTCGGTTATTTACTATTCTCAACCTCTTTTCTTTTAATTGCAGCGCGTTCGCGGCCTTTCGAGATGGCACGTGGGGTTCCGATGGCGAGAGTGAGGCTGAGGGAGATGATAAAAGCTAGGATGTGAGCGGTGTCCATTGTTCCATGAATTCTCGGAGACTCGTCTTAACGGACGTAGGAGAATAGGACATCTTAGCATGTTTTTACGATGCGGCATCCGTGGTGAGTTGCGTAAGATTGTCGGCAGGTTGTGGGGGCAGAGTGAATGCAGGAATGGAGAGGGGGTAGTTCGCTGGCGGGTGGGAGAGCTTGGGCGAAGGCGGTGGAATGGCTGGGGGCGAATCGGGGGGGCAGGGCTGAATGGAGGAAGGAGGGGTGTTGGGCACTATGGCCGGAGCAGAGGGCAGGATGAGTGGAATGAGGAGGATTTGGGGCTTGACTCCATATTTTACATAATTATTCTCAGGCTCTGTATTTAACTACGAATTCTATCAGTTCCCTTCTTGGGAATGGTGGGATAGTGGGGTGATTTCGGGAATCGCATCCGTGGTCTCGAGGGTCCGCCATTGTTCACAATTAATCGTTAAAATTGGGCAAGGGTTCGTTAGCTAGTCTTTGCCTTCAACCATTAGTATCCGCATCATGAAAACAACTTGTCTCAACAAAACGCAACGGTTTTGGAAAGTAGGGGTCCCTCTCCTTGTTCTCTTTGCCGTATTCTCTTTCTCTTCCGCGCGAGCGGTTACAAACTTTGGTGTCGCCAACAATTTCTTGATCGATCCGGGTGCTTACTCGGCGAGCTGGGATTTCTTTAGCACGACCAGTGGCAGTCAGGGTGCCGCGCAAGCGACCGCGGGACCCAATCCGCTTACTGGCACCGACGCTTCAACGACGATTCTTGTTCCGTTTACATCGCCTCCGGGTGGTTTATTGCCTCCGGCCGGTCCGGGCGCGGGTGATCGTTATTACGTGCACGACGGTGCCTTCTCGTGGTCTGAGACGGCGACTTCGGTGAATCCTGTCGATTACATTCGGATCAGTTACGCCCTTGTGGGCAGTGGCTTTGGTGGAACCGCGCCGTTTCCTATCGGGCCGAATTTGTCGGTTGGCAACACGCCTCTTGGCGGCGGCGCTTATAATGATCCCGCGGGTGGCAACAGAATCTTTTACTTTGATTACGTGTTGGACAGTCCCCAAACGTCGGTTACAGCGACCTTTGGTGACGTTCCGGCGCCGTTTTCGAGTTTCCGTTCTGTCAACGGGGTAGAGATCGTTGGCATGACCTTGCAGCCTGGCGCCGTACCGGAACCCAGTCGTGCCTTGCTGGTTGCAGGCGGGCTTGCCATTGGGCTGTTCCGTCGTCGGCGGTCTGCGTGAGTTCATTTTTGGCGAGCTGACAAATTTAACCAGATCAGTCGGTTCGTCCGTGTGAAGTTAGCCGCTACCGGTGACGGTAGCGGCTCTTTCTTGTACTGAAGAATCAGGCTACGCCTGGGTCCAGGGCATCCGCTACCAGTTGCCAGATCGACCGTAGCGTATTGGACTGGGTGAGGCGGTGGTCGGCGTCGAGTTCGACGAGGGTGGCGTGGGTGTTGATTCGGAGGAAGTGGTGGGAGGATTCGATGGGGACGGTTTCGTCGTTTTTGCCGTGGATGATGAGAGTGGGGATAGTGGGGGGGATGGTGGGGTAATCGGGGTATTGTTGGGCGTCGGTGACGAGTTGGTATCCGATTTGGGCGTCTTGCTGGAGGCCGTGGTGGTAGACGGTGTGGGAGCCGGTTTTTTGCCAGGCGGCGATGGCTTCCGGGGGTTCGGATTCGAGCCATCGGGTGGGGAAGCCGAAGGCGGGGGCGAGGAGGATGAGTTGGTGGATGTGGTCGGGGTGTTGGTGGGCGTAGAGGGTGGCGACGTATCCGCCCAGCGACGATCCAAGCAACGTGACGTTGCATCCAGATGCCGCTGTGGGCGGCGGGCTCCCTGCGTTCGCCCCGTGCGGACGATCGTCGTATGGGCTTGCCTCTGGCTTCTGCAGCGTGACGCTGCACCCAGATGCCGCTGTTGGCGGCGCGCTCTCGTTGTTCGCGTCTTGCGGACGGGGGTTGTTTGGGCTTGCCGTTGGCGACGATTCGTTTTTGGCGGGGCGCGGCAGCGCGGGAGCGCTGCCCTCCAATGTTGGTGGGGTCGCGAGCGTTTTGGCGAGTTCGTTGAGTTTGTTGGTGAGGGTGAGTTTTGAGAAGTCGCCGGGGGCGAGGTTGGGGGTTTCGAGGGTGAGGTTTTGTTCGGCGAAGCGTTCGCGGAGGAAGGCGGCTTTTTCGGAGGTGGGTCCGGAGGCGAAGCCGTGGAGGTAGAGGTATCTCATGGCGGGCGGGGGTGGTGCTGCCACAAGATAGGGTGAAGAAGGGGCGGAGGGAAGGAATGCGTGGATTAGTCCTGGATGGCGACGAGGCGGCCGAAGAGTTTGCGTTTGTTGGGGGCGATATCGCCTTTGAACTTGATGACTTTGGAACCGTCGCTGAGGACTTGGATGACTTCGGGGGCGAAGGGGGCGGTGGCCCAGGGATCGGTGAGGCCGAGGTCATCGGAGAACTGGGCTTGGCAGAGCGAGAGGGGGAAGTCGGGGGCGATGGTGACCTGGAAGCTGAACTCGACGGTATCGCCGCCGCCGGTGAGGACATTGTCGACGATGAGATCGACGAGGGTGCCGTCGTTGTCGGCGACGAGTGGATTTAGGCCGAGCTTCCATTCGAGGCCGTTGGGGATGACGTCTTCGTCGGGGTCGAGGGTGAAGCCGGCGAGTTGGGCGGCGAGGCCTTGGTCGGCGGTCCAAGTGAGGTAGGGGAGGACGCCGAGTTCGACGGCGCCGATGTCGCGATTGGGGCCGACCATGCGATCGAAGGATCGCTGGTCCAAGGCGGTGCCGGGGTTGGTGCTTCCGCCATTGTGCCCGGGGCCGGCGAAGACGAGGAGGTGGGTGGGGGTGCTGCCGCCGTTATCGGCGAGGGTGGGGGAGATGATTTCGTTGATGGAGGCGACGCCGAGGGAGGCGAAGGTTTCGTCGGTGCCGGCGAAGTTGAAGCCGGAGGAGCCGGTGGGGTCTTCGACGAAGTTATGGCCGTCGGTGGTGATGGAGTCCGAGACATCGGGGTGAACGCCGCCGGCGTTTGAGAGGTCGGCGTTTCCGCCGAAGAGGTTGTGGGAGAGGGTGGGATTGGCGGCGCCGCCGGCGAAGATGGCGCCTCCGTTGCCGGTGAAATTGTCGTCGGCGTCGGCGGTATTTTGGGTGAAGGTGCAGTGATCGATGTCCATGGTATTGCCGGTGACGATTTGGATGGCACCGCCGTCTTCATTGGCGGAGTTACCGGAGAAGGTGCAATTGCGGATGATATCCTGACCGACCGCTGCGGCGGTTCGTCTAATGGCGCCGCCGTTGGTGCCGGCGGTATTGGAGGAGAAGGTGCATCCTTGGATGATGAGATCGTCGTAGGCGCCGCCGGAATAGAACATGGCCCCGGCCTCGGTATCGGTGGAGTTCATGTGGAAGGTGGTGTCGCGGACGTCGAGGTCACCGAGTCCTCCGCCGGTGAGGAAGAGGGCGCCTCCGGTGGAAGCGCTTGAGTTCATGGTAAAATTGCATTTCTCGATATTGACGTCTTCCGTGGTGAGGGACGTGTCGATGGCGCCGCCGTTGGAGTCTGCGGAATTGTTTATGAACTCCGAGTTGAAAATGTTGACGACATCGTTCATGGCGGAACCGCCGCTGGCTTGGATGGCGCCGCCGGAGGAGTTGGGGGCTTGGTTGTTGTCGAAGACGCAGCGATTTGCGGTGAAGGAGTTGAGGATGGCGCGGATGGCGCCGCCGCTGGCGATGGTGGCGGTATTGTTTTCGAAGCGGCACTCGACGAGGAGGAGGGAGGAGAGGGCACCGAAGGCGTCGATGGCGGCGGCGGAAGTTGCGGAGCCGTTGGTGAAGATCAGATTGGAGATATTGACGGAGAGGGGGGAGGCGCCTTCGGTGATGCCGAGGATTCTGGTGGTGGTACCGCCATCGAGGGTGATGGTGCCGGTCACTGTTCCGAGGATATTGACGCTGTCGGTGATGTTGATTTGGGAATTGAGGAAGATGGTACCGCCGGCGACTCCGAGGAATCCGATTTGATCGGGGCCGGGGGCGGCATTGGCGGCGGTGACAGCGGCGCGGAGAGAACCGGCGCCGGCGTCGTTCGTATTGGTGACGTTGAAGATGAGGGCCGGGGCGAGGGCTGGGAGGAGGAGGCAGCCCGCGAGAACGAGTGTGAGGATCTTCATGGGTGTTTGATTGTAAGTGTGTAAGCGATGGTGAGGATAGATGGGTTGGCGGGATTCTGGCAAGTGTTGGAGGGTGGAAAATGACGATGTCGGGCGGGCCGGAAGGGCGTTGCGTTGGCGGGCGTGAGCGGGGAGGATGGGGGGGTGATGGGATGGCGAGAGCGGGCGATGGCATCGGTGCGGGGGCACCGGGAAGTGTTCGTGGGGCGGGCGGGTCAGTTCGTGGGGTTTGAGGCGTTGTTTATTTTGCTGGCGTTTGCGGTGTTGGCGCCGCTAACGGGGTGGCTGGGGTCGGCGATCTTGTCGTGGGCGGGCAGCGGGGCGGTGAGCAACTTTGATTTGGCGTCGTTTTTTTTATCGCCTAAAGGGTGGTTGTTTGGATTGGTGATTGTGGTGTTGGGGGCGACGGGATTCTTTTTTCAGACGGGCGGGTTGATGATCATCGCGGCGGCATCGATGACGGGGGAGCGGATACGATTGGTGGGGTTGTTGCGATATATGGGCGGACGGATTCGGGATTTGCTGGAGTTGGGGTTGCGGATGCTTGGGGGGTATTTGTTAGTCGGGTTGCCGGCGGTGGCGGTTGCGGGGATTTGTTTCTTGGTATTTTTGTCGGAGTTCGACATTTATTTTTATGTGCAGACGAAGCCGCCGGATTTTTGGTGGGCGATCGGGATTACGGGTTTGGTGTGGTTGGTGTGTGGGTATTTGGTGTTGCGGAAGTTTGTGCGTTGGTTGTTTGCGGTGCCGGCGTTGGTGTTTGAGGGGTTGCGTCCGCGGACGGCATTGGGGCGGAGCCGGGAG
>JBCCIR010000167.1:0-10949 GCA_039028175.1 Verrucomicrobiota bacterium
ACAAAAATCTCCGAAAAATCAATTTGCCTGATAACCTGTATCCAATCTGCATGTTATAAAGAAGGGCCCTCACCCGCCCCGCCCCAATACCCCATGGAACTCAGCCGATTCACCGACTATTCAATCCGCTTCCTCATCTTCACCGGCACCACCCCGGAGGATTGGATCACCGTCCCCCAAGTCGCCCACGCCTACGCCATCTCGGAAAATCACCTCGTGAAAGTCGCCAACAGCCTCAACAAACAAGGGTACCTCAAAGCCAAACGAGGCCGGCACGGCGGCTTCCAACTCGCCCAATCCCCCCAAGACATCAACGTCGGTGAAATCGTCCGCCAAACCGAAACCCTCCACCTCGTCGAATGCCATCGGCCCGACGGCGGAACATGTATCATCACCGGAGCATGCATCCTCAAACAAGCCGTGTCCGATGCCCGCCAGGCCTTCCTCAACAAACTCGACGAATACACCCTCGCCGACCTCCTGAAACCGCAACGCGCCCTGAAAAACCGGTTCGCTCTCACCGCCTGATTCATTCAATGAGACCCGCTTTCATCGCTCTCTGCCTCACCCTCCCCATCGGCGCTCTCGCCGCGGACCCCGCATACGAACGCGACCCCATTCGCTACTCCGAATCCATCGCCACCACCCCCATCACCAAAATAGCCGACCGCATCCAAAACGGAGAACCCCTCCTCAACAAACCCTCCGGCCGCGAAAACCTCCTCGAACTCCTGGAGCTGCTCGATATCCCGAAGGAATCCCAAATCCTCGTCTACTCCAAAACCAGCGCCCAGAACGGACTCATCTCCCCCAAAACGCCCCGCGCCATCTACTTCAACGAGAACACCTACATCGGCTGGGTCCCCGGCGGGAATATCGAAACCATCTCCTTCGACAAAAAACTCGGCGCCGTCTTCCACATGATCCACCTCGCGGGCGCCACGGATAACGAATCACCAAAAATCCTTCGCCACCAATCGTGCCTCGACTGCCACGCCGGCTCCCGCACAAAAGGCTTCCCCGGCCTCGTCGCCCGCTCCGTCATCCCCATGGAAACCGGACGCCCCATCCTCCACGCCGGCACCTTCACCATCGACGATACCAGCCCCATCTCCGAACGCTGGGGAGGTTGGTATGTCACCGGAGAAACCGGCGACCACTCCCACCTCGGAAACATCATCGGTCACGAAGAAGATGAACAAGAGGTCACCGTCGAAAAAATCAAAACCGAACCGCTCACCGACCTCGCCTCCATCATCAATACGGACAAATTCCCCGGCGGCGCCCAAAGCGACGTCGTCGCCCTCATGGTCTTCGAACACCAAATCAACGTCCACAACGCCCTCGTCCGCGCCAACCACACCGCCCGCCAAACCCTCTACCGACACCGCACGATGACGAAACTCCTCAAAGAACCAAAATCCACACCCCTCAGCGAATCCTCCCAGGGCATCCTCGATTCCGCCGCCGAAGATGTCGTGCGCGCCCTCCTCTACGCCGACGAATTTATCATGGAAAACGACGGTCCCGAAGGCGCCGATGATTTTTACTCGGCCTTCCTCGCCAACGCCCAAGCCGACTCCGAAGGACGCTCCCTTAAAGATTTCCGCCTCTACGAACGACTCTTCAAATACCGCTGCAGCTATCTCATCTACTCGGACCCCTTCCAACACCTGCCGCCCGTGATAAAATCACGCGTTCTGAACAAACTCCACACCATCCTCACAAGCCCCACTCCTCCCGCTGATTACGAATACCTCTCCGACACCGAACGCGAACGAATCAACCACATCCTCAAAGAAACCCTCCCCGACTGGCCTGCCTCGGTTGCGGAAAACCCCAAGGAAGCATAAAAACTTCCACGGCTCTGCGAAAGACTCTCTCCCCCTAAATCTTCACTCCCCTCAAACGCAACGCATTCCCAATCACTGACACCGAACTGAAACTCATCGCCGCCGCCGCGATCATCGGGTTCAACAATAACCCGAACACCGGATACAACACCCCCGCCGCAATCGGCACCCCCAACGCGTTGTACCCAAACGCGAACAGGAGGTTCTGACGAATATTCGCCATCGTCGCCTCACTCAATCGCCGCGCCCGCACAACCCCCCCCAAATCCCCCTTCACCAAGGTCACCCCCGCACTCTCCATCGCCACATCCGTCCCCGTTCCCATCGCAATCCCCACATCCGCCCGCGCCAAGGCCGGCGCATCATTGATCCCATCCCCCGCCATCGCCACCGTCCGTCCCGCTTCCTGCAACGCCGCTACCTTCGCTGCCTTGTCCTCCGGCATCACGTCGGCCACCACCTCATCAATCCCCAAGCGCTTCGCCACCGTGCCCGCCGTCACCGCGTTGTCCCCCGTCAACATCACCACTCGCACCCCTTCCCCACGCAACGCTGCAATCGCCTCCGGCGTCGACTCCTTCACCGGATCCGCCACTCCCACCGTCCCCGCCAACAACCCGTCCACCGCCGCAAACATCACCGTCTGACCCTCCGCCCGCCCCGCGTCCGCCTCATCTTGCACCCTCGCCAAATCCAATCCCATCCCCTCCATCATCCGCGCATTCCCCAGGGCCACCCGCTTCCCACCCACCATCCCCTTTACGCCCTGCCCCGTCACCGATTCAAAACCCTCCACCGGCGGCACTTCCACCCCACGCTCGGTCGCCCCATCCACAATCGCCTCCGCCAAAGGATGCTCGCTGCCACGCTCCAATCCTGCCGCCAACCCTAACAAAATTCCCTCATCCATGCCCCCCACCGGCGACACCGCCACCAACTTCGGCCGCCCCTCCGTCAAGGTCCCCGTCTTGTCCACCACCAGCGTGTCCACCGAACGCAGCTTCTCAATCGCCTCCGCATTCTTGAATAAAACCCCCGCCGATGCCCCCTTGCCCGTCGCCACCATAATCGACATCGGAGTCGCCAATCCCAGCGCGCAGGGACACGCAATAATCAAGACCGCCACCGAACAAATAATCGCATACGCCAAGCGCGGCTCCGGCCCCCACGTCATCCACGCCACAAACGCCAAAACCGCCACCAGAATCACCGCCGGCACAAAAACCCCTGCCACCCGGTCCGCCGTCTTCTGAATCGGCGCCCGGCTCCGCTGCGCCTCCGATACCATCGCCACGATCTGCGATAACATCGTGTCCGCCCCCACCCGCTTCGCCTCCATCAAGAACCCACCCTTCCCGTTCACCGTCGCCCCCGTCACCGCGTCCCCCGCCTCCTTCACCACCGGCACCGGCTCCCCCGTTATCATCGACTCGTCCACCACGCTCGATCCCTCCAATACCTCCCCGTCCACGGGAACCTTCTCCCCCGGCCGCACCCGCAAGCGATCCCCCGGCCGCACCTCCTCCAATGACACCTCCTCCTCCGTCCCATCCGCCCGCACCACGCGCGCCGTGTTCGGCGCCAATCCTAACAAAGCCTTGATCGCCGCCCCCGTCTGACTCCGCGCGCGCAACTCCATCACCTGCCCCAATAACACCAACGACACAATCACCGCCGCCGCCTCAAAATAGACCGCCACCGTCCCCTCATGCGTCCGGAACGAATCCGGAAACAAGCCCGGCGCCACCGTCGCCACCACGCTGTATCCCCACGCCACCAACACCCCCAAACCCACCAAGGTAAACATGTTCAAATGCCGGTTCACCACCGAACGCCACGCCCGCACCAGGAACGGCCAGCCACACCACCAAATCACCGGCGTCGCCAATACCATCATCACCAACGCCCACACCCGCCCCCCCGCCAACCGCGTCAAAGGATTCCCCGGCACCATCTCCACCATCGCAATCACAAACACCGGCACCGCAAATACCAAACTCACCCAAAACCGACGCCGCATGTCCTCATACTCGGCATTCCCCGCGTCATCCGCCTCCTCACCCATCGCCGCCACTCCCCCCTTTGGCTCCAATGCCATCCCACAAATCGGACAATCCGCCGGACCATCCCGCTCCACCTCCGGATGCATCGGACACGTCCAGATCACGTCTTCCTCACTCACCCCCTCACCCTATACACCCCGAAGCCCCATGCCAACAAATCCCCGACCCATCGCCCAGAACCCGGAGACCACACGCGTCTCGCGCGTCCCTCCGCGGCCAAGTGCGGCGCACCTCCCCATTCCCACATAACAAAAGCGCTGCAGGCGCGATGCATACCACCCTGGGGAAACGCCTCTTCCTGTCCTCCATAGCCTTGGCGACGGACGATGCCTCCCGGCCACCCCGATCCTCATCCGCACGATCAATCTCTCACCTCACGCCTCGCCCCCCCGCCGAAAAAACGAAAACGTATGCCCCGTGTCCTCATTCGCCAACACCTCGCTGCCCGCCCCAATCAAATCCACCCCCTCCCAGCCTTCCCCAAATAGCTCCCCCACCGGCACCACCGGAACACGCTCACCCAACTGATTCCACCCCACCACCACCACCCCCTCTCCCTTCACCAAATACCCCAACACCCCCATCGCCTCCTCCAACTGCTCCACCCCGTCTATCCCCCAGCCAAAAACCCCGTTGATTAAAACCAAATCAAATTGCCCACGCCCATAATAGTCCCTCGCATCCAGAAACGATCCCACCACATGTCGCGAGGCCCCATACCGCGATTGCTCCGGTTCAATATCGATCGTGTGATACCGCTTCCCCCGAAAATGCCTCGCATGATGCAAATTATACCACTGACACCCGACATCCAGCACCTCAACAATCTCGGCATCACTTGCCAACGACGGAATAATCGCCTCATCGAACATCACCCGGTCCGGCAACCGGGCAAATTCCCGCGCATACGCGCGCCGAAACTTCACGTGATAACGCACGCGCCCCAGCAAATAACGAATCCCGTCAGTTCCTCCCATATCCGACACCATATCTCAAAACCGTCGCCCGCTAATCTCCGGGACAACACCCCTTTTTCAAACAAAACCTCCCCCCGCCGCTACCGACGGGGGGAGGCTCCAATCACTCCCGCGACCTAACTCTTCTTCTTCGCCTCCGAAGTCGCACGAATCGACGCCACCGTGTCCGGCACGCGCTCCACCTTCACCACCGCATACCCCGCGTCCTTCACAAAGGCCCTCGCCTCCTCATCACTCATCGTCTTGCCTTCCTTCAAGGCAATCGCCACCAGCCGATCGTCAAGATTGACGTAGACATCGTCCACCATCCCTCCCTTCGAAAACTGCTTGTCGATCCCTTGCACGCAAAACGAACAAACCATGCCGTTCACCGTAAGCTTGATCGTTTCTCCAGCCTGGTCTTTCGCCCCGGCCACTCCGGCGCCCAACAAGAGCGCCCCAACTATAATTGCGAATGCTTTTCTCATTCTAATAACTTCCTTTCGTATTCTGCGTTTCATTGCGGAGATCAATGCCTCCGCTGTTTGGTTAAAAATGAACCATGATGTTTAACTGCAGCTGCCCGTCCGTCGACGCGCCCGCTTCAAAGAAGACGTTGTCCTTGAAGAACCGGACCTTCGGAATCACCTGAAGCTTTTCGTGGAACTCCGACAGATATCGTAACTCCACCACCAGCCAGGTATTCAAATCCTCATAACCCGCAATGTAAGGGGCGATCCCGAAATTCGCGCTGTTGAACACATGCGTGAAATCATCGGTCACCGATAACCCCATCTGGTAGATCGCCAGCAATCGCCGCGTCTCCCAGTCCGCCCGGAATAATCCCAGACCGGCCGGCAGCCAGTCCTCCGTGGGATCATCGTAAGCCAACCCACCGCCGATCCCGGCATAGAGGTTGGCCTGCGAATCTTCCAGGTTCCATCGCTTCAAAAGACGATGATATCGAAAACCCGCAATCGTGCGATCGACACCGTTACCGTCCAGTCTCATGTGATGCACCCCCAGCGCCCAGTCCGATTCGAAGGAATGAAACACCGAACTCATCTGGATCGAGTCGTTGTAATTCCCCCACACCTGGGTCGCTCCCTTGTAGGAAACAGGATGTGCCTCACACCACGTGCCACCCAAAATCAGGGCCGCTGCAGCAACTAGTAAATGTCTTTTCAATGGTTTCTTTGATTCAGTTCTCAATTCACGAAAGCATTTCTCGCTTCCGCTGAATTTCCCCGGACCCTTCACTCAAAGGACCCGGATTGGCCTGCCGTCGCCTCCGAACGGGAGACAACTCACAACCACGAATCAAAGCAACAGCACACAATGCGCCGTTAACATGTCCCGGGCGCTCTGAACACACGCCCACGAACCCGAAAGCAGATCCTTCTCCGCTCCCGGAAAAACCAACTCAGCCTCCACCACCCACTCCACTTCGTTCACCAAATCCCAACTCGTCCTCTCCACCTCCAACGTCTTCACCACCACCCCAGGCATCACATCCGCCCCCTCGCACTCACAGGGAATCTTCTCCTCCTGCACCGGCACCTCCACGTCCGCCACCTGGCAACAGGCATGCTCCACCTCCCGATCCTCAACTACGCCCGCCTCCCCGTGCGCCAAACAGCAACAAAACGGACTCGCCATCAAGGCCGCCATGAATCCCGCTGTAATCCGTAAAAACATCCTTCTCTATAAAAACCCTACCCCACCCCTCCCCCAAATTCAATCCCCCTCACCCCCTCCCAAGACCACAGGAGGGCTGCGCTCCCGCGCTGCCGCGAACATTCCAAACAAAAACGATGCCCACGGCACGCCCAACCCCCGTCGTCCGCCGGCAACGAACAACGGAAACCGGCGGCCCAAAGCCTGCCCTGAGCAGCGCCGAAGGGGCCGCATCCGGGAGCAGGCTCAGCCTGCTAGCAGCAGTCGGAGCCGTAACACTTCCCGCCACCGCTCGTTCCATCGTCTTTCTCTTTCCGCGCGCCATCGAGCGCGCGCCCACCGGATGCAACGGCACGTTGCTCTTTCGCATGCCGCACCCGCATCCCCTCGCAATCAAACACCTTCGCCTCTTCCACCGGCACCTCGTCCCGCGGCTCAATAAATTCAAAATACGCCCGATACGGCTCCCGCCGATACAACCGAAAGGTCTTGTCACACACCGCATACCGCTTCCCACGCTCCATCGCATGCCCATCATCATCCCATACCTTCTTGAACGGACCCTTGTATATCACCGCCTGCATCCGCTCCAAACACACGCCCTCCTTCCCCTTGAACGCTTCCACGGTCATGCTCCGAAACTCAATCCCCTGCACCGTCTGCCACGGCTCCGTATCCAACTTCACCAGCCGCACCCCGTAAAACCCCGCCCGCTCAAACGCCTCCAAAAACTCATCTTCCCGAAACGCCCCCGAAATACACCCGCTCCATAACTCCGGATCATTCTGCAATTCCTCCGGCACGTCCTCGTCACAAACAATATCCGAAATCACCGCCCGACCCCCCACCTTCAACACCCGGTGAATCTCCCGGAACATCTGCTCACGATTCGCCTTGCTCACCAAGTTCAACACGCAATTCGAAACCACCACGTCCACCGACTCATCACGCACCAAAGGCTTCTTCACCCGCAACTCCGCCGCCCGCTCTTCCACCTCCAAAAACGCATTCGCCGAATCCACCGGCCGCGCCTTTAACTCCTCCTCCAAAGCCTCCAAATCCAAAGCCAAATCCTGGATCCGCCCCTTCCGAAATTCCACGTTCCCATACCCCAGCCGCTCCGCCACCACCGGCGCGTTCCGCCGCGCCACTTCCAGCATGTCATCCGTCATATCCACCCCGATCACCCGTCCCTCCACCCCCACCACCTGGCTCGCAATAAAACAAATCTTCCCCGTCCCACTCCCCAAATCCAACACGGTCTCGCCCGACTTCAAATGCCGGCTCGGATCCCCGCACCCGTAATCCTTCGCCACCACCTCCTCCGGAATCACCTCCAAATACTGCCCCTCATACTCCACCGGACAACACAACGACGCCTCCACCGCCTGCGCCCCCGCCCCATATCGCTCCTTCACCGCCGATTCCGTCTTCAATCGCTCCTGTTGCTGCTGCTGCTCACTCATATCTTTGAATCCCCGTTTCTACCCAATCCCCCCGAGCCCCCACAACCCCCTTCTATTTCATCAATTTCTTCCCGCAGACGCGCACGGGCTCCGAAATTCCAGAGCGAGACCGGTAGGGCGGGACGTCCCGGCCCGCCGCCTCCCCTTGAGTTTTGGTATCTGGCGCCTGCGATTTATTTGGAAATTGGAACATGAAATTTCCCTCCTCCCCAACTGATTAACCGATAAACAGTTGCCTCCCCCCTCGCCCACGCGTTCAATACCGCTTTCCACGACATCACCACCCATGCCCGAAGACGATCCCAATACCGACGCGCCTCCTTCCCCCGAAGACCTCCACAAACTCGTCGCCGTCCGCAAAGAAAAACTCGAGAAACTCCAAGCCCTCGGCGTCAACCCCTACGGCGCCCGCTTCGATACCACCCATTCCCCCGGCCCCCTGCGCGCCAACTTCACCGAGGAAACCCCCGTCCGCGTCGCCGGACGCATCGTCGCCCATCGCGACATGGGCAAATCACACTTCTTCGATATCGCCGATATCAACGGACGCATCCAATGCTTCCTCAATGCCAAAGCTGTCGGCGAAGAAACATTCGAAATCTTCAAACTTCTCGACATGGGTGACTTTGTCGGCATCGAAGGCGAAACCTTCGTCACCAAAACCGGCGAACCCTCCGTCAAAGTCGCAACCCTCACGGTCCTCTCCAAGGCCCTCCGCCCCCTCCCCGATAAATACCACGGCCTCGCCGATCAAGAAGCCAAATACCGGCAGCGATACCTCGACCTCATCGCCAACGAACAAAGCCGCGACACCTTCCTCATGCGCTCCCATATCCTCTCGGAAATCCGCGCCTTCCTCGGGGAACGCGAATTCGTCGAGGTCGAAACCCCCATGCTCCAGGATATCCCCGGAGGCGCCGCCGCCGAACCCTTCCAAACCCGGCACAAAGCCCTCGGCATGGACCTCTACATGCGCATCGCTCCCGAACTCTTCCTGAAACGACTCCTCGTCGGCGGTTTCACGAAGGTCTTCGAACTCAATCGGAACTTCCGCAACGAAGGCATCTCCCGCCGCCATAACCCCGAGTTCACCATGCTCGAAGCCTACTGGGCCTATGCCGACTTCGATCTCATGGCAAACCTCATGGAAGAAATGATCTGCCACCTCGCGGAAAAATTCTGCGGCACCCTCAAAATCGATCACAAAGACGCCGACGGGAACGTCACCAAAACCATCAACCTTACCCGCCCCTGGAAACGAGCCCCCTACGCGTCACTCATCAAAGAAGTCGCCGGCGACGACTGGTTCGATCTCACCCCGGACCAGCGACGCGCGAAATGCGAAAACGATCTCCACGTCGAAATCTCCGACGAAATGGAAGACCACGAAGTCACCCAGCAAGTCTTCGAAAAACTCGTGGAAGAAAAAGCCATCGACCCCCTCTTCGTCACCGATGTCCCCGCCGAACTCGTCCCCCTCGCCAAACAAAACCCCGATGACCCCGCCACAGTCGACGTCTACGAACTCATCGTAAACGGTCAGGAACTCTCGCCGGGTTATTCCGAACTCAACGACCCCGTCGTCCAACGCCAACGCCTCGAACAACAAGCCGGCGAAGAAACCCAGAAACTCGATGACGAATTCCTCCTCGCCCTCGAACACGGGATGCCCCCCGCCGGCGGCATCGGCCTCGGCATCGACCGCCTCATCATGACCCTCGCCGGCGCCGATTCCATCCGAGACGTGGTCCTCTTCCCCCAACTAAAGAAAAAATCCTCCTGAAAGCATTCTCTGGAGGCGCGGGCACCCGGCCGCGCTGCCTCCCCCTCAGAACTTCATCATTCTGAGTTCCGTGTTCAATATTCACTATTCAAAAACCTAACCCCTTCCTTTTCACCAGATCCCGCTTATCTTCCCTTCCAGTCACGCCACCCTAATGGCCTCCCAAAATTTCAGCCTCTTCCTCGGCCTGCGCTACCTCAAACCAAAGCGCACCTTCGTCTCCGTCATCACCCTCATCTCCGTCTTCGGCGTCATCCTCGGCGTCGCCCTCCTCATCATCGTCACTTCCGTCATGTCCGGCTTCGAACGCGACATGAAAACCGTGATCCTCGGCTTCCAACCTCACCTCGTCGTCCGCGGCGAATCCTCCCTCGATTACTGGCCGGAAATCTGCCACGAACTCGAACAACTCCCCAACGTCGAAGAAGCCATCCCCTTCGTCATGGGCGATGTCGTCGTCGACTTCAATAACCTCCGCCTCGCCCCCAAAATCCACGCCATCGCCCCCAAACCTGGCGGCACCTTCGAAGCCAAACTCAAAGCCACCACCCAAACCACCGAACCCGGTAGCCAGGGCCGCGGTGAGTTCGATCTCGAAGGCGATAAAGCCATCCTCGGCGCCGGCGTGGCCTCGCAACTCGGCTGCCAGGTCGGCGACATCATCACCATCCTCTCCCCCAAAAGCCTCAACGACATGCTCGGCGTCGTCGAACCCGCCGCGAACCTCGCCAAAGCCATCGACGAAAAATATCAAGCCGATCCCAAGGCCGATCTGTCCAGCGATCTCGCCGACCTTAACGACATGATCGATTCCATCAATTCATACCTCCTCCCCCGCGAAGTCGAAGTCGCCGGCATCTTCGATTCCGGTCACTACGAGTTCAACAACGACTTCATCTTCGTCCCCCTCGAGCTCGGCCAGGAACTCTACGACCTCGGCCCCACCGTCCACGGCATTAACGTCCAAACCGACGACCCCTACCTCGCCCACCAAACCAAGCTCGACATCATCTCCATCTCCGAACCCTTCCCCTCCTACAATTACGACCCCCTCCCCCAACCAGAAAACCTCGGCCCCACCGCCCCCGGCGGCGCCGAAGCACCACTGCCCATACCACCTTTTGATCCCGACGACGTCGAGATGGCCGAAG
>JBCCIR010000168.1:0-10867 GCA_039028175.1 Verrucomicrobiota bacterium
AAGGCGGAGGCCGCAGTAGTGTCCGACCATGGCGAGGGAGTGGATGCCGCAGAAGGGCGTGTGGCCTTGTTGGAACATGGGGATATTTTCGAGGTAGATATCGCCTTGGTCGGTGTGACGGACGTTTTCCGTGAGGCGATCGGCGCGTTCGGCGGGGGAGAGATTCGCCCAATCGGGATCGATGAAGGTGCGGGGGGCGTTTTGATCTCGGAGGATATGGAGGGAGACCGAATGTTGATCGCGGGTGGCGAGGCGGAGGGTGAAACTTTCCCATTGGTAATCGGTGTAGACCTGGCGGAGTAGGTCGCTGCGACCGGCGGTATTTTGTTTGCCGGGGCCGCAGCCTTCTTCGAGGCGGGCGCGGAGGTTTTCCGTGAGGCGGCGGTAGAATTGATTGAACTCCGAGCGGCGGTCGGCGCCGGCGAGGCGATCTTCGTGTGATTTTTCGCCACCGGCTTTGAATCCGAAGAAGGAGCCGGCGTCGATGAAGGTGATGGCGATCTCCTTTAGTTGGTTGTTTTTGGAGTAGGCGCGGACAGAATCGGGGACGGCGCCGAAGAGGGTGGGATTGGCGCTCATGCGTTTGACTTCGAAGTCGGCGAGGGCGGTTTCTTTCTCCCAGGGGCCGGGGAACTTGTTTTGGTCCCAGTGATTGGCGGAGAGGACTTCGCGGGTGAGGTTTGAATTGAAGCGGGGGTGGGCGGGGATGACGATAACGCCGTTACCGAAGAAGGAATTGGGGACGGCGGGGGCGGTCGTCGCCGTTAACGCGACGATTAAGGTGATCAGAGCGATAGGTGTTTTTTTATCCACAGATGACGCAGATTAACGCTGATTTCCTTTAGTTTATTTGAGGGTGTTTTTTCCGGAGATCATGCCGGTGCCTTTTCCGGAGGCGTCTTCATTGACGATGATCCATTCTTCGGGGCCGCCTGCGGGGATGGTGGAGGTGATGCGGGTGGTGGCCTTGGTATTAGGGTCGGTGAGATTCCAAGAGAAGGTATTCGCTTCTGGGTCCCAGGTGCCGGTGCCGGTGTTGTGATCGCCGGCGGAATCGAAGGACCAGTGGCGGTAGATTTTGTTCTCGGGATCGTAGGTCATGAGGGTCGTGATGGAGAGTTCGGTATCGCCGATGTTGGGGATCGTGGCCGTTTGTTGGAGGTAGCGGCCGCCGAGGATCCATTTGGCGGTCACCGTGCCGGTGAGAGTGTCGGGGGTTTTTCCTTCGACGGTGAAGGTGGTGGTCCAGGTGCCGACGTATCGGTTGAGTGGTTTGAGTTCGGGAATGGAGGCGAGTTGGGCGGGGGCGGTGTTGGGGAGGAGGAGGAAGGAAAGAGCGAGGGTGGCGGTGAGGGCGGGTTTCATGGGATCAGGTTAAGGGAAAACCGGAAAAGTGTTAAGTTCTAAGTAGTGCAGCCCTGATTGGTTAGTCGGTTAATCGGTTGGGGAGGCAGCGGGAGGGGGAGTTAAAAGAGGGGGTCGGCCATTTGGGCGTTTAGTTGTTCCCATTGTTTTTTGAGTTCTTCGACGCGTTCGGGGAGGGTGTCGGCGAGGTTGTTGGATTCGGAGGGGTCGTTTTCGATGTCGTAGAGTTCCCAGACGGTTTTTTTTCGGGTCATGTTGAGGAGTTTCCAGCGGCCGTTGCGGAGGGCGGTTTTGTGGCCTTGGCGCCAGAAGAAGGTGTCGTGGGGGGCGGCGTTGTCTTTGCCGGTGAGGTGGGGGATGAGGTTTACCCCTTCGAGGTTTTTGGGCGGGGTGGCATCGGCGAGGGCCGCGGCAGTGGCGAAGAGGTCCATGGCGGACACGGGGAGTTCGTAGACTTTGCCGGCGGGGAGGTGATCGGTCCATTGCATGAGGAAAGGGACGCGAAGGGCGCCTTCGTACATGGTGCCTTTCTCGCCGCGGAGGATGCCGTTTGAGGAGGTGAGTTCGCGGGTGGGGCCGCCGTTGTCGCTGAGGAAAGTGACGAGGGTGTTGGTGTCGAGGTTCTCGGCGCGAAGGGTTTCGAGGATTTCACCGACGCTGTCGTCCATGTTGGCGAGCATCGCGGCGAAGATGCGGCGGTGGACGTCTTCGATGTGTGCGAACTTGTCCATGTACGCGTCGGCGCCTTGGAGGGGGCTATGGACGGCGTTGTAGGGGACGTAGAGGAAAAACGGTTTGTCTTTGTGGCGCTGGATGAAGTCGACGGCTTCGCGGGTGAGGGCGTCGGTGAGGTATTCGGATTCTTCGACGGGTTGGCCTCCCCGGATGATGGGGTTGTTGGCGTCGTAATCGGGTTCATTGCCGCCCATGTGATTGGAGTAGATGAGTTTGCCGAAGTCGGCGCGGCCGGTGTGGCCGGGCGGGAGGACTCGTTTGCGGAGCATGGTGGTGGTGCCGTGCCATGGCGGGGGGACGAAGTAGTGGCCTTCGTGGGTGAAGCCGAAGAACTCGTCGAAGCCGTGGCGAAAGGGGTGGTAGGGGGCGGTGCCGCCGAGGTGCCATTTTCCGATGAGGCCGGTGGTGTAACCCTGGTCATGGAGAAATTCTGCGAGGGTGAGTTCTTCCTTTGGCAAGCCGAAGCCGGGTTCTTCGTTGCGGTCGCCGGTGGGGTTGAATTCGTATCCGAAGCGGGTGGGGATGCGTCCGGTCATGAGTCCGGCGCGGGAGGGGGAGCAATTGGGGCCGCAGACGTATGCTTGGGTGAAGCGGACGCCGTTTTCGGCGAGGGAATCGATGTGTGGGGTGGGGATTTCGGGGTTGCCTTGGCAGGAGAGTTCGCCGTATCCGAGGTCATCGGCGAGGAGGATGATGATATTGGGCAGAGATGCCGTTGCATCCGGATTCTCCTCCGCGGCGGCGCCGCTTTGTGTGGCGAGGGCGGAGGCACAGATGATTGGGAAGAGGAGGAGAAAGGGAAGTTTCATGGTGTCGGTCGCAGGTGGAGTAGTAACGGTCCCGCAGGGGCGATTCTTTAGGCGAATACGTTGTCTTCGAGGGGCTGGGAACGTGGCGGACCGCACGAGATGCGTGATGAATGACACATAATGGGGGGCAACGGAGGGGGCGGAAAGCTTATCTTAAACCAAGAAAGGATAAGGCTATGAAAGAGACAGGAATCATTTTGTTGAGTGGAATGATGGCAATCCTATTGGCGGGGTGCGAGACTGCTCCACCTGAGATTGTCATCATCTATCCACCGGACATCGGGGGGACAGTGGCCGATCTCGGCGACAACGTCAGTTTCGAGCATCATGTGAAGCCCTTGCTGGCGACCCACTGCCTGGGTTGCCATGGTGACGACAACGAGGAGACGCCGTTCAGCCTCGCGTCATACGAAAGTTTCACGGAGGCCAATGGTCAGCACCAGCTGGTGATTCCGGGCGAGCCTGAGCGGAGTGGTTTGTTCCTGGTGACGGTGATACCGGATCACTATGTGGAGTCGATGCCCGCGGACGCGCCCTTGGGTCACAAGCTGGAGGAAGAAGATGTGTGGACGCTCTATACGTGGATACTGCACGACGGAGAATGGCCGAAGGGGGAAGCGGGGCGGCTGGTGAGCAATTGATTGGAACGGGTCAAGAGAGCGTCACGATGCCGGGGCGTCTTGTTCCTTGGAGGGAGCGGCGAGCGAGTCGAGGATAGCGCGGTGGTTATCTTTTGAGGCGGCGAAGGTACCGTAGGTTTCTTCGGCGAGGCGTTGGTAATCGGGGGCGACCTCGAGCATTTTTTCGTGGGCGTCGCGGAGGTGATATTGGGGGATATTGGGGTAGATGTGGTGGACGAGGTGGGCGTCGTTACCGTAGCCGAGGAGGGCCCAATGGGTGAAGGGGTCGGCGTTCATGACGCGGGAGTTGGTGAGTTCGCCCTGGTCGGCGTTGGCGTGTTGGAAGATTTCCCGGAGGAGCATGAGGTAAGGGAAGACGTAGATGAGGGGGAGGATCCAGAGGAGGAGGAAGTAGCCTCCGGCCCAGGTTCCGGTGAGGGTGTGGGTGAGGCCGAGGGCGGTTAGGAGGAGGGAGACGAAGGTGAGTCTGAGGAATCCGGAGAAGCGGAGGGAGTGACCGAGTTTGCCGCCGGGGCGTTGGAACCAGGCGTCGGGGAGGATTTTCCAGCCGATGACGCCGAGGGCGTAGACGATGGCGAGGGTGGTGAAGAAGACGGTGAGGCCGTGCCATTGGGAGAGGTGGATGGCGGCGATGAAGAGGAACATGTAGGCGATTCCCCACATGGTGGCGTTTTTATAGAAGGGGCGGTGCTTGATCTCGCCGCCGGCTTCGTTTTGTTCTTCCTCGGGGATGGGGGAGAGGCCCGATCCGATGGTGACGACGCGAAGGAGGTCGCTGAGGTTGTAGATGACGAAGGGGGGCCAGAAGAACTTGATGTAGTAGTTGTAGATGAAGCTGGGTTTCGGCATGGGGAAGCGCGCGTAGAGTTTTTTGGCGCGGGTGCCGTTCATGTTCATGTCGCGATCGGGATCGTTTGGGTAGAGGTGGTGGGAAATATGTTTGGCTCGGTATTGGGTGAGGGTGCCGAAGATGGGGAAGAAGCAGAGGAGTTCGGCGAGGATGTCATTGGCTTTGCGATTGGGGTGGAGCATGTAGTGGGAGGCTTCGTGTCCCATGAGTCCGATGCGATGTTGGATGGCGCCGACGAGGAGGACGGAGACGATACCCACGACGATGTTCCAGGCGAAGTGGAGGCCCCAGGCGGCGCTGTGGTACCAGAAGTAGAGGGTGCCGGCGATGAGGGCGGCGGCGGTGAGGTAATCAAGGGAGAGCCAGGCGAGGTTGCGGTAGGGATGGACCTTGGTCCAGGTGCGGAGGGTTGGGGAATCGAGCAGTTTGGCTTTCAAGGTGACGCGGCTTCCGTCGGGCGAATGATCAGGAGTAATTTTCGGCAGGAACGGGAGGGCGGCAAGGGGATTGTTGGGTTTAAAGCCGGGGGTTTATTCGGGGATGACTTCGATTTCGGGCATTTCGTAGGGGTATTCGTCGAATACGAACTGCCACTTGGATTGGATGCGGTCGACCTGGCGTTGGGTGAGTTTGTGGACGTTCTTTTTGTAAGATTTGAGGGTTTCGAGGTAGGCCTCGATTTTCTTACGGGCTTCGTCGTCGAGGGGGATATCGAAGGAGCGATAGATGTGGTTAATTTCCCGGAGAGGGTCTTCGACGAGTTTTTCGTAGCTGGTTTCGATGAGGTCTTCGGCGGGGATTTGGTCGCGGTCCTCTAGGTATTTCTTCATCAGGGTTTCGTAGGCGAGGAAGGTATGCGATTCGAAATCGATATCGGTGAATTTTTGCCATGAGAAGGCGGACATGAGGCGGGGGTATCGCGCGAGGGAGGAGGCGTAGACGGCGTAGGGGTTGCGGACGATGTTTACGAAGCGGGCATTGGGGAAGAGTTTCTTCAGCATGGGGAGCCGCGCGGTGGCGGAGGGATTTTTGAAGAGAAGGGGTTTGCCTTTGTGGACGTAGTGGAGGGTTTTGACGAGGCGTTCGTATGCTTTCTCTTGGCCTTCGCGTTCTTCGGCGGTGGTGTTTTCGAGGAGGACACCGCGGCGGAAGTGGTATTCGTAGTTACGCGGGAAGTAGTAGCAATTGAAGAAGGAGAGTTCGTTGAGGTTGCCGATGGCCCATTCTTCTTCCTGCGGGGAATCGACGGAGAGGGCGACGTTATCGGTGCCGCGTTTTTCGGGGAGTTCTTTATCGATGAGTTGCCGAGCGAGCGGCATTTTCTCTTCGAGGATCATGTCCCAGGGCATGACGGTTTGGATGAAGGAGACCCAGCCGAACTGGGGGTCTTCGCTCATGATATTGTGGAGGTGGGTGGTGCCGCTGCGCCAATGGCCGACGATGAAGATGGGGCCGTTTTCGATTTCGGCGCCGAGCACTTCCCGGTCGTATCGGAGGGATTGGTATTTATAGAAGGGGAAGCGGGCGATATTGACGCCGATGGCGACGGTGCGGGGGATGATGGAGCGGGCTTCGTAGGGGCCGTTGCTGAAGTATTTGTTGAAGAAATTCTTAAAATTGGCTCCGGCGAGGGGGTGAAGGGGGGAGGGGCGCTCGGTGAAGGCGCGTTCCATGTTCCAGCGGTTTGACATCGGTCGTAGCGGGGTGGGTTGGTGTGGGATTGGGATGAGGATCGACTTTCCAAGAGGAGGGGCGCGAATGCAAGACTTTCGAAATGATCCGAACAAAATCGTAACCTAAGAGTCTAAGGTAGAGCGAGATCGTGGTGACGGTTGCGGTTGCCATCGGGGGCTTCTCCTGATAGAGAAGTCGGACTATTTTAAATGAGAAAGCGATGAAGACGGAACAGGTGATTTTATTTGGCGTGGTTGCGACGGTTGCGGCGACGGTATGTGGGACGGCGTGGGCGGATGATGCGGAGGCGAAGAAGGCCTGCGGTGGGGATGCGAACTGGGCGGCGCTGCAGACGGGTGAGGTGGTGATCATCGAGGAGGCTCAGGGGAAGGACGACGGGCCGCAGCATGTGGTGGCGGGGATATTGATTGATGCCCCGGTGAAGATCGTGTGGGACGCGATTGCGGACAAGGAGGGGGCACCGGAGTATGTGGAGAATTTGAAATCGGCGAAGATCGTTGCGAATCATCCTGAGTATCAGCTGATTGAGCAGAAGATGAAACTGAGTTTTCTGTTGCCGGCGTTTACATATGTGGTGCGCCACACGCCGACGCCGCATTCGCGGGTGGATTTTGTGCGGGAGTCGGGGGACTTGAAGCACATCGAGGGGTATTGGCGGTTTATACCGGTGGACAACGGGAAGAAGACCGTCTTGATATACAGTTTGTATGTTGATCCGGGGATGTTGATTCCGCAGGCCATTATTCGGGGGTCGATGAAGAAGAGTTTGCCGGAAGTGTTGATGATTTTGCAGGAGCGGTGTGGGGAGGCGGCGAGGAATTAGGGTGTGTGGACAAATTCCCGAACCGACCGGGAATAGGTTGAATGTTAGTAAGAACAGCGCCGCGGTGCGGCGGCGGGGAAACTGGCGGGCCCACTTTCCGTCTGGCGTTGTTCCCGCTCGCTCGATTGGTTTCAACCAACGCCGCTCGCGGCGCCTAGCCAGCCAAAAAATGGTCTCGTGCCGGTCGGTCCGCCGCACCCATTCTTTTTTGAACCCGCCTTCGCGCAAGGCTTCGGCTCGGCACGCAGGAGGAAACAGAGAACGCAGAGGTTTTTTGGATTGGTGGCAGATTGGGTGTGATGGATGTGGATGTGAGGCAACGTTAATTAGGATGCTATTGGGTGCAGCGTGGTCGCGCGGGAGCGCGACCCTCCAAAGTAGGTGGTTTCTGGGGCCGGGGGAAAGATTGGGCGTGGGGGGGCGTTGAGAGGGGTATGAAGAGACGGGATTTTATCAAGCGATCGACGGCGGCGGCGGCGGGGACAGCATTGGCACCGGGGGCGATGGCGGCGGAGGGGAAGCGGAAGCCGAATTTATTGGTGATTCATTGTGATGAATTGAATTTCCGGACGATCGGGGCGTATCGGGACACCTTGTCGCCGGAGCAGGCGTTCATGTGGGGGCCGAAGGCAGTGTGTGACACGCCGTTTATTGATTCGCTGGCGAAGGAGGGCGCGATTTGCACGAAGATGTATGCGGCGACGCCGGTGTGTTCGCCGTCGCGATCGTCGTTTATTTCGGGTCAGTATCCGCAGAACACGCCGGTGACGACGAACAGCATCTCGTTGAATGATGATGTGGTATCGTTCGCGGAGATATTGGGGAAGGCGGGGTATGCGACGGGGTATGCGGGCAAGTGGCATTTGGATGGGGAAGACAAGCCGGGCTGGGCGCCGGAGCGGAAGTTTGGATTTGAGGACAACCGGTATATGTGCAACCGGGGGCATTGGAAGCAGTTGGAAGACACGCCGGACGGGCCGCGGGTGAAGGCGCGGGACAAGAAGGGGAATCCTTCGTATGGGGTCGAGGGGGCGGATGAGGAATCGTTTACGACGGATTTCCTGACGACGAAGACGATCGATTTTGTCAATGAGCATGCGGGCGAGCCGTTTTGTTACATGTTGAGCATTCCTGATCCGCATGGGCCGGACACGGTGCGGGCGCCGTATGACACGATGTACAGTGACGATGATGTGGAGGAGCCGCGGACGTATGGCAAATCGACCGAGGGCGTGCCGAATTGGGCGATGCCGGACAAGAAGTGTCATTACAAGATGGCGCAATATCACGGGATGATGAAGTGCATTGACGACAACGTGGGGCGGATTATCGGGGCTTTGCGTGAGAAGGGGATTTTGGATGACACGATATTGGTGTTTACGGCGGACCACGGGGACATGCGTGGGGAGCATGGGCGCCAGAACAAGGGCGTGCCGATGGAGGCGTCGGCGAAGATTCCGTTTTTGATTCGGTATCCGGAGAAGATCGCCGCGGAGACGCGGATTGATCACGTGTATAACACGGTGGATTTTTTGCCGACGATGTTGTCGATGATGGGGGTGGAGACAGCGGGTCGTGAGGAGGGTCGGGATTTCGCGGCTATTTTTGAGTCGGGCAAGGCGCCGAAGGATTGGGAGGATGTGACCTTTATGCGGAGCACGGGCAAGACGGGGGCGACGAAAGGGTGGTTCAGTGCGGTGACGCCGCGATACAAGTTGATTGTATCGGGGTATGATGAGCCGTGGTTGTTGGATTTGGAGGAGGATCCGGATGAATTGGTGAATTTCGTGGCGAATCCGGAGCGGAAAGCCGTGGTGAAGAAGCTGGCGCGGGCTTTGAAGCGGTATGCGAAGGCGCATGGGGATTCGTATATCGAGGATGAGAAGACGGCGGCGGATATCCAGGCGCTAGGGGGGTGATTTTTTACAGGAGGAAAGAGAGAGAAGGGAGGGGAGGCGGTTTTTGGGGACGGATGGGCAATCCGTCCTACGGTTGGGAGATGCGGACGGTGGAGTGTTTGGGTGGTGGGTGAGACTTGCTTGCGAGGTTGATTGGACGCATAGGTAGGGCGTCTGATGAGTGATTGGGTGCACAGTGTGACGCCGGTATTGGCGGTGGGGAGTGATATCGAGGGGACCGTGGGGATGTTGGCGTTGGTATTGGGATCGCTGGTGCTGGTGTCGTTGTTGTTGGTGCGGATTCGGCAGTCGATGCTGGTGGGTTACTTTATTTGCGGGGTGGTGGTGGCGAACGTGGGGATGATGGAATGGTTTGGCGGGGCGACGGACCAAGAGGATTTTGAGGCGTTCGGGGAGTTTGGGGTGGTGTTGTTGATGTTTTCTTTGGGGATCGAGTTTTCGCTGACGGAGTTGAAGCATTTGCGGCGGGCGGCGTTTTTGGGGGGCGGGGTGCAGGTGGCGTTGACGTGGGCATTGACGTTTGGGGTGGCGCAGTATTTCGGGATGGGGGCGGGACCGGCGGCGGTATTGGGGGTGGCGGTGGCTTTGAGTTCGACGGCGGTGAGCATGAAGACCTTGCAGGAACAGGGGAAGAGCGCGAGTCCGTCGGGGCGGACGGCTTTGGCGATCGCTTTGTTTCAGGACGTCGTGGTGGTGTTGTTTATGTTATTTCTGCCGCTGATCCTGGGCGCGGGCGGGGACGGTGACGAGGTGGGCAAGGCCTTGGGGGGGACGTTGGTGAAGTCGATTTTGTTTATGGTGTTTGCGTGGGTCTTCGGGCGTTTTGTGATTCCGCGGCTATTGTTATCAGTGTCGAGGAAGCGGAGACGGGAGTTGTTTAAGATATTGGTGTTTGGGTTGTGTACGGGGGTGGCGTGGAGTGCGAGTGCCTTGGGATTGAGTTTGGCGTTGGGGGCGTTTGTGGCGGGGTTGGTGGTGAGTGAATCGATGTACAGCCACCGGGTGTTGGCGGATGTGTTGCCGTTCAAGGATTTGTTTTTGACGTTATTTTTTGTGTTCGTGGGGTTGACCGTGGACTTGGGGGCGATTGCGGCGCATTGGGGGACTGTGTTGGGGGTGACCTTGGTGTTGGTATTGGTGAAGGGGGCGATCGTTGGTTTGAGTTGTCGGTTATTGGGGCTGACGACGCGATCGAATCTGCGGACGGTGGCGGCTTTGTGTTCGACGGGGGAGTTTTCGCTAGTGTTGATGGCGCAGGCGAACGCGATTCGGCCGTGGGAGGAGCCTTTTTACGGGGTGTTTGTTGTGAGCACGGCGTTGTCGATGGCCTTGGTGCCATCGATGGTGCGATGGGCGCCGCGGTTGGTGGGGGTGCTGGAGGAGCGTGGTTTGATTCGGACGGCGGTTTCTCCGCCTGCGGATTTGTCTTATTCGGAGCGGGTGAAGGGTTTATCGAATCACGCGATTGTTTGCGGGTATGGTCCGGTGGGGCAGCGGTTGCATCAGTCGTTGGTGCGGGCGGGGGTGGAGACCTTAGTGGTGGAGTTAAACGCGGATACGGTGCGGCGCTTGCGGAAGCGCGGGGACGCGGTTTTGTTTGCGGACGCGGCGCACCAGGAGACGTGGGAATTGGCGGGGGTGAAGCGGGCGCGATTTGTGGCGTTTACGTTTCCGGATACGCGGGTGGCTTTTCAGGCGACGCGATTGATTCGGGAGGTTTGTCCCACCGCGTTGATCCTGGCGCGGGCGCGCTTTGTGAGTGATGTGCCGCGCTTGGAGCAGCAAGGCGTGAACGTGGTGGTTTTGGACGAGGTGGAGAGTTCGCATGCGATGGTGCGGGCGGCGGAGGAGGCGTATTCCTTGAGTGAGGAGAAGGGCGAGTTGGAAGGGGGCGAAGATGGGGGGGAGTGAGTCGTTTAGGATATTTACTTTGTATGGGGGTTGTATGCCGGGGACAATTACCGCGAATATTTTATAGGAAAACTAGAATTAGTTTGGAGAGCGGGTGGGGGACAATTTTTATTTTGTGG
>JBCCIR010000169.1:0-10799 GCA_039028175.1 Verrucomicrobiota bacterium
ACCAAGAAGTCACCCCCCTCCTCCACTCCCTCCAACCCCCATCCGTGAACCCCACACCGTGAACCCCAAACACTGCCCCTCAAACCGCCCCCTTTTTCTCATTCCTGAGACCCCTGCTAATCCCCTCAAATCGAAGCCCCTATCGCCAAACGCCACCCCACCCCTCCCGCCTATCACCCCCGCAGACGTCTCGCTTTTCGCAGATATGCAAAAAATGTTCAAAAAAAGCTTGGCAAAAACGTTCAAAATTCGCTTTAATCGCCAAACTTGCGTTAATTCCATGGAATAATGCGCACAAATATAGACGAAAAACACACCAAAAACCCCTCTGTAACTCCCTCACTCTCACCACACTATCCAAATGCGCGCCCGGAATGGCACGACGCATACCACTGTCGCAACATCATATGAAGTCCTCTTCTTCCCCCGAAACATCAAAGCTTTCCCAAAACGACACTCCAACCATGAATACATCCCACTCCTCCACCTCATCCCTCACCTCGCTGATGCTCGGCCTGCTCGCCGTCTTCGCCATGCTCGTCATGACGATCGGTAATGCGCACGCTCAGTCGATTTCAACCAACGACGGCGGAACCGGCGACTGGTTCACCTCACCGAACTGGGCCCCGGGTCTCCCCAGTCCCACAGTCGGCACGGATAACGCCCAAATCATCGGCGGCGCCAATCTCTCCCTCTCCACCGGGATTCAGATCCTCGAAGGCTCCTTCTGGATCGGCACCGGCACCAATAACGCCAATAACAACGGCACCACGTCCATCCTCACCGTCAACGGCGGCACGCTCGTCGCCGGGAACAGCGCTTACGCCTTCTCGACTAGTCGCCTTGACGACCACATCATCGGCGGGGAACGCACCAACGGCACCCGCGGGGAACTCCACGTCACCAATGGCGGTCTCGTCACATTCAACGGTCAGGACCTCGGCGGCATGGGCGTCGGCGCGGATGTCATTATCGGTCTCCGCAACGCCAACAATACCGAAGGCTGGCTCAATATCGACGGTGGCACGGTCGTCTTCAATCAGGATGACAGCACGAACATCGGTCAGGGCACGAATGGCGTTGGTAGTCTCAGTCTGAGTGCCGGTCTCGCCTCGTGGACCTCGAATACGAATATTACGCGGGTCGCTACCGGACGCAACGCCACAGGGGTCCTCGACGTCACCGGGGGTACCCTGGCTTTCGACGGAAACAGCCTCCGCGTCGGGAATTCCGGCAATGACAACGCCGTGGACGGGGGTGCCAATGGTACCTTCAATGTCACCGGCACCGGTGTTGTTCAACTGACCAATGACGACATCGTCCTCGGATACGACTCGGGTGATCCCGGCGCCGATCAAAGTCAGGGCTTCCTCAATGTCACCGATGGCGGTCTCATCAGAACCGTCGGAAACGGCGCCGACTTCACCATCGGTCGGGAGGGCATTGGCTCCGCAAACGTCACCGGCGGTACCTGGATCGCTAGCGATGGCCTCGGCGATCTTGTCCTCGGCGCCATCGACGTCTCCGCCGATACCGCCCAGAACACGGCCGGCTTCGGCCAGTTGAATGTCGGCGCGAATGGCTTCGTCGGGGTGGATGACATCACCGTCGGCGCCGGCGATGGCTCCCGCGGCATCATCCGCGTCACCGGAGGCACACTCGATGCCGACGGCCTCATGAACATCGGCGCCGCTACATCCAATGGCTTGGTGATCCTTTCCTCGGGCCGCATCCGCACCGATGAAAATACCGTCGTCGGTGGAGGCCCCAGCGGCGTAGGTTCTTACACCCAGAACGGCGGCGTGTTGGATACCAACACCTTCGTGGTCGGGAACAATAACTTGGGTGCCACCGGGAGTGCGAACCTCACGGGTGGGGTCATCAATACGAACGGCGGCTTCACTGTCGGCGGTCTTGGATCGGTCAACACCAGCATGGGCCGCTTCGATATGAGCGGAGGTTCCATCAACATCGATAACAATATCAACATCGGCGTCGGCGGCGCTCATGGTGTCTTCAGCATGAACGCCGGTCTCGTCCAAACCGGAATCGATTCCGGCGGCGGAAACCGCAACATCACGATCGGAAACAGCAATCAGGCCGTCGGCAATGGAGCCAACGACTCCGTCGGCACCATGATCATCTCCGGCGGTATGGTCAATTTCGTGGAAGATAGCACCAACAATAACAACGACATCCGCGTCGGCCTCACCAACAACAACGACGGCAGCGCCTTCGGTCACCTCATCGTGGACGGCACCGGTATCCTCACCATGAACCAGTTCAGCAATCCCCCCACCACCAACGCAGGCGACCTTCGCTTGGGTGTCGGCGGGAATGATGGCGCCCAAACCGTATCCGGTCGCCTCACCGTCGGGGATTCCGCCGCGGTCTTCGTCGGTCACAACCTGATGATCGATGATGATGGCCAATCCGCACGCAACTCCGTCCTCGAAGTCAATGGCGGCACCGTCTCCGTCAATGACGTCATCTATCTCGGTAACGCGGCCGTCAATGGCGAGTCCGTCTCCACTTGGGTGCAGACAGGCGGCATCGTCCAAAACGGCTTCGCCGTCCCCGGTTCCGATATCTCCTTCGGACGAAACGACGCGGCTCACCTCGAAATGAGCGGCGGCACCATCGGATCCTCCGACCAAGTGAACTTCGGTTTCAACGCCAATGGAGACCTCACCTTCAACATCACCGGTGGTCTTATCACGTCGAATGGCCAGTTGACCTTCGCCCATAACAACGCGGGCGCCTCCGCCGTCGGCACGGTCTCCGGCGGCACCATCGAAGCCGGCACTACCCTCGTCATCGGCCGCAACGGCGCCGCCACCGTCAATATCTCTGGCACCGGCGTCGTCCGCACGGACGATACCGATAACGACCTCATCATCGCTCAAAACACCACCAGCGCTCGCGGGATCGTCAATATCTCCGGCGGTAGCCTCGGATCCTCCGGCGATATCATCGTCGGCACCGGTGGCGCCGATCGCGTCGCTGTCGTCAACGTGAGCGGCGGTCTCGTGGAATCCGATTGGGATAACGACGATATGGGCGGCCAAAGCATCCTCCTCGGGAACGCCGCCGCCACCACCATCGTGACATGGAATCAAAGCGGCGGCACCACCATCGCCCGCGAAGACTTCGTCGTAGGCTCCGTCGGTCGCGCCCTCCTCACCATGTCCGGCGGCCTCATCGATGCCGGGGACGGCACCGATGGCATGGGCGCAGGCGGCTCAGGCAACGTGATCATCGGTCGCGATGCCACCGCCATCGGCACCGCCATCATCACCGGTGGCACCATCATGCACAGCGACACGAATGCCGGTACTGACCCCGATCTGGTTGTCGGCGGCAGCGGCCGCGGACATTTGGAACTCATTGACGGCTACGTCGAAGTCGCCGGTAACAGCGGTATCTTCGTCGGCAACCAAACCGGCGGCAGCGGCGAACTCATCGTCCGCGGCGGCACCCTCAGCCCGCAGCCCGGCGGTGGGGAACTCCTCTTCGGCTCCGTGGAAGGTGCGGTCGGCACCGGCCTCATCGAAGGTGGCTTCGTCGATGGCGGCTCCCTGAACGTCGGCAACGGCCGCGGCCCCAATGGCCTCGACAACGGACTCACTTCCGTCGCCACCGGCCAGCTCACCATCACCGGCGGCCGCAACGTCTTCGTCGCCCAGTCCTTCGTCGGAAACAATGACGATTCCCACGGCATCTTGAACATCACCGGCGGTCTCAACACTTTCGGGAATGCCAATAACGAAGACCTCCGCGTCGCCTTCCAAGGCCAGATGGCTGAAGACAACGATCTCGGCCAGAATGGCATCGGCTCCGCTCAGCCCGACGCGTATGCCGGCGGCTCCAAGGGGGAACTCAACATCTCCGGCGGCACGAACATCGTCGCCACCAGCTTGGAAATCGCCATCGGGAACGATGGAGGAATCCCCACCGCCGGCCTGCTCGGCGGCGGCATCGCCACCAACGGAGGTTCGGCTGAAGGGGTGGTCAACATCTCCGGCGGCTTCACCCGCCTCGGCGCCGATGCCGGTGCCGCCCGCGGTGCCCTCGTGGTCGGTAGCACCAACGGCCCCGATCCGACCTCGGCGTCCTTCGCCACCTTCAATATGTCCGGTGGTATCTTGGAACTCGAAAGCATCGACGTGAACGTCGGCGGCAATGCCACCAATATCGCCCAAAACGTCCACAACCTCACCGGGGGCACCATCCGGCCCACTCCCTCCGGCAGCGGCGGCGACGGCAATATCGTCCTCGATGCCGATGCCAAGGACTTCACCATCAATGGCACTACCCTCGACCTTGTGGGAGGCAGCCTCCTCGACTCGAACGGCATCCAGAACAACGTCATCATCTCCGGTGGCCGCGTCATCAACGCCGCCTTGGTCGATGCCAACCTCACCATGACCGGTAGCGCCATTGAGCCCAATGAGAACTACGTCCTCAATTCCAATGTCGCCGCGCGCTCCATGGACATGAACGATAATGACCTCACCCTCACCGGTGGCACGCTCATCTTCGACCTCGTGGCCAACACCAACGCCGTCAGCGCGTCCAACGGCGCGGATAACTCCGGCATCTACGGAATCCAGGACCTCACCTTGGACCTCGATCTGGTCACCATCCTCGTCGAAAACGCCAACCCCGGCTCCCTCGATCCGGCCACCTTCGCCGTCGGCGATACCTGGGACCTCATCGACCTCTTCGGCGGTGGCACCTTCGGTGTCTCGGGAAGCACGGCAGGACTGCTCACGACCTTGAATACCAACTTCCCGCTCAACGGTCTCATCTGGGATGTGTCCAACTTCTCCACCGATGGCACCATCACCATCGCTGTGCCGGAACCCACCAGGGTCCTGCTCATGATGATCGGTGCCTTCCTCCTCGTCTTCCCAAGACGACGGCCCGGACGGAAGTAACCAATTCAAATCAAATCCTTAAACCAAAAAGGGCGGCCCCACACGGCCGCCCTTTTTCTTTTCTTCCTTCTCGTTCCCTCCCCCGTTTGGCCACTACCCCGTTATACTCACGTATCACGGTTCGCTGGCCACTCTCACCCCCGCCTCCAGCCTCCCACTTCATCATTCAAAATTCCTTGTTCAATATTCAATATTCGAAAAGAACCCGGAACCCTCCTCCCGCCTATCCCTCCCAATCGTTCGTGCAACCCCTACCGCAACGCCGCCCCATACCCAAACCCCGCCCCCTCAAGCGTCGAAAAATCCAATACCCCCTCCCGCCGCCGATACAACCCCGGATGCACCGCCGCCTCCCGCACACTCGCCTCCGGATAAAACTGCATCCCGTTGCTCTCCACCCCCATGATCGTCCCCGCGTGCGCCCCCAATAAAACATGCGGCACCTGTGCCAGCATCGGGTTCGTCAAATCCTGCACCATCAAATCCATCCCGTGCGCCTTCGCCCAACACAAACTCAACAACGCCCCCGTCTGCGTCTTGCACGTCTTCAACGCCACCCCCGTCCACCCCAACTCCCGCCCCAATCTCACATAGCGCCAGTCATGCGCACTCTCATCCAAAAATAACGGCTTCCGCTCACTCACACTCCCCACCTCAATCCGATTCGCCTCCAAATCATACGGAAACGGCTGCTCCACATACAAAATCTTGTCCCACGTCCCCCGCTCCTCACCCTTCAACCGATCCAATATCCCGTTCACATACTCCGGATCCGTCACCGTGCAGTTGAAATCCGTCGATAACCAATCCACCCCCTCCTCCGCCGCAATCCGACCAATCTTCACCAACCGCTCATAATCCCACCCCTCGTCGTTCCCCCGCAACTTCACCTTCAAACACTTCAACCCATCCGTCCGAATCCAATCCCGCAAATAAAAGGGATACCCATCGTCAGGAGGTTTGGCGCCGCCAGGCGCATCTGGGTCCAGCGTCACGCTGGCGTCCCCCGTCAAATCCTCCTTCTCCAGTGCATCCAAGCCCCCCACCAAATGCCACACCGGAATCCGCCCGTCCGCCGGCGCCGCCACTAAAAAATCTCCCGGATACTTCCCCGCAAAACTCAAATCCCCACCTCGCATATCCTTCGCCACATCCACAAAATCCGCCAAATCCCGCTCCATCCACTCACCCGTATACGTCTCATACGTCTTCACCCCATGCACCACCCCATACCCGTCGTGAATCGCCAGATCAAACAATGAAAAACAAACCAACGCCGCCAACTCAGGCAATTCCGCACCCTCCGGCAAATCCCCACTAAACGCCTCCACCAGCTCCGGCAGCACTTCCTCAATAAAATCATACCCCAACTCCATCGCATGCCCCGATAACCCCGCCCCCGGCAACCGCTCCGCAATCAACTCACAAAACCCCACCATCGCCCGCTCCTTCTCCCCATAACTCAAATCCCCACCCGGCCACACCCAGGGAACACTCAATGGTGTCTCCCCAATCCCCAACTTCTCCCACCCGTCACTCAACCGCCGCACCCGCACCCGCGCCCGCGCACAGATCACCCGCTCCAACACCTGCGCCCCAAATTTCAACGGCACCCGCGTCTCCACCGGCAAAAATTCCAGCTCCACCCCAACAACCTCTATCTCCTTCCCGGTTCCCATAACCCCACACCCTCCCCCATTTTCCCAAAAACGCGACCCCCTCTTTTTTAACCCTCCATCACACCCCCCAAACGATAGTCTCCTCCCTCGATCCGGCCCCGCCACCCCCTGGACACCTCCAAAACAATAGCAAATCTGCGCAAATCAGCGTAATCTGCGGACCAACACCATGTCCTCCATCTCCGGCCATCTCTTCCGCATCTCCACCTTCGGCGAATCCCACGGCGGCGCCGTCGGCGTCGTCATCGACGGCTGCCCCCCCAACCTCCCCCTCTCCGAAACCGATATCCAACCCGCCCTCGACCGCCGGAAACCCGGCCAATCCGATATCACCACCCCGCGCAAAGAAGCCGATTCCTGCCAAATCCTCTCCGGCACCTTCGAAAACCTCACCCTCGGCACCCCCATCGCCATCCTCGTCCACAATAAAGACCACCGCCCCGAAGCATACTCCGAGATGAAGGACAAATACCGTCCTTCCCACGCCGACTACACCTACGACGCCAAATACGGCATCCGCAATTGGCAGGGCGGCGGACGCGCCTCCGCCCGCGAAACCATCGGCCGCGTCGCCGCCGCCGCCGTCGCCCATAAAGTCCTCACCACTCACTTCGCCCCCACCCTCGAAATCCTCGCCTACGTCAAAAAAATCCACGACCTCGAAGCCGATATCGATCCCAATACCGTCACCTTCGACCAAATCGAAGCCAACGACGTCCGCTGCCCCCATCCCGAAGCCGCCGACGCCATGATCGAAAAAATCAAAGCCGCCCGCTCAGAAGGTAATTCCCTCGGCGGTATCGTCGAATGCGTCGTCCGCAATTGCCCCCCGGGACTCGGCGAACCCGTCTTCGATAAACTCGACGCCGACCTCGCCAAAGCCATCATGTCCCTCCCCGCCACCAAGGGCTTCGAAGTCGGCTCCGGCTTCGCCGGCACCACCCTCACCGGCGCCGAACACAACGACCCCTTCACCATGGAAGACAACCGCGTCCGCACCACCTCCAACCGCTCCGGCGGCGTCCAGGGCGGCATCTCCAACGGCGAACCCATCATCTTCCGCACCGCCTTCAAACCCACCGCCACCATCATGTCCTCACAACAAACCGTCACCGCTGACGGCGAGGACACCGAACTCGCCGCCCGCGGCCGCCACGACCCCTGCGTCCTCCCCCGCGCCATCCCCATGGTCGAAGCCATGACCGCCCTCACCCTCGTCGACCACGCCCTCCGCCAACACGCCCAGAACAATCTCCCCACCAATCCCTAAAAGCCCCCCTCTCCCACAACCCCTGTAGCCGCGATCGCCGATCGCGGTCCCCCTCCCACCAAGCTCCCCCCTTTCCCACAAGCCTCGCCTCCCCCATGGAGGACGGTGCTCCGCCGCCGCCGCCGCTGAACACCCATGCCAGCCCCCTCCCGCCGTCTCCCGGCGCCCCCCTCCCCCCCAAAAAAAAGATTACTGCAGACTAGTGCCCATTAGTGGTTAAATTCCCCCACCCACGCGACCCATCCCGATGTCCAACACCATCCTGTTCATCTTCGTCGCCATCCTCATCGGATACTTCCTCGCCGCCACCTGGCGCTTCGGATTCCTCCGGCCGCTCCTCACTGTCATCAGCATCGCCGTCGGCGCTTACATCGGCTTCTGGTCCTCCCAATACGCCGCCGTCTTCCTCGATATGATAAGCGTCAAACCCGAACCCGTCACCGTCACCCTCTTCGGCGCGGTCGTCGGCCTCGCCGCCTTCCTCTTCCTTCGCAAACTCTCACACGCCCTCCTCGGCGCCACCTTCGATATCGGCACCGGCCTCGGCCGCTTCTTCGCCGGACCCGTCGGCGTCCTCATCGCCCTCATCCCCCTCGCCCTCATCATCGTCCTCTCCGTCTCCGCCCTCCGCGCCTACGCCACCCTCGCAGAACTCAAACACACCGACCATTGCGTCGCCGAGTTCACCCGCGCCTATTCCCCCGTCCCTCTCGGCGAAGAACCGCCCGGCCCCCCCGATTATCCCGCCCTCTCCGCCTCCGTCAACTTCCGCAACAACGCCGAATCCGTCCCTCGCCTCATCGAATACCTCGACCAATACGATCCCATCAGCCCCGCCGCCCGCCGCAACCTCGTCAACCTCGTCCTCATCTCAAAAAATACCGAACTCTTCGCCCGCCTCGGAAACTCCCGCCGCATCACCACCCTCCTCGAAATCCCCGAAATCGAAACCGCCTTCCGCGACCCCGTCGTCCTCCACCTCCGCAATAATTCGGAATACACCAGCCTCCTCAAACACCCGAAAATCATCGAAGCCGCCACCCTCCCCAGCGCCCAATCCGAACTCGAAGCCATCGACTTCTCCGAAATCCTCCCCAAACTCCTCAACACCCCCACCCCCCAAAACGCAGCCCCCTGACAATTTCACAATTCCCAATCACCCCGTCCCCCTGCTAAAACTCTCTCCCAAATAGATCAAACATTTCTCAGTTTTCTCTCTTTCCTCCTCTTCAGTCTTGCCTCCCTTGCCTTTATTTTCCCAATCCTTAGTTTCCTTCGTTGCCTTCTGTAAAATTTGCCTCCCCAATGAACTACATCCCCTCCATCGGCCTCGAAGTCCACTGCCAAATCCGCTCGAACACCAAGATGTTCTGCGCCTGCCCCGCCCAATACGGCGCCCCCCCCAATACCCTCACCTGCCCCGTCTGCCTCGGCCTCCCCGGCGCCCTCCCCGTCCTCAACGAGTTCGCCATCCAAAAAACCGTCATCGCCGGCCTCCTCCTCGATTGCAAAATCCCCGAAGTCACCAAGTGGGACCGCAAAAGCTACTTCTACCCCGATATGCCGAAAAATTTCCAACTCTCCCAATTCGACCAACCCCTCTGCGATGGCGGAGCCGTCCCCCTCTACGACCTCGCCTACCCCAAAGACGCCCAAAAAGAAATCGCCAACCCCGGCAAAACCGTCGCCCTCACCCGCATCCACCTCGAAGAAGACGTCGCCAAATCCACCCACCACGCCAATCACTCCACCATCGACTTCAATCGCGCCGGCACACCCCTCATGGAAATCGTCTCCGAACCCGAGATCGCCTCCCCCGAAGAAGCCGTCGCCTACCTCAATTCCCTCCGCCAAATCCTCGTCTACGGAGATATCTCCGACGCCGATATGGAAAAAGGCCAACTTCGCTGCGACGTCAATATCTCCGTCCGCCCCGAAAACACCGAAGAACTCGGCGCCAAGATCGAACTCAAAAACCTCAACTCCACCTCCGCCGTCCGTCGCGCCCTCAAATACGAAATCAAACGCCAGACCGAAGCCCTCGAACAAGGCCGCGCCGACGAAATCATCCAGTCCACCCGACGCTGGGACGATGACCAGGGCATCACCACCGAAATGCGCACCAAGGAAGACGCCCACGATTACCGCTACTTCCCCGAACCGGATTTGCTTCCGGTCCACACAAAAAAGTATCTGGATCAAGCGTCACGCTTGCCCGAACTCCCCCACCAAAAAATCGCCCGCTTCGAATCAGACTACAAAATCACCCACTACGACGCCTCCGTCCTCGCCGCCGATCAATCCCTCGCCGCCTACTTCGAAGACACCCTCGCCACCGCCGATTCCCTCTCACCCAAAAAAGCCGCCAACTTTATCATCAACACCCTCCTCGGCGCCCTCAACGAACGCGAAATCACCATCACCGCCTGCCCCCTCTCCCCCCAATCCCTCGCCGCCCTCCTCGCCCTCATCGAATCCGGCCAAATCTCCAATAACCAAGCCAAAGAAGACCTCCTCCCCGACCTCTTCGAACACCCCGATAAAGACCCCGCCGCCCTCGCCAAAGAAAAAGGCTTCGAACCCGCCGATACCGGCGCCATCGAAGCCCTCGTCGACGAAGCCATCGCCGCTCACCCCGATAAAGTCGAAGAAATCAAAGCCGGTAACGAAAAACTCCTCAACTTCCTCACCGGCCAGGTCATGAAGGCATCAAAAGGCAAAGCCAATCCCAAAATAGTCACCGACACCCTCCGCTCCAAACTCCTCTGACCCCCCTCCCAAAGCGTCCCCTCATCCCAACGCAAGGTAGGGCGTGGCCTCCGGACGCGCCTGCCTTTCTCAGAAACTAGTGTCAACTAGCGGCTAAACACTCCCCCTCGCCCGCATAGCCTTCACCAAAATCCCCGCCCC
>JBCCIR010000170.1:0-10751 GCA_039028175.1 Verrucomicrobiota bacterium
CGAAACGACAAGACAAGTCCGAGTACAGTATCGTTTTGACTTAACGCACGCAGAGTAGTACGTGTGTATATCCTCTTCCCCCCCGTCACATTAAACACCGCCTCCACCTGCTCATACTGCGGCGTCACGTTCCGGTCCCCGATATCCTGGTCATCCACCGCCAAACCGTTCTCCGCCGCCAACTGATTCAATGACCCCAATAACGCCGTCTCCGCCACGTTCCCATTCTCAAAATAAGGCTGATTCTGGTCCAACCACGCCGCCCGCTCATCCCACAAATCCTTCTCCGACATCAACGAATCCGACTCCAGCTTCAACAACTCCACCGAGTCATATTCGTCCTGCGCCGATCGCAAAAATTCCGAGGCCTTCAGGTAGAGAAAAAAATTCACCACCAAAAACAACGCCACGCCGAACAAAGTCAGCAAGAGACGTTCACTGCGCTTGAGCTGTGCCATCGTTCTTTCTTCCTGATACCGAAAACGTCGCCGAGTTGTCCCCCTGGATGTCCGGCGTCTCGAAATCCCATATAAACTCCGCCAACAGGGGCGCCTTCTCCAAATCGTTCTTGAAACTCATCGCCACCGGATACTTGCTCGCGTTCCCCATCATGAAAATCTCATCACCCGATACCTGAAACTCCGTCAGCTGCACCCCCTTCGCCGGCAATATCTGCACACACTTGTGCAACAGCTCGATCGGATACCCATCCACATCAATCGCCTTCTCCAGCAAAAACCAACGCATCTGCGCGTCCCGCACTCCGTCCGTCTCCGGCGCCACCGCCGCAATCTCCGTCCGTAACGCCGCCGCCTTCTGCTTCGTCCGCAAATACAATCCCGCCACCACGCCGATCACCACCAAATACGCCAAACCCACCAACAACGCCGCATTCTTGATCTTCCGCACGGTCTCCCGGCGCTGCCGCAAATGAGCCACCTCCTCAGGCACCAGGCGTGACACCTCACTCGGCAACCGCGGCGGCGGTGCCTCCGCATAGCGCGCCCGCATCCCCAGTTCCTTCGTCGCCAGTTGCTCCACCGTTCCCCCCGCTTCCGGCCGGCCCCACACCACCATCTCATCAACATCCTCTATCACCCCCTGCATCCGCAACTGCATCAAGATCACCTTGATCTCCTGCACCGCCTCCCCGTCCAACTCCTCCGAACTCAAAGTATGAAAATAAATCGGCGTATCCGTCCGCGTCACCGCCACCACCAAACGTCCCAACTCCCGCCACACCAACACCGCATCACTCGGCAACGGATACAAATAAGGACTGATCAAAAACTGCTCCGGCGGATGCTTCGGATACTCCGGCTCTTGCGCCACCGACAACACAGACGCCACCACCAGGCTCCGGTTCCCCACCCGATCCACCACCCGATACTCCCGTAATTGCCCCGCCACCGCGTCCGGCTTCACCCCCAACTTCTCCAACTGCATGTCCCCCACATCCTCCAACAATGACGGATCATCCGTGCTCGCCCAAAACGGAACCGCATAAGCCGCCGCCACCGGAAATACAAAGGCCGCTGCCGTCGGTACCCGCTCCGGCGCCACCCCGGACCACTCCGTGGTCTCTATACGCGAAAATCCAAATCGCTCCGACCCCGACCACTGCTCCCAAAACTCCGGCCCCGGCAAATAAATCACCTGGTCGTTCTTGCCTTTGGATGAAGCGTCTCTCTTCGCCATAGATACAGTTCAAGGGGGAAACAGCCGTCAACCCACAACGGAATCAACGGTAAAACAATTCCTCACGGGTCAATATAATCGGCTGACTCTCACGGTTTCTCACCACCAACACAACCGTTTTTAAGTAATCACCCACGTTCGCCGTGCACTCAATCCGCACCGTGTTGTCACTCACGCCGATCCGCCCCAATAACCCCGGCACACTGTTCTCGTTCGCCCCCAACAACAACAACGCCTCGTCCACCGATGCATACACCACGTCGTCCTCCGTCCCCTCTATCCCGTCATACCCCGTCCGCTCATACACGAATTCCTCCGCCGCATTCGCAGATACCCCCGTGATCACCTCCAACAATTCCGCCGAGGCCTCGTTCAAATTCAAAGGACCCTGGCTCCACAAGGTAAAATAATCCCGCCAGTTCGGCTGAAACTCACTCACAAAATCCATCCCCCGCACCAGGGCCATCTCCTCAATGTCGTAAAACGGCCGGTTGAACGGATAATTCTCATACCCAAGCTCCTCGTAATACTCGACCTCCGCCCCATTCGTGCTCTCCAAATCATCACTGTCAATCCAATCCAGCAACGCATCCACCACCTCCGACGCCTGGTCCCCTTCCAATCCCCAATACGTGAACAAATCCTCCAACGGCAACCGGTCTTCACGCAACAACAACGAATTAATGTTCAGTCGCCCCCCCTCTTGCTTGATCGTCGCTTCAAACCCCTGCTGCCCCTCAAACTGCTGAATCAAAATCGGATCCCACGGCTCCACCACCGGATTCATCGCCAACGCAATCCCCTTCTCCGCCAACTGATCCGCCCGAAAACTCTTCTTCTGCGCAATGATGATGTTCATGTCGTCACTCACCAAGTGCGTCGTCGTGAACACCGCCAAACTCAAAACCGCCATCAACCAAAACACCGCAATCAATGAAGACCCCCGCTCCCATCGCTCCCTCCTCTCTGTCACTTCCTTCTTCATCAATGTCCAATCACCGATTACTCCCTAAAATATACTCCAAAAATCACTGAACCCTCGGCTGCACCGGAACCGGCACCCCGCCACGCGCCCCACCTCCCGGTTGACCACCCGGCCCCTGCCCTTGTCCCGGCCCACCCGGCCCCGGTCCACCCTGACCAGGACCGCCCTGACCAGGACCACCTTGCCCCGGCCCCGGTCCACCGCGCCCACCGCCTTGCCCTCCACCGATCACCTGCTCCGGATTCGCCACCGGCGGCACCCAAAAGACCGTCCGCACCGGATCACCCCCGTCAAAAAATCCCAGGTTCATCTCCACAAACGAAGGCCGCTTCGTGTCGTCCAACCACTCCACCTGCCACTCCTCCAAATCCTCATCATAAAACCGCCACTCAAATACGCTCACCTCCGTCAGCAACGGCAACTCCACCCCCAACTCCTCCGCCTTAAACCCGCCGTCGTCATACAACTCCGCCTCCTCCTCATTCAAAAACAACAGCTTCACCTGCAAATACCCCCGCGCATCCGCCTCCGACTTCAACACCACCTTCTCAAACCCCGCCGGGATCGCCGCAAAGGTAAACGCCAACGGATTCTCCGCAAAAGCCAACTCCGTGACGTAAAACCGACCGTCCTCATCCGCCTGCAAAGTCAAAGTCCCGTTCCCCGGCAACCCCTCAATGTTCCGCTTGCACAACTGCACGAAACTATGAATCAACATCTGCCGCCGCTGCTCCAATGCGATCTCCGTCCCCAATTCCAACGACCCCCGCGCGATCGTGTAAATCCCCCCCATCAACATCACCACCAACCCCAACGCCAAGGTAACCTCCAACAGCGTAAACCCACGCTCCCTCCCGCTTCCACTTGGTCTTGTTCTTCCAAATCTCATCACAAACGCGACTGATACAAAGGCCCATACCGGTAAACCTCCGCAATCTCCTCCCGCTCAATCCCGTTCTCCTCCCACAGGGCCCGCACCGTCACCAACCACATGTCCCCCAATATCTCCTGGTCCTCATTATACAACTCCAATTCCTGGATCGTCGTCTCATACGTCACCCCCATCACGTCCGGCTCCGATACATAACTCCCCTCCTCCATCTGCTGCACCTTGCTCGCCTCCAACAACGCCGACTGTAATCCCGTCATCACATGCAACTCCCGCCGCCCTTCCACCGCCAAAGTCCCCACCTGCCCCAATGCCTTCGTCAACGCCACCGCCACCAACGAAAACAAAGCAATCGCCATCAAAACCTCCATCAAAACAAACCCACAACGCTTCATCCGATCTAATTCCTAATTCCTAATTCCTAATTCCTAATTCTTAATTCATCCTACTGGATGTAACTCCTCTCCTCCTCCACCCCCGCCGTCAGCGGATTAAAATCCATCTCCACGTAATCCTCACCGATCGACATCCGCACACTCAAAGGCTCACACAACCCGCTCGGCGTAAATTCCCACTCCTGCGGTAACTCCTCTTCCCCAATGATCCACTCCGTCCCATTCCACCGCCGCACCTCCAATAACACGTCCTCAGCCAAGTCATGCCGCAAGGACACCACCATCTCCTCAATCGTCGGCTGATCCTCTTCCTCCTCGTCCCCTCCAAGAATCGTCCCCCCTAAATCCTCCTCCTCTTTCTCCTCCAATTCCGCCGGGTAGGTCTCCTCCAAAACAAAGGCCCCCGGCAAAAAATAGATACTGTAAGACCGCTGCTCCGCCACCGCCGACTTCAACGCCTTCTTCGCAAACGACCGCAACTCCGTCGCCGGATGCATCAGGCGACGCTCCTTGCTCATCGATCCAATGCTGTATATCGCCACCGATAAAATCAGCATGATCAAAAACAACGAGATCAACATCTCCAGGATGGTGAACCCATCCCCTCGCCTCTCACGCCGCCTTGTCTTCGTCGGGGTATTCATCGCTTTGAACCCGTATGTGCGAGCGTCAGCGAGTACCCCCTATTTCAGCAACGCTCCCCGTCGCTACTCGCCTCGTCTGACCTCAATTCCAATTCCCCAAATCGTCCTCCGTATTCGGCTGACCATCCGGTCCCATCGACCACACATCCGGCTTGTCCGTATTGTTCGTCGGTGGATTCTTATACTGATAAGGACGCTGCCAGGGATCATTCAGCGCCGACTCCTTTAAGCCCGCAATCCATCGCGGCGGCACCGGTGGCGACGTCGGTCGCTCCACCACCGCTCGTAAACCCTGCTCGGTCGTCGGAAAAAACAAAGCCCGGTTGTGATACGCCACCAACGCCGTGTCAATCGCCGACAAGTCCGTCTGCACCTTGTCGATCTTGCCCCCCTCCAACACATTCACCATCACATACACCCCGCTGCCCAACAGCAACGCAATCAGCCCGAACACGAGCATCATTTCCAACAACGTAAATCCCCCACGGGAGGCCTTCACTCGTTTCAGTTCCATCACTTTCATGTCTTTCGCAGTTTAACGCTTCTAATCAAAAATTCGTCAATCTCATGAACCGGATTCCACCCCAAAAGTCGCAAAATCCCTGATCTTTCCGACATTCCAAGGCTTTCCGCCGTTCAATCCCAATATGCCCGCACCCCCCAAAGGTTGCAAGACCCCTCCCCCCTGCCTGCCTCCCTTCATACTCATAATCATACTCCTACTCATACTCACTGCCTCCCATTCCCCTACTCACTGCCCCCCACCTCTCAGAACCTTCTACTTTTTACGTCGTGACCGTCGTCCCTCTTTGAGCGAAGAACGGTTCCCACCTTTTACGCCGCGCCAGCGGCCCTCAAGTCCCCCGATTCCGCACCGTCGAGATCGTCTCGAAAATCACCGTGATCATGAAATAAGCCATCGTCCCCACCATCACCGCCATCAACACAATCACCACCGGCTGCACCAAGGCCCCCACCTTCTCAATCCGCACCCCCAACTCCTTGTCATATCGCTCCGCCGCTTTCTGCAACGATTTCGCAATGTCCCCCGTCTGCTCCCCGACCGCCACCATATCAATCAGCAACGGCGGAAAGATCCCCACCTTCTTCAAGCCCCGCGACATCGCACCCCCTTCTGCCACGAAATCCACCACTTTCCCCAAAACATCCTTCAAATACAAATTCGTCGTCGCATTCCGCGCCAACTCCAATCCGCGTAACAAAGGCAACCCGTTCGCCACCAGGTTCGCCAAGGTCTCCAAAAACTGCACGTAAAACCGCGAACTGATCACCGATCCCACCAACGGCAGCTTCAACCGAATCCGGTCCCAGGTCGGACGATACTCCTCCTGCCGCGTCCACCACCGAAATCCAAAAACCACAATCAAAATCACCGCGATGATCGCCCACCAGTAACTCTTTAAAAAATCCCCCGCCCCAATCACAAATTGCGCACCCCCCGGCAACTCCCCGCCCATCGACTCAATCATGTCCGTCAGCTGCGGAATCAAAAAGGTCATGAACATGACCCCCACCACCACGCTGAAAGTCACCAAAAACGCCGGGTAAATCAGTGCTGTCACCACCTTCGCCTGCAAATCCTGCATCGTAACCAAATACTCCGCCTGCCGACGCAAAATCGTGCCCAAGGCACCGCTCACCTCGCCCGCCTGCGCCAAGTTACAATACAAATCCCCGAAACTCGGCGACGTCGAACGCAAGGCCTGCGAAAAACTCGTCCCGTCACGCACCTGTTCCCGCAATCGCCGCGTCAACACCTTCAACTGCCCCAACTCCTCCCGGTTCTCCATCGTCTTCAAGGCCGGCTCCAATTGCAGCCCCGCCCCCAGCAAATCCGCCAACTCCTCCGTAAACAATACGATCTCAGCCCGCTTCAACTTCACCGGACCCGTCGGCAATTCCTCCTCACCCTCGGCCCCCTCCCCGCTCGCGCTCTTCCCGCTCCCAAACCAACCCGCCAACCCCCCCTTCTTCGCTCCCCCACCGCCCGCCCCGGCACCCAATGCCGACCCCCCCACTTCAATCTTCACCGGCTGCAATCCCTGCCGCTCCAGCTTCCGCGTCGCCTCCCCACGATCCGTCGCGTCTATCTCGCCCTTCGCAAGCGACCCGTCCCCCTTCAATGCCCTGTAATGAAACTGCGCCACCTCAGTCAGACAACCCTTCAGTTCCTATGCTCAAACTTCCGCCGCCAAAGGACTCGACTCCTCACCCTCCAACTCATTGCTCGTCACACTCACCACCTCCTCCACCGTCGTGTCCCCGCTCAATACCTTCATCCACCCGTAATCCCGCAAACTGATAAATCCCTCCTTGTCCGCCTGAGCCCGAATCGCCGCCGATGACGCCCGGCCCACGATCAAATCCTGAATCTTCGGCGTGATCAAACAGTTCTCGTAAATCGCCAGCCGTCCGTGATACCCCGACTCCCGGCACTCGCGACATCCCACCGCTTCATAAATCGTGCCCGATCGATCCTCCGGAAATCCCAATTGATCCATCATCTCCGACGACATCTCCTCCGCCGGCCGTTTGCAAATCGAACACAACTTCCGCACCAGGCGCTGCGCAATAAACGACCGCACCGAGGCCGATACCAAAAACGGCTCCACCCCCATGTCCGTCAGTCGCGATATCCCCCCGATCGAATCGTTCGTGTGCAAAGTACTGAACACCAGGTGACCCGTCAGCGAAGCCCGCACCGCAATCTCCGCGGTCTCCAAGTCCCGAATCTCCCCGATCATCACAATGTTCGGGTCCGCACGCAAAATACTCCGCAACCCGTTCGCAAAAGTCAGGTTGATCTCCGGCTTCACCGCAATCTGCATCACCCCCTCCAGCTTGTTCTCCACCGGATCCTCCACCGTCACAATCCTCGTCTCCGGCTTGTTCAACTCCGATAAAAAACTATACAATGTCGTCGACTTACCCGAACCCGTCGGCCCCGTGATCAAAACGATCCCGTTCGACATCGACAACAGCTTCTCCACCGGCTCCCGCACCGTCGACTCGAGATTCAGTTTCTCGATCGTAAACCGCTCCTGCCCAAGCAGACGCAAACTCACACTCTCCCCCTCCACCGTCGGCACGGTCGCGACCCGAACGTCAATCGGTTCCCCCTCCACCTGCAACGCAATCCGCCCGTCCTGCGGCAAGCGCCGCTCCGCAATATCCAAACGAGACATGATCTTCAATCGCGCAATCACCGACGACTGCAACGCGTTGATCTGATCCGGCACCGGCACTTCCACCAAAATTCCGTCCACCCGGTATCGAATCCGCAAGTTGTCCTCCAATGGCTCCACATGAATATCCGTCGCCCGTTGCTCCAGCGCCTCCCGAATAATCTGGTTCACAAACTTCACCACCGACGCTTCCTCGTCGTCATCGTCGATGATGTTGGTCTCCTCTTTCTGATCAAAAGCATCCGCATCCACATCGCGACCCGCCAGCAACTGCTCGAAGGTGTCCGCCCCCACTCCATACAAACCCTGCAAGGCATCAATCACCCGCGTCCGCGAAGACATCTCCCACACGATCGGCATCGGAATCATCTGGTTGGCCGTCTGCCGCCCCACCAGGTTGAAAGGATCATAGGTCACCATCCGCAACCGCCGCTTCCCCTTCGAAGCCGAAGCCTTCTCCTCTTCTTGCTCCTCTCCCTCACCTTCTTCAACACCGTCGTCGTCCTCCGAACCATTGTCGCTCCCCCCCACCTCGACCAACTTCTCCACCACCAAGGGCAACACCCGATGCTTTAACGCCAACTGCGCCGAACACACCTTGCGCAAATGATGCGGCTTCGCATCCTCATCCTTCAAAACCTCACGGAACGGAATCCCCAATTCCTCTGCCACCGCCCGCAAAAACGGATCCTCCGGCACCAACCGCGCATCCAAAATCGCATCAATCACCGACCGCTGCTGCCCCGTCGCCTCATCCACCACCTCCTGCAACGCCTCCGCGTCTTCACACCCCGCCTTCTTCGCGGCATCTATAAATAAACTGTTCAATGGGTTGAGGGATCAGGACCAGAGCCGGACTGCTCATACGTTCGCATGTCTCAAACCCGCCTGCAAGACCCCCGTTGCGCCTGATTTCTCCGCTCCTAACCCCGAGGGACGAGCCCAGTCGTGGCCCTCAGAACCTTTTACTTTTTGCTTTTCCACCTTTTACGACGCCGTCAGGCGTCCTACACTCCCGCCATGGAATCCCACGAAGTCATCAAAAATGCCATCGACAAAGTCGGACCCAAAGAAGTCGCCGCCCAACTCGCCCTCTCCCTCTCCCTCATCTACAAATGGGCCCAACCCCCCGAAGAAGGAAAAGGCAGCGGCAGCCGCAACCCGCTCGACCGCATCCACGAACTCGTGGAAATCACCGGCGATACCGATCTCATCCAGTGGCTCTGCCAACAATCAGGCGGCTTCTTCGTCCGTAACCCCAAAAGCTTCTGCGAAGAAGGCTTCGAAGTCGTCCCCGCCACCAACGAAATCGTCCAGCAATTCGCCGACCTCCTCTCGGAAATCACTCAGGCCGCCCTCGACAACAGCATCACTGAAGAAGAATCCGATTCCATCCGACAAGTCTGGGACCGCCTGAAAATGCACACCGAAGGCTTCGTCACCTGCTGCGAAGAAGGCGACTTCCAAAAAATCCCCATCCAAAAAAAATAGCCCCCCGTCAATCTGGAGGCGCGGGCACCCGACCGCGCTGCCTTTCCTTCCCACCTCTTCCACGTGCGCCCCACTCCTACCCCTGCCGCATCCGCCGCGGCAATCGCACCGACTCCACCAATTCCCCGATCTCCGGCGGCGGCGCCTTCGTAAATCGCGAAATCACGATCGTCACCGCAAAGTTCAATAGCATCCCCAAGGTCCCAATCCCCTCCGGCGATATCCCAAACCACCAGTTCTCCGACACGTTCGCCGCCGGATTGATAAACTTGAAATACACAATGTAGCTCCCCGTAAACACGATCCCTAAAATCATCCCCGTCACCGCCCCCGCCATCGTCGTCCGCTTCGAGAAAATCCCCAACACAATCGCCGGGAAAAACGACGAAGCCGCCAGCCCAAACGCAAACGCTACGACCGCCGCCACGTAATCGGGCGGATTGATCCCCAAATATCCCGCCACCACCACCGCGGCCGCCGCCGCACACCGCGCCCAAATCAATTCCGCCTTCGGCCCCATGTCCGGCACCCACACCCGCTTGATCAAATCATGCGCCACCGCCGTCGAAATCACCAATAACAACCCCGCCGCCGTCGACAACGCCGCCGCTAATCCCCCCGCCGCCACCAGCGCAATCACCCAGTTCGGCAAATCCGCGATCTCTGGATTCGCCAAAACCATGATGTCCCGGTCGATCGTCAATTCGTTCTCCGGCAGCCCCTCCCCCTTTGTTCCCGTATACTGAATCCGTCCGTCCGCATTCTTGTCCTCGAACGTGATCAAGCCCGTATTCTCCCACTTCTTGAACCATTCCGGCACCTTCGCATACTCCACATTGTTCACGGTGGTAAACAAATTCGTCCGCGCAAACACCGCCACCGCCGGCGCCGTCGTATAGAGAATCGCGATAAACAAAAGCGCCCACAAAGCAGAAGTCCGCGCCGCCGAGGCCTTCTTCACCGTGTAAAACCGCACGATCACATGCGGCAACCCCGCCGTGCCGCACATCAACGCCGCCGTAATAAAAAACACGTCAATCGTATCCTTCGCCCCCGCCGTATACGTCCCGAACCCCAACTCCTCACTCATCCCGTCCAGCTTGTCCAAAATCGACACCCCCTCGTTCTGATACTCACCCCCAAACCCCAATTGCGGGATCGGATGCCCCGCAAACTGAATCGAGATAAAAATCGCCGGCACCATGAACGCAAAGATCAACACGCAATACTGCGCCACCTGCGTATACGTGATCCCCTTCATCCCCCCCAACACCGCGTAAAACAACACGATCGCCATCCCGATAATCACCCCCGTCGTCACGTTCACCTCCAGGAATCGCGAAAAGACCACCCCCACCCCGCGCATCTGCCCCGCCACATACGTGAATGAAACAAAAATCGCGCAAATAACCGCCACCACCCGCGCCGTCGATGAATAATACC
>JBCCIR010000171.1:0-10734 GCA_039028175.1 Verrucomicrobiota bacterium
ACATTTTGCTGTAATAGAGATCGCTATACTTCGAATTTACAACTAACCGTGCTAATGCGGGATTGATAGGTATAGTCCCATGATACATTTCATAGAGATTGCCTAAGCCATCAACATCCGCATCCTCTCGGGTGCCATAGTCGAGCCCCGCGTAGTAGAAATCTTCCCACTCGTCGGGAAGAAGGTCGGCATCACTATCTTCCCACGGCAACCAGCCATCAGTATCGGCCACAAAATCAGCGCAATTCTCGGCAACCACCCGAATTGGCCTCACCGCCAACATTTTGTCCTGAGGAATGACATCGACACCGTTTCGATCGTTCGCAGGGTCCCACAACTCCAATGCCACGTTACTCCCGTCAAATAGATCAAGGAGTCCGTTGTAATCGATTAAAAACGCATCCGACGCGTCGATCTCAACGACAAACAAATAAGTCCCTTCAACAGGAAATGTGTGCTCCACCGTCATATGCGCATCAAACATAGGGCAAGGCACTTGAAGCGGACTTTGTCGAAAAGCTTCCAACGGCTTCGAAATCGTAACCGAATCAGTCACATCAATGGCGTAATTAAGCACCGAGTCAGCAAAATAATTCACCCCTTGAAGGTCGCTGACGTTGATCACATAGTATTTAAACCGAATCGCATCGAGATCCATATACTCGATGAAATTGTCGTCGACCCCCTCAAGAAAGCTCAGCAAATTGTCTGAAATTTCAGCGGTTCCTGCGCCAAACGACATGCCCAAGTGAATCGGCACACTCGTCCCAAGACACACCACTTCACCACTGTCATCGGCCACCGGATAGTTCGCCGCGCGAATATCCGCCTCAATCAACCTTCCCGGCCACGCGAGAACGGGCAATCCAATGAATTCTTCGCTCGGTCCAACTTCGACACAAATAGTGTCGTCGCAGAAACAGTAAATACCGGCACCAGTAAACCTCTGTTTGTATTCTCCTTCACAGGGCCCTGCATAAACATTCAACCGCACCCAACCATCACCAAGCACGAACTCAATATCACCAAAACGATGAGTCGTAAGCCCGGCAACAGCCCACTCAATGCTGCACAATAAGACACAAACAAACACTCCCAGCTTCATGAACCGGAATTGCGAATTTGTTCTCATTGCTATTGTATCCATCACTCGAAAATTCAGTCGTCGCTTGGAGGCTCGCTCTCAGCCACCCACAGATGCCACTCGTACTCTTCTGGACCGCTACCGGGATCAGGTTCAGGTGGCGGTTCCACCTCAGGATCTTCACCGGGCACACCTGGTCGAATTGGACAAACCCAAATAATGCCATCGATCCTCAACCAACATATCCTGCTTCGTCTCGGAATAATGCTCACCAATGGTGGATTGTTCCCGCCATCTTGCCCAAACGCACTGGTAGCCAGGCCGACCCCACCGCGATCTCGCCCAAGTTGACGAAAATCACCAAACAGAATTGTCACTCCTAACAAAGAAACACCCAATCGCCGGAGCCATTTAGAGACGTATGTTACACTTTTCATTTTCTACCTTTGAATTCGCTCGATCGTCCGGGCAACAACCTGCCTCAAGGAATCGCTCCCAGTGTTAGTGACAAGCTCTCGCAATGCAGTCGTCGCTCCCACCCCCTGAAGGCTCCCCACCGTAGCCACAGCAGTCATCCGGAGGGCAATACTCTCGGATTCATCCGCTGCAATTTCCTGCGCGAGAGGCAAAACTTCTCTAACATCCCGTATCCCGGCGATCTGCATGGCGGTAACGCGATTTCCTTCAACGGATGTTTCGTCAGTCAGCAACGCAACCACCCCTTGCGCGACCATCTCGGAACTAATCTCAGAATACCGTTCGCCCAAATCGTCCAATACAAGCAAAGCACTGCCACCGATCGCGTTGTCCACCTCCCTGACGTACCGCAGGAGCGCCTCTTTCAACAACGGAGCTTCGTTTTGACCAGCCCAGGAATCAGACTTCAATCTGTCATAGTAGCCTCGGAAGTGCTGAACAACGTATTCGCGCCATTGTTCATCCTGCGAAGGATTATCAACCATATCGACCATCGCCGCTCCAAGCCCGGCGGGAATAGCCTCCCTCTCAATTAGCTCCTCCAGAATATCGTTGCGAACCGCATGTTCGTCATATTGCGAGAAAACGACTTCTCTACCTTGTGAGAGCTCACTCGATCCCCACGCCTTCGGAAGCTCAAGTCCACTGGGACTATATCGAACCTCGCCCGACTCAGATGGATCACCCTCCGATTTTGAGCCGGTGGAAGACCTCCCATCGATTCCAATGGGAGATGCCAGATAATCGAGAAGCAGGCGCTCATCACCCGAACTTAACGCCCTGTCACTAATACTACGAATGAAGCCAAGCTGTTCGCCATAATCAATCCCATCGCCACTGCTACCAACGAGTTCTTCTATAAACTGACCAACCGCGCTTAGAGGCATCGATTGCCCTGTCTTGGTAAAAGCACCACCATGGTCACTGCCACTGTCACTACTACCGCCGACACCCTCTTTATCGCCGTTGATATTCCAAGACTCTCCAGACGACCACCCGGTCGCATTTTCTGCAGCCATCGGACCGCTTTCACCCACGGAGGATATATCCTCTATATCACCAACAGGAGTCCCGGGAAACAGCACATAGAATGTGAATGCCAAAAGTACGCAAATTCCAGCACAGGCAGCCGATGCGAGAAAAGTCCACAATTTGGACGGGCGTGCTTTCGGATCGCTTTCAGATTCTTTCAATGTTTCGGAATGTGTCTAGTTGGTTCCTATCGTTCTCGCATTCATCTCATGCCCAATTCCTGACCACCTTGCGAGACAGTGATTCGATGACAAGCTGACCCTTGCGAACTTTCAGGATGAAATAGATTGAAGCGATAGCTGCCATCCTCATCGAAGTGATCTCGCAACACCGAGCGTTTCATTAACCCATCGTCCAGAGTGACGCCTCCCTTGATCACTTTAATATCAACGGCGCCATCACTTGGCATTTGGCCACCGATAAATATCTCATCGTCCACCTTGTACAATCCTTCTTCAACGGGCCAAATCGGCAACGATTGCCGAACAGCGGCCCTTACCCAGAATCCTTCGATTGGTACAGTCGCAATCACAGGCCCGCCCGCCTCGAGACGCGCCACAAGCCGCTGATTCTCATAAGATTCGCCCCGCCCGAGTTCAAAGTAGCGCAGCGTATCACTGACCCGTTCCGCACCGAATCGCACGGTGGAGGGATCAACGTAAACCCCCCTCGGCAATCCCTCCCAGCCCCAATCTCGCGTTCGCCCCTGAAGTACCGCCGGATTCACATCTGGCACCGATACATCAACCACGACGACTCGAACGGTATCAATGATCGGATCCGCTCCCGGCACTTGGCGATACCTCGCCCTCACCACAAACGTCCCCGGTTCATCGAACCGAATAGCTTCAGGTTCGTTAGGTGCAACCACCACTGGTTCACCACCATGCCCCGTGAGTCGCACACTCGACGCCGGGTCAATGATCGCGCCATCGGGAATTCCAGTCACAAGAAGCGAATCTCCAGGACGAAGATGAATCTTGTCATGCTCAAACACATTCGTCGCAACCCACTCAAAAAGATGACTCTCAATTTTGCCGCCGTTCTGGAAGCTGAATCCGACACTCGTCTCTACCTCGCCGCTAAGCGGGATGTTCGCATACCACCGCTCTCCATCTCCTAACTCGGGCGAAATCACCACACCCGCTCCCGTCCCAATGTTCATCATTGAGAGATACCGTCCTCGCCCTTCAACAAACGCAGGAGATACCAGACTTGTGAACACACCATTCTCAACACCCGCCTTCTGGCTGACCACTTCAGCAGCCCAATCCGAGGCACTCTGGCCACCGCCGGAGATTTGCTTAAGCGAGACATGTTCGATCCGAATCGAGCAACCGCGATAAACGTTGTCAAAAAACAGCTCCACCCGATGACTCCCCGCCGCCAAATACGGACTCAGCATGATCTGTTCCGGTGGGTCCATCCCCGGCTTGGCCGTCACCCGCTTGAGCCCGACATACTCCCCGTCCACAAAAATCCGAAATTCCATGGCCTGCGTTTGAGAGACTTCCGTATCCCAAAGCTTTGAAACTTCGAATGCCACCTGATGAATACCGTCAGTGGAGGTTGTCAGATCAAATCCCACGCCCCCTCGCACGGACCGATTGAAGATGCCCGAGCCATCCACTTCCCAGCGCCCCTGAACAACGTCACCGTCAGCCCCAATTGCCTGACTCACGCGTTGCCACGTGAACCCACCCGTCGACGGATCGCTAAGGTAGTCACGAACTTCCTCCCCGTCACTGATCCCATCAAAGTCGCTGTCCGGCAGCTCAGGATCAGTGCCATAAGTATCGATTTCCTCATCGTCGAAAAGCCCGTCGGAATCCGTATCAATTCTGAGATCAAGGAAGCGTATTTGCGCCCGCGAGTAACCGTCACTCAATCCGGAAGAAAGCACAAATCCAACTTCGACATCGTCTGGCAAATCAAGTGCAACACGCCCATCCAAGCGCCAAAACCGATTGTCCTCCGAACTATAGGCGCTGATGGTATCTCCAGTCTTGACGAGACGAATCCATGCGTCTGGAAGCGTGTAGCTGCGGTTGGTCGAAACCACTGCAGAAGTCTTGCTCCCGTCTTCATACCGCCGTGAAAACTCAAATCCGCCCTTCGCCCGCGCAACGAACCCAACGTTGGCCGCTCCAGCATCCATGCTGGACCGCACCATGAGCCCAACTTTGCTGGTTGTAGGATCAAAATCGAGCCCCACCACACGCACCGTTAGCTCAAAGCTGCCACTCACCGTTTGCTTGAAAAAGCCAAGCTCATCCCGAGTGCCATCTCCAATGCCACAGCCCCGTCCCGCAGCCGCCAAATGATACCGATTCCCGACTTCATACGCCCGACTGCCAAATTCCTCACCAAGACCAATCTCGGTGACTTCCCAAGGCGGAATGCCAGCACTATCAGGATGCCGACCCGGCTTCCCAGCATCGGTCAAAGCAAAATACTCATCCTCATCGCTCCAGCCATCCCCGTCAGAATCGCCCACCGGGTCTTCCCCACCTCCCGGCGGATTGCCCGAACCATCATTGAGATGAGCAAAGTCCGGTGACTCACCCTCCGGATAGGGATTCTCATCAGGAGTCAAAGGGTCAGTCCCATTTTGCCACTCAAGAAGATTTCGAAACCCATCCCCATCCGGATCTCCATACTCCGTAATACGAACCTTCTGCGCCCCCTTCACCGCGCTCGCATCCAAACCAGTACTCTGCTCCCAGCTGTCCGGCAAACTGTCGTCATCCGAATCGCCCGCAATCGGCCGATACGGACGCCAGAATCTTCCATCAATCACCTCGACCTCACTCTTCCCCGGCCGCAACCACCCAACTTGGACGAAATCATCCGCCTTCGATTCCTTTTGCACGACCTCCAGGTAATACCGCTGTCCCGCGGCAAGCTGCACCGGCACACTCACATGAGTAACCTTCGCACCCCACTGATCGAGCTCAGACTCTCCACCTTTGGGACCGACCCTGGCAATCAATCGCTTGTTGAACGGCTTTCGATCCGTCGACAGCAACAAGCGGGTCTCGTTGTCGCCGTTGAGATAAAACGTATACTCACCCTCAATCGGAATTCTAACCGTCCCCCGCATCCGGCTCCCAAAGTTGTCGCCAATGCCGGGTGGAGTGGCGAGCTGGTTCAGATAGTAAACCTTCTTGTTGCGATCGTTGATGAAACGATTTTTCCGCGTGAGCTTCCGCGTCATCGTCCCCGGCAACTTCTCCCAAACCTCCCATTCCACCACCCCAGCCGGGCTGTCGAGGGGAAGGCCACGCGCCGCTTCCCAACCGTTGAGGAATCCGTCTTGATCCGCATCACCCCAAAATCCTTCACGATCAGCTTCGTACCCATCGATCTGGGGACTCAACGTGGAACGGGCCTCCAACTGGTCCTCGATCCCGTCAGCGTCCTGATCGTAGAGCGACGGCGCATACGCCAATAGCCCATGAGGAACAGCAATGTATCCCATCACTTCGGCTGCGTGGGTCGTCTCATCGTCCAGTGAAGTCTCTTCGGCAACCCGAAAACCCACCCTTTTCTGATGAGGCTCATCAATCTGCAAGATCGCGGCGTCATCCTCCCGGCAGGTCTGCAAACTCCCAAAGAACAACTTCCGTTGGTCATCCCCCTCTCCTTTAACAAACCGCTGCCGGGAAAACTCTTCCTTCACGTCCGTAAGATCACCCTGTTTCTTCAAGCAAAGGAGCTCTCCCTGAAAGGTCTCGAAAGACCCTCCCTTTGAAGGTGTAATCGCAATCCAGGAAACGGTTTCAGGACCATGCTCTTCTCCATCAAGAGCCTCCTCCTCCTGAAGCATCACGCGACAAACCTTGCGGTTGACAAAACCAAGCCGCGCAATCACCGGAGTCGGATTCTTGTTGCTCGAAACCTGCACCAAAACGATCGGAGTCGTTTCAAAGGGCGTGCTAAACCGAATCGTCTTCCACTCCCCATCTTTCACTCGGGCCTTGCCCGCTTCAAATTCAGCGCCGCTCGGCAGCACGTGCCGCCCGGATTCCACCGCCAACACCCCAATCCGCTCAAACACACGAGTGCCGTCATCGTTGAAACATTCCTGCAACTGATACTTGAATCCCACGGACGTCAGCTGCCGAATGCGCGAAGTCACCAGACTCTCTCCACGATTGGTCTGAGCAGTGGTAATCACCACTGGATCGGAAAATATTCGCTTCCGAAAAGAGAATGTGGACCACTGATCTCGAGTCGCTTGTTTGACCGGCCACGCCCACGTGGCCATCAAAGGGCTCGGCGTGAAATTGTCGGGGCGAAGTCCGGCGTAAATCTCATCGGAGTTCCCCAAGCCATCAGAATCATGATCCCCCTCGGCGACTTCACCCATCCCACCAAAATAGCTGTCCTCAAGGGCATCAGGCATCCCATCGCCATCACCGTCCGATTGGACAGTATTCAATATACCCTCAGATACAGCGAGCCAATGAACATCCTCAAACGGATGCTTCATCTCCTCATCAGCACTCGATTCCTCGCACAACACTAACCAAGCATCGTCTCTCCTTACGGAAGCGACCCGCGGAATCACCGGATCCCGTGAGTGGTCCGAGGCAACCGTGGCAAAAAAGGCGGGGGTCCGTCGAAAATGGTCCTGAAATCCGATTCGGGAAATCTCAGAAGAGATTTCGTTCTTCGATGTCCCACTCAGCATGAGTGAAGAATCCGTTGCCGTCATACGTCGCGAGATAGCAACCCATCCCACTCTCTCACGCTCAAGTTTTTCGCCCCCGCGTTCCCCCTGCGCACGCTCGATATGCATCTCGAATCCCTCCAATGAAGTCTTTCGGACCCGGGGGACAAGAAACTCGTCCCCATTGACAATGGTCATGATCTGGCAAACAACAGACGCGGAATCAGGAAAAGATTGTTTGAACTTGATCTTCTTCCACTTGCCACCGACTCGCCGATACCCCGCGTCAATCAGTGTGCCATCCGCAAGCACGTGCCGACCTGACTCAATGACGAAATACGCGACCCGCTCAGGCTTTCTGACTCCCTGAGCGTTAGGCGGAAAATCGAAGTTGATCCGGCAACCGCGTGAATTGACGTTTCGAACCCGTGCGATAACCTGCTCGACGCCGTCACAGGTTTGGAGCGACACGAGAACGATTGGGTTATTATAACTGTTTCTAAATGAAAGAGGTATCCATGCATTTTGAAGTCCGGGCTTCACATCGATAAAGCCTGCTTCACCGACCTCCCCCGCCTCGACAAGACTCCTCGTGCCGGAATTGGAACCGATTGCCGATTCTCCCGCTTCCTGACTTTGCAGATCAGGCACAATCCCCAAAATAAGCGTCACCAAGGACGCCATCCCAAGCATCGATAGAGTCCAAATGACTCCCTTACGAATGTGATGCGGAGGTTTCACTACGGCAGAATGGTTCTACCTAACCGTTTCGAAAGAGTCAATGCCTTATTTAAATCCGGTAGCTTTCTTTAAACTCGCAGCTACCTTTTGCTCGCATCGATGAACGTCGATTTAAAATCCCCCGTAACACCGCAACTCGCCAAACGCAGACTCACACCATTTCAATCTGCCGCAAGGAGGTTCACTCCCGAGAACGCCATATTTCTCTCGGCAGCAGCGATTGGCGCATACAAAAAGTCCGAGGACGAATGGAACGAGCAACTGTTTCCAGCGCATGGGTTTACCAATATCAATTACTCAGCCCCTAATAAGAAAAGTGCCGAATTCCTCCTATTGGAGTCTCGATATGCGTTGATTGTAGCCTTTAAGGGGACTAAGGAGGTGCGAGATTGGATCACAAATATCGTAACCCGATTCCGTGAAACCAGCCCGGGACGTTTTCACTACGGTTTTTGGGACTCTCTCGGCTCAGTTTGGAAAAAGCGTGACAAGCTCAGTGCCACCATTGAGCACGCTCACCGATCAGGAAAACATATCTGGTTAACGGGTCATAGTCTCGGAGGGGCTCTTGCAGTCCTCGCGGGTGTTCGATGCCACCAGCAAGGAATCCCAATAAAATCCGTCCATACGTTTGGCCAGCCGCTGGTCACGACAAAAGACTTCCCCACCAGATACCCAACTCTCAATGAACGCATCGTTCGCTTTCAAGCCGCGCGTGACTTGGTCCCATTGATCCCTCCGAGAGGATTGGTAAAGCCACGCACAAATTTTCGAAAGGGCAGAAACCGAACGGGACACTACGAAAGCTACTATCCGGGAATCGGCACGATGATATATTTGGATGCAAGCGGCGACTGCATTCCGGGTGCGCCTGAACGTTCACCCGAAAAAGCATTCAAAAAAGACTGGAAGCAGTCGATCCTAGCGAAGTTGACTCACACAGTCCCATACCACGCGATGGATCGCTACCACCACTGCGCCTTCAAAAACCGAAGGAAGCTTAACGACCTCCAAATTGGCCCTTGGTAGTCAAATTCGAGATGGCGCTCTTGCCATTGTTTCACTTCAAATTGCGCTCCAGCTTCCTTATAAGTATTCGCGATGCCCATCCCCGACATCCCCGACAACACCCCGCTCCCCAAAGCCTTAGCCCGCATCACCCACCTCGGCATCGGCGCCCACGCCGATGACCTCGAGTTCATGGCCTTCCACGGCATCGCCCAATGCCACCAATCCCCCAACCATTGGTTCGGCGGCGTCACCTGCAGCGACGGCAGCGGCTGCTCCCGCTCCGGCCCCTTCGCAAACTTCACCGACGACCAAATGAAAGCCGCCCGAGCCAAAGAACAAACCCAAGCTGCTGAAGTCGGCAAATACGCCGCCCAATGGCAACTCGACTACCCCAGTGCCGCCATCAAAGACTCCGCCAATTCCCCCCTCGTTCCCGAACTCAGCGAGATCATCAAAGCCACAAAGCCGAACACCATCTACACCCACAACCTCGCCGACAAACACGACACCCACGTCGCCGTCACCACCGCCGTCATCGCCGCTCTTCGCTCCCTCCCTGAAGACGTTCATCCCGAACAACTCCTCGGCTGCGAAATGTGGCGCGACCTCGACTGGATGCTCGCCCCGGATAAAGTCCCCCTTGATAACTCCAACCACGACAATCTTGCCAAGGAGTTGAATGAAGTCTTCCAATCCCAAATCTCCGGTGGCAAACGATACGACCGCGCCGTACTCGGCCGCCGCTATGCCAACGCCACCTTCTTTTCCTCACACACCACCGACGACACGGATCAACTCTGGTTCGCCATGGACCTCACCCCACTCATGAAAGACCCGTCCCTCGACCCAATCGACTTTACCACCGCCCATATCGACCGATTTAGGCAAGACGTCGCAGACCGTATCAAACGCTATTCCCCCTGACGCTCACGCGCCGAAGAAGCCTCGACCTTTTTCGCCTCCAACAGCTGCCGCATCTCCTGGAGCCGGGTCCGATACTCGACGTTTTCCGCCAAGTTGGACAGTTCCTCAGGATCGTCCTTAAGAGAATAAAGCTCCTCTCCATCAGGCCACTCCGAAAAACGCCAATCTTTGGTTCGAACTGCTCGCCCAAGCTTATCGCCCCGAGCAACTATCGTATAAGCCACGTCGCGTCCGCCAGTTGCCGGTTCCTTCAGCAAGGGGACAAGACTCTTCCCCTGCAAATCGCCTGGCGCCTTTACTTTTGCCAGCCTCGCCAGGGTCGGATACAAATCCACAAGCTCGACCAACGCCTCGCTGACCGATCCCGGCTCCGTCATTCCCGGCACCCGCATGACCAACGGCACGCGGTCACACACTTCAAATAGGGTCACCTTCCCCCACATGAAATGCTCCCCAAGATGATACCCATGATCCGAGGTAAATACGATGATGGTGTCCTCCCACAATCCCGCTTCCTTGACGGCATCCAACACCAATCCAATCTGAGCATCGATAAATGAAATACACGCGTGATACGATTGCATATATTTCCGTCGTAAACTCTGATTCTCACGCCCCAACTCAAAACCGAATACCTGAAACCGCTTGTCCATCGCGGTGGAAGGCACTGTTTCCCAAGCCCCGGTAGGAGAAACCGGTCAGCTCCTCCTCGGCGATCCCGAGGGAAGCCAGGAATTTGGCCATGCCGCCGGTCTCCATGAAGCCGCCGCAGACCGGCACCATCTGCAGC
>JBCCIR010000172.1:0-10488 GCA_039028175.1 Verrucomicrobiota bacterium
CCACACCACGGTCGCCCCCTTCCGTATCCCAAGCGTCACATTCGTGCTCGCCCCGTCACATTGGTGCTCGCCTCGTCACCTTGCTGACTAAATCGTCTCCCCGTCAGTCCTGACGCCGCGCCCGCAAATACCCATCTTCATGATTAAACCGCAAATCACCCTCTCTCCGCGGTCTCGTGATTATGCCTTCGACATCAAATCCCATCCAACGCCGCCGCTCCCGCGCCTCCCGCCAAGCACGACGCGCAGAACTGAAAGAGAGATCACGCTCCCGGCGCAATCGTCTCAATATCATCTTCGGCATCCTCGCCGTCCTCTTCGTCGTCGCCGCGGGCACTTCCCTCTGGAAATGGAAAAGTATCACCAAATACTACGACTCGTATCAGGCCAATAATCTCGTCAAGAAAGCCGAAAAATCCATCGCAGCAAACAATCACGAAACCGCGGAAGAACTGCTGCAGGAAGCCTTTAAACGGGACCGCAAAAGCGCCGATATCCGCCGCTTTATCGCCTACCACTACATCGACAAAAACGCCAATAAATCCATCGCCTTCCTCGAAGCCATGGTCCAACAAGACCAAAGCACCACGGAAGACGAAGTCGCACTGCTAAAACTCTACATGCAGATGCGAAACCATCGCAAAGCCGCTCAACTCTGCGACCGCCTCAACGAAACCTTTCCCGATAACCCCGATGTCGCCCTCATCGCCGCAAAACTGAACACCTTTCAAGCCGAACAAGACCGCTCGCTTTCCCTCGTCGAAAAAGCCATCGCCCTCGATCCCAAAAACGCCGAGTCCCGGCTCCTCCACGCCACCCTAAAACTCGAAAGCACCATTCCCGAAACCGCCGAAGTCGCCTGGCAAGATATCCTCGAAATCGCCGACAACCATAAAGACGAAACCGGCCTCAAAGCCCTCTTCCTCATCAAAGAATACGCCCATCGCTTCCCCACTCGCGAATCCCACTACCTCGAAATCCTGCGCTCACACCCAATACGGCTTGAAACTTCCAAGGCCGACCCCGACCTCGAAATCCTCGAGTGGGCACTCGAGATTAACCCCCTCAATGCCGAGAACCTCGTCCAGAACGCCATCGATTCCTGGAGCGCTTCTCTCGATCCCAAAACCCTGAATGCCCACCTCAGTTGGTTGAACTCACGCGGATACATCGAACAAGTCGCCGCCTTCTTCGAAAACTCAAACTACGACGACAATCCCGAGTTCCTCGCCGCCTCCGTCCAAAGCCTCATCCTCACCGGCAACGACAAACAACTCGCCGAACGACTCGATGAATCCCTCCTCGACGAGCACGAAAAAGTCCGCGTCGCCTTCGCGACCGCCCTCGTCACCATCGACAAAAAGGAATCGCCCGACGACATTACCGAAGCATTCACCTACGCCACCGAATTGGCCCTCAAACACGGCAAACTCGACATTATCCACCGCGCCGGATACGCCGCCCTCAATGCGAATGAACTCCCCGCCGCCGAAGTCGCCTTCCGCGCCCTCTTCGACGATGTCCCCGATCGCGCCCGCGTCGGACTCCTCGCCATCGCCGAAAAACGAAGTGACCTTCCCGCCGTCCTCGAACACTTGGAAGCCCTCTGCTCCCTCGACCCCGGTAACCATACTCTCCACCAAAAAACCACCTACCTCCAACTGCTCCTAAAAGAAAGCCTCATCGACGCCCCACGCAACGCCAATCGCCTCCTCAGTCACAAACCCAACGACCCTAAAACCCAACTCGTCGCCGCCTTCGCCCAATATCGCCACCACCGATACAGCCAAGCGCTTAGCCTCGCCAAGCGAGTCGATCCCTACGACCTCAGCCACGGCGAACGGGCCGTCCTCGCCGTCATCCACGCCGCCGGCGGAAACGCAAAGCAAGCCAAGTTCCTCAGCCAAAAAGTCGATCCCGACCTCCTCCTCCCCCCGGAACGCGACCTCTTCGCCGTCGTCGCCAAAGCCAAGTCCTGATCCCGCCCGAGAAAAAACTCGTCGCGCACTCCCCCGTCCGGCTCTTATATACTCCTCATGAGTATCCGCCCCCTTCTCCTCTGCCTCTCACTTTTTACGTTCATACTTTCACACCTTCCCACTTGGGGCGCGGAGCGCCCCAATATAATCCTCATCATCGCCGACGATATGGCCTGGGACGACTCCGGCGTCTACGGCAATCCCAAGGTCCCCACCCCCAATATCGATCGCCTCGCCGCCCAAGGCATGCGCTTCAACAACGCCATCCTCACCGCCTCCTCCTGCTCCCCCTCCCGCGCCTCCATCATTACCGGCCGTTACCCCCACAATACCGACGCAGAAGAACTCCACTGGCCCCTCCCCGCCGAACAAGTCACCTTCACCGAAAAACTGCGCGACGCCGGCTACTGGACCGCCGCCGCCGGTAAATGGCACCTCGGCGACGCCGCCCGCGATCGCTTCGATGAAGTCCGCGAAACCGATACCTCCGGCTTCCAACTCCCCGCCGGCGAAGCCGGTAAAGCCGGCAAGTTCGTCGAAACCATGGAAGGCGAAGCCCAATCCGGCTGCACCGAGTGGATTCCCCTCCTCAACGACCGCCCCAAAGACCAGCCCTTCTTCCTCTGGCTCGCCGCCCTCGACCCCCACCGACCCTACCACGAAAATATCATCCCCACCCCCACCGATCCCGCCGACGTCCGCCTCGCCCCCTACCACCTCGACACTGAAGAAGTCCGCAAAGACTACGCCCTCTACTACGACGAAATCATCCGCCTCGACAAATACGTCGGACTCGTCATGGACGAACTCGACAAACAAAACATCGCCGAAAATACCCTCGTCCTCTTCATGTCCGACAACGGCCGCCCCTTCCCCCGCGACAAAACCACCATCTACGACTCCGGAATCAAAACCCCCTTCATCGTCCGCTGGCCCGCCGTCGTTAAACCCGACTCCGTCACCGATAGCCTCGTCTCCGCCGTCGATATCGCCCCCACCTTCCTCCAAATCGCCGGCCTCACCCCCGGTCCCACCTTCCAAGGCGTCTCTTTCCTCCCCATCCTCGAAAAACCCGACGCTACCGTCCGCCCCGTCGCCTTCGCCGAACACAATTGGCACGACTACGAAGCCCACTCCCGCGCCGCCCGCAACGAACGCTTCAAATACATCCGCAACGCCTACACCGACCTCCCCCTCACCCCCTCCGCCGACGGCGTCCGCTCCCCCACCTTCCAGTCCATGATCAAACTCCACGAAGAAGGCAAACTCACCCCCGCCCAGTCCGTCTACTTCATCAACCCACGCCCCGCGGAAGAACTCTACGACACTCAAACGGACCCCCACGAAACAAACAACCTCATCGACGACCCCGCCCACGCCGAAACCCTCGCCAAACTCAGCACCGCCCTCGATGACTGGATCAAAGAAACCGACGACTACATCCCAGACCTTCGCACCGCCGACGAATTCGATCGCCTCACCGGCCTCCCCACCGACGCCCGCGTCCGCCCCCGCCTCTCCAAAAAAGAAATGGTCGAAAAAAACCTCGCCGCCCCCTGACCTTCGCCCCTCCCAGTATCCTTCGTCTTCCCTGAAACCAAAGGTGGGGCGATGAGCCCGCCCTGAGCTCGCCGAAGGGTCCCTGTCGACGTGTCCGTCGTAGCTCGAAGAGCGAAGAACGAAGCCTCCGAGCGAAGCGAGGACTAAACTCCCTATCTTCCGAATACCTCACCGCCCGCAATGACGAGGCGGAAACTAAAACTTTCTCCCTCCCAAAAACCGCCTACCCCTTCGGCATCGCCCGCAATCGCCCGGTCGAAATCCCCCCATCCACCAGCAAGGTCTGCCCCGTCACATACCGGCTCGACTCACTCGCCAAAAACAATAACGCCCCATCCAAATCATCCATCTTCCCCGGCCTCCGCATCGGAATCCGCTCACTCAAATACTCCACCCACCGATCATCCTCATAAAGCATCGCATTCTGCTGCGTCTTGAACCATCCCGGCGCCAGGCAATTCACCGTCACGCCGTCCGGCCCCCAGTCATCCGCCAAACTCATCACCATCTGCCGAATCCCGCCCCGGCTCGCCCCATACGGCGCCAACCCCGCATACCCGTGCACACTCGTCACGCTCCCAATCATGATCACTCGCCCATACGCCAGCTCAATCATCGATTGCTTCGCCACTTCCTGCGCCAGGAAAAACGATCCCTTCAAATTCGTGTCCACAACGTAATCCCAGTCCTCCCAACTCACGTCCACCGCCCGCTTCCGCCGATTGCACCCCGCATTGCACACCACGATGTCGATCTTCTTCATCTCCGTCATCGCCGCGGTCACCGCCTCCCGAATACTCTCCTCCTCCGTCACATCCAACGACACCGGCAAACACTTCCCCCCCAATCCCTCGATCCGGTCATGAATCAAATTCAAAGAACTCGTGTCCCGGCTCGTCACCACCACATCCGCCCCCGCCCGCGCCAATACTTCCGCAAAATGCTCGCCCAACCCACGACTCGCCCCACTCACGAACGCCACCTGCCCGCTCAAATCAAACAACTCACTGCTCATCGCTACCTAACCTATTATCTAACCACGAATCAACCGCGATTATAGTCCCCGCTGCTCAAGGTCGCAATAACACTTTCATCAACCCTTCCTTCCCCGAATACAAACGCCCAAACCAATCCCCGCCCTCACTCAAACCCGCCACCGCACTGATCAACGGCTCCACCTTGATCTCCCCCGATGCCACCAATTCCAAGGCCCGCTCATACTCCCCCGCCGAAGCACACGATCCCACCGCCGATAACTCACGCGTCACCACCTCCTGCAACGGAAATTCCACCGTCGCCGCAATGTTACCCACACAACCCAATGTCCCCCCCTTGCGCAAACTCTTCGCCGCCAACTGAATCGTCGGCGTGATCCCCACCACCTCCATCGCCACATCCGCGCCGTCTCCCCCCGCCCAAGCCCGCACCTGCTCCAATGCATCCCCATCACCCGAATTCACCGACGCCTCCGCTCCCAACTCCCGCGCCAATCCCAATCGCCCCTCGTCCAAATCCACCGCTAACACCCGCCCGCACCCCGCCACCTTCAAGGCCTGCACCACCAACAACCCAATCAACCCCGCCCCCACCACCACCGCCGACGTCTCCCCTCCCATCGCTCCCACCCGGTTCACCGCATGCAACGCCACCGCCACCGGCTCCCCAAACGCCGCCTCCTCAAAACTCAATCCCTCCGGTAAACGCACCAACACATGCTGCGGAATCACCACATACTCCGCAAATGCCCCGTCACGCCGATACTCCTCACACGAAACCCCGATCACCATTCGCTCGTCGCATAAGTTGGTTTCCCCCGAATCACAGGCCGGACAATCGTCACAATAAATCATCGAATCAAAACCCACCCGGTCCCCCCACCCGCCATCCCTCAACCCCGTCGCCCACCTTCACAATCTCCCCGCTCGCCTCATGCCCCATGATCACCGGCGGGATCCGCCGCCCGCTGCTCCCGTCCATCCCGTGAATATCACTCCCGCAAATCCCACACGCCTTCACCCCCACCAACACCTCGCCCGCCCCCACCTCCGGCTCCGCCACATCCCCATACTCAAACTTCTCATACTCCTTTAACACCAAAGCCTTCATCACAGAAAATCGCCCACCCGCTTCCTTCGGCAAGCCGCCAAAACCCTACCCCATCCCCCCACCTTGCAAAGCCTAGATTTACCAAAGCTTGGCCTGGCCCAGTGCCCGGTAGGGGCGAGCGGCCCGCTCGACCACCACCTTGCACCCTGCTTCTCAAATAAAGCTCTTCCAGCCTCCATTCGGCCAAACCACGCCCGCCAACGAGCGCGCGAACGAGCGCGCGAATCCCGGTTGCAACGTCACGTCGCCCGGGTGCAAGTTCAGCCCGCCTTGAGAGCGAGAATCTCCACCGCCCGCACCAAACCCTTCACCGAATACTCCCCGCACGACTCAAACATCGCCGCCCCCTCATCCCAACCCTCCACAAAGCCCCCCGTCGCCACCACATCTCGCTCCACCTCACGCGTCAAACCCTCGATCCGAAACGTGACGTTCACCGCATCCCCCAACGCCGTCTGCATCCCGCGACTCATCGCCCCCACCGCCGCCTCCCCGATGTGCAACCCCACCCCACATCGAAACTCATTCCCCACATCCGCCAACATCTTTTGATGCATCTCCGATAAACTCTCCCGGCTGTCACGCAACTTCCGCGCCGCCGCCACCGCCTTCTCCCGCGCCGATACATCCGTCGCCGGCCAATACGCAAACACCGCGTCCCCGATAAACTTGTCGATCGTCGCCCCGCCCTCATCCTCCAGTACGTCCCGGCAATGATCATACCAGGACCGCAAGATACTCGCCACCTGCTCGGCCATCACCTTCTCCGATAAACTCGTGTATCCCATGATGTCCGACACCAACAAAATCATCGGCGTCTTCTCCACACGACTCATCATCACCGTTTGACTGCCGATCCCTGCGTCCGCTATATCGTCCCGCCCCTGCTCCCCGTCCTCGCCCTGGAACCGAAACATCACTTCCGCCACCATCACCACATCCCCATGTCGCAAAGCGGTCGGCTGGGTCACCGCCGCACCGTTGATCAAACACCCGTTCGCCGAATCCAAATCATACAACGAATACCCGCCCTCCCCTTTCCGAATCATCGCATGCTCACGGGACACACTCCCGTCCTCCAAAACCACATCCGCGGCCGGACTCCGGCCGATCACACACGAATCGCCCAGCTCAAACTCCTGTCCGTCACTGTCCTTGACCAATAATGCTGCCATTTCCGGGGTTTTCTCGGGGAACCGCGCAAATCCTACCACCCGCCCCCCGTTTGAAAAGCGCAAACCCAACCTTCATCCTAAACACCGCGATCTCTGCCCCAGCCTCGAATCGTCTCGCCCAGTTCCTCCGGGCTTCCCGCCCGCCACCACACCGCTCCCACCTCACGCTCCGCCCCCACACCGCCCGGGCTGTAATAAACCACCTCCAATCCCGCCCCCCGCGCCGCCGCCACCCCGCGCGGCGAATCCTCCACCGCCAAACAATCCCCCACTGCCACACCCGCCCGTTCAATCCCCATCAAATACCCGTCCGGATGCGGCTTCCCCCGATCATAATTCTCACGCACCACCCAGAAATCCATAGACGCCAACAACCCCGATCGCCCATGAATAATCTCAAAAGACTCCCGGTGCGACGACGTCACAATCCCCATCACAAACCCTTCCCCCTTTAATTCCCCTAACAAATCTTCCATTCCCGATATCGCAATCTCCTCCGTCCGCAACAAAGCCGCATACAACGCATCCCGCCGACCATACAACTCCTTCAGCTCATCCCCCTCCAATCCCGATAATGGCAACAAACTCTCCCCCCGCTTCAAATTAATCTCCTCAAAATCCGCCCAACTCACCTCCACCCCCAACGCCGCCAACTCCCGCCGGTTCGCCTCAAAAAACCACCGCTCCGTGTCCACCAACACTCCGTCGTTGTCCCAAAGGATCGCCTTGCCCTCACCCATCGCCGATACCTTCCCCCACCTCTCACTCTCTTGTCACGTTTTCTTCAAGGCCACCGCACACGCCTTGTAACTCGGCTGGCGCGAATACGGATCAAATTCCCCACGCGTCAGCCGATTCGTCTCCGCATAATGCATCGGCATAAACACCTGCCCCGGCCTCACCGTCGCTGTCAAAAACACCCGCACCACCGCCTCCCCTCGCTCCGACCACACCCGAACCCGTCCTCCCGTCGCCAGCCCAAGACGTTCCCCATCCTCAGGATTTACCTCCACGTAATTCTCCCGCGGCGCCGTCTTCGCCAAGACCGCCGATTTCCCCGTCCGCGTCTGCGTGTGCCACTGCCCCGATGTCCCCCGCCCCGTCAGCAACATAAACGGAAAGGCCTCGCTCACCAATTCCGGCATCTCACGAACCGCCTCATAACAAAAAAGCGCCCGCCCATTCTCACGATGATACACCCCATCCCCAAACAAACGCCGCTCTTTCCCCTCGTCCTCCTCGCCTCGATACGGCCACTGCACCCCGCCCGACTCATCGATCATCTCATACCCGTCCACTCCGGAAAAATCACAGGGCTGCCCCTCCGACAACCGTCGCAAGATCCCAAACACCGCCTCCGGCGAGTCCCACTCCCGAAACATCTCACCGCACCCCCAAGCTTCCGCTAACAAACGAAATATCGAAAAATCCGCCAACGCCTCTCCCGGCGCCCGCGATACCTTCTTCACCAAGCCAATCCGTCGCTCCGAATTGATCAAGGTCCCGTCCTTCTCCCCCCATCCCGCCGCCGGCAACACGAGGTCCGCCTGCGCCGCCGTCTCCGTCGTCCCATACAGGTCCTGCACCACCAGGAAATCCAACTTCTCCAAAACCCGCCGCGCCCGCCCCTGGTTGATCCACGAGTGTGCCGTGTTCGTCGCAATCACCCACAACCCCTTGATGGTCCCTCCCTCAATCCCATCCATGATCTGATCATAAGCAAGGCTGTTCTGGTCGGGAATACAATCCACGTCAATCCCTAACAAACCCGCTACCTTCTCCCGGTCCTCGGCATCTTCAAAGTCATGCCCACCCAGCAAATTGGTCGTATTGCTGAACAACCGGGAACCCATCGCGTTGCACTGCCCCGTGATCGAGTTCGCACCCGTCCCCGGTCGCCCCATGTTCCCCGTCATCAATGCCAAATTAATGATCGCCTGCGCCGTCCGCACCGCCTCATGCCCCTGGTTCACCCCCATCGTCCACCAAAACGAAACCCGCTCGCCCTCCCCAATCGTCCGGGCAAATCGCTCCAACTCACCCACCGCCAAACCCGTCTCCGCCGCCACCCGCTCCCGCGTAAACTCCGCCACATGCGACGCAAATCCCTCATACCCCTCCGTGTGCCGCGCCACGTATCCCTCATCAACCCACCCCTCCTCAATCAACAATCGCGCCAAACCATACAACAAAACCAAATCCGACTTCGGCGCCAACGCATAATGCTGCGTCGCTTCCATCGCCGTCTCCGTCTTTCGCGGATCTACCACGATGATCTCCGGATCATGCCCATTCCGCAAAACCCGCTGCCACATGATCGGGTGCGCAATACACAAATTCGATCCCACGAGCACAATCACATCCGACTCCTCAAAGTCGCCATACGTATACGGCGGCGCATCAAACCCGAACGACTCCTTGTACGCCCGCACCGACGTCGCCATGCACTGCCGCGTATTCCCGTCCCCGTGCACCATCCCCATTCCAAACTTCGCAAACGCCCCGAGGTAAGCCATTTCCTCCGTGCAAATTTGCCCCGTGCTCAAAAATGCCACCGACTCTTTCCCATGCCGGGCCTGCACCCCGCGCATCCGCTCACAAAATATCCCCGCCGCTTCCTCCCAACTCACCTCACGCAAGTCCCCGCCACGCCCATAACGCACCATCGGCGCCCGCGCCCGATCCGGCGCCCGCAACGGTGCCAACGCCTCCCAGCCCTTCGGACACGCCATCCCCAGGTTCACCGGATACCCCCCGTCCGCCGATAAATTCACCGCTTCCCCCTCACGCAAATGCACATTCAAACTGCACCCCGTCGAACAATACCCGCACACCATCGCAGTCGTCGCATCCGGTCTCAACCGCTCCGGCACTCGCCCCAGCCCAAAACCACCACGCTCCTGCGCCAATTCACCCGTCAACAACCCATCCCACGACCGCACCGGCGGCAGCTTACCCCTCACCCGATCCAAGAGTCTTCGCTTCCGTATCATATCGTCCCCGGCATCTTCGGCGCGGCCGCCGATCTGAAAAACAACACCCGCTCCAATAGTTCCCCCACAATCACCAACGCCAACCCCCCGTAAAAACTCAGCCCCAGTCCCATCAGCAACGCCCCCGACAACCCACACGCCGCCCTCACCAGAACCACGCCTCGCAACGGCCCCCATTGCAACGCCGATACTCGCCCGAACGCTTCATCACCCCCGGCCGTCAACATCCGAGCTTCCACCCCCATCTTCACCAGGACCATCCCCATCACCCCCAAGGACATTCCCATTGCCGCGAAATAACCGATCCCCACCGTCCCAAAAAATTTCATCGCCGTAAGCCCAATGCACCACGCCGGCCGTCGCGTATCCACATACACCATCACCGAACACCACACCCCCGTCACCCCCAACGCCCCGGTCAATAATCCTAACGGACCAACGACCCAATCCGAAAGACCTAACCACATCGCCCCCGCAAACGCCCCCGCCACCGGCGCCCACGCCCCAAATGCAATCACTTCCCGGCTCAACCAACTCCGCCGCCAACCCAGGAACGCCTTCCAACCCTGCCCCGGACGCCCCAAGTGCAAGACGCTCCCCCCCCACCCCAACACCCAAAACCCCAACCCCCCCCACCCCACCCCCCCGCCCCCCCCCCAACCCCCCCCCCCAAAA
>JBCCIR010000173.1:0-10480 GCA_039028175.1 Verrucomicrobiota bacterium
ATTTTCCCCACCCCCACACGCCCCAAGGTTGCCCTCCCCGCCCTTACCATCCATATTATAATGGCCTAAAGCACTCCTTACCGACCCCACATGCCTCCTCGCACCCGCAGCAAGCACACGCCCACCAAGGTCAGCCTCTATAAAGAGCGCATCTGGCACCGCCGCTGGTTCCAGAAAGCCGTCCTGATCCTCGTCGGCTGCTGCGTCCTCGGCCTCGTCGTCACCTACCTCTTCATCCGCCATTACAGCGCCGAAGCCGCCAAGTTCGACCTCAACGATATCTACAAACTCGAAAGCGCCAGCGTCATCTACGACCGCAACCGAGAGGAAATCGGCCGCATCTTCGTCGAAAACCGGCGCCCCGTCACTTTCGACGAAGTCCCCTTCCACCTCGTCCAGGCTCTCATCGCCACTGAAGACTCACGCTTCTTCGAACACGGCGGTGTCGACTACTGGGGCATCGCCCGCGCTATGGTCCGTAACGTCAAAGCCGGCGGTATCAAAGAAGGCGGCTCCACCGTCACCCAACAGCTCGCCCGGAAATCCTTCGGCCTCTCCGGCCGCTCTTACACCCGTAAGCTCGTCGAAGCCTTCCTCGCCGTCCGCCTCGAGAAAAACTTCTCCAAAGCGGAAATCATGGAGTTCTACCTCAACCGCATCTACTTCGGCGGCGGCTTCTACGGCGTCAATGCCGCCGCCCAAGGTTATTTCGGAAAAGCCGCCTCCGATCTCCTCCCCGAAGAATCCGCCACCATCGTCGGCCTCATCAAAAGCCCCAATCGCCTCTCCCCACTCCGCAACCCGGAAGGCTCCAAAGGCACCCGAGACCTCGTCTTCCTCCGCATGCGCGACGAGAAAATGATCTCCAACGACGAATTCGAACAACTCCGCAACCTCCCCCTCAAAACCAATCCCGGCACCTCCGCCACCACCCAGGAATCATACGTCTACGAACAGGTCCGCAAACAAGTCATCGAACAAATCGGCTCGGAAAAAGCCCAGAAAGGCGGTTTCCAAATCTATACCACCATCGACTCTCGCATCCAGGAAACCGCCGAAAACTCCATCCTCAAACACCTCGCCCTCCTCGAACAACGGCCCGGTTACGAACACCAAACCTACGCCGATTACCAGGAAATCCTCTACCAACTCGGCGATATCGAACCAAAAGATCGCCCCGCCCCCACCTACCTCCAGGGCGCCGCCCTCATGATCGACAACAAAAGCGGCGCCGTCATCGCCATGGTCGGAGGACGGGATTATCACGACTCCGAATTCAACCGCACCATCCAGGCCCGCCGCCAGCCCGGCACCGCCTTCAAACCCTTCGTCTACGCCACCGCCTTCTCACAAGGCATGTGGCCCGGCTCCACCGTCGTCGATAAACCCATCGACAACCGCCGCGTCATGATCGGCGGCACCGAAGGTATCCTCGGCGAATGGGGCGTCGAACGCGATGGCAACGTCCACGAGGGCGATATCACCGCCCGCCGCGCCCTCGCCCAAAGTAAAGTCGCCGCCACCGTCCGCGTCGGCGAAGCCGCCGGCCTCGACGCCGTCATCTCCACCGCCGCTAAAGCCGGTATCGAATCCCCCATGCGCGAATTCAACGCCACCTTCCTCGGCGCCAGTGAAGTTTTCATGGACGAATTCTGCCGCGCCTTCACCGTCTTCCCCAACCAGGGCACCCACCCGAAAGACCTCTACATCATCGACTCCATCCGCGATCACCTCGGCGAAATCGTCTTCCAGGTCAAACCCGAAGACCGCACCCGCATCCGCTGCCTCGACCAAATCGCCGCTTACCAGGTCCATACCTGCCTCGAAGGCGTCCTCGACGAAGGCACCGGCTGGCGCGCCCGCGAAGAATTCGGCCTCGCCAAATTCGACGGTGGCGGCAAAACCGGCACCGCATACAACTTCACCGATAACTGGTTCATTGGATACGACAGTGAAGTCACCTGCGCCGTCTGGTGCGGCTTCGATAAACCACAAACCATTTTCCGCGGCGCCTTCTCCAATCAAACCGTCCTCCCCATCTGGTCCGATATCATGAACGCCGCCGTCGATGAATTTCCACCCAAAGCCATCGCCCCGCCCGAGGGACTCGTCGCTATCGAACTCTGCGACCGCTCCGGCATGCGCGCCACCGACTCCTGCTTCTCTCAGGAAGTCCGCGACGGCAAAACCATCAACGTCCGCACCACCCATCTCACCCACGTCCGCCCGGAACACGTCATGACCGAATTCTGCCCCGTCCACGGTGAAGGAGGGAACACCCTCGGCGGCGCCCAGTTCGCCGCTCTCCGCCTCGGCGCCCCCCGCAGCGACCTCGGACAAGACAACGACTCCAGCAAGAAATTCCCCGGCTTCCGCCCCATCCCCATGCAAAGCCCCACCGTCATCGGCGAAGACCCCTTCGACGCCATCGCCCCCGTCGTCCGCGCCTCCGTCCTCGAAGTCATGGCGGAAGCACCCGTCGACGGCGAACCCGACCCCGATACCGGCGAAGAAACCGTCGTCGCCCGCCCCCAAGTCCTCACCACCCTCGAAATCGGCGAAGAAAAATTCCGCATCCCCCTCGCCCCCCCCGAACACCTCCGCTTCGAGTAACCGCCCCGCCTCCCACAAACACGCCCCCATTTCTCTCCCTCGCCTTTCTTTGGAGGCGCAGGCACCAAGGCCTTCCCAGCCCGTGACCTTCGTAGCCTTGGCGAAGAAGGTTTGGCAAGGAAGGGCCCGACCGCGCTGTCTCCCAAAAAACGCTCCCCCACGCCCACAACCCCTGTAGCCGCGATCGCCGATCGCGGTCCCCCTGCAAACCACATGCCCCCACCCGGCACCCTCCACCCCCCTTTCTTCTCTCGCCCTTACGAGCCCTGCCACCGCCAGGGCAATTCCCACCCCTCGCCCCAAAACAAAACAAGAGATTCCTACCAACTCCCCTAAAAACAAAAAACCGCAGCCCAGCCGCGGTCCTCATATTCTCAACCTTGCAATCTCCCCCTACCGCCGCCGCCGCATCACCGCCGCCCCAAACCCGATCAAAATCAACATCGCCCGCGAAGGCTCCGGCACAAAACCAAGCTGCAGAAAATCCACCCCCGCACCGTTGTCCACAAAGTTCCCCCGCAATATTTCATTCACCGTTGACGCCGCCGTAGTCCGAAAATCAAACATGTTGCTCGGGTCCGCCGAAGTCCACTGCGGATTCCCTGTCGCCGAAAAAATACCCATCTGCGTCGCCGTAAACGGATTGCTGGAATTGAATATCCACCAATATAAACGCGTGTTCACTGCCATATATGACGCCGTCCAATCTTGCACCGCAGCACTGATGTTGCCGTCGACACCCCCGGAATCATTCACCACGATAGGTCCGTTCGCGGATTGACTTTCACCCGACACCGTTCCGGATTCAGCCGCTGTTAAGCCATTCCGCGCAGCCGTCCCAAATGGATCACTGATTTCCCCAAGCGGCGTAAAAAATTGATCAATCGTAAGAAAATCCTCCGCATTCTGAATAATTGCCAAGTTCCCGCCCGACGTGTCAAAAGCACCAATTCGTACGATATTTCCGTTATCCAACGCCTGACCAGACGCATTCGTCACCACCACACCCCCACCAGCTGCCTCCGCACTGATAAAATTTAATCCCGCATGCGCAACGGACAAACCGCCGAGCATCGTGGCAGCCACTATAGAGAAGAGCTTTTGCATGTCATGAGGGGCGTCTTGGTCAGAGCGACACTGCGCGTCTCACCCAATTGAATCAACCCGATCGCTAATTGGGCAAACCTCCAAATTCACCGCCGACGGCGAATTCCAAGGCACAGCATCCCACTAATCAAAACCAAAAGAATTTGGGTAGGCTCTGGAATCGCAGCCAAACTAATGTCGCTGCTGGTCGGTCCTGTAAGTGAACCCCGAAGCGCCGAACCCCCGCTCGCACGAAGTAGCTCAGGACTGGTGGTCAAAAAGTCAAAATCCCCATCGCCCGGATTATCCCAATCCGCAGTCCCCGATGCAAAGCGGGTAAAAATTCCCCATTCAGTAGCATTTGACGGATCCTGCGTATTGAACACCCACCAGTAAATCCGCGTACCAGGCGCCTGATAGGCGTTCGTCCAATTTTCCACACTCCCAGAGATGTTTCCGTCCCCCTCGGCATTATTACCAATTAGCAAAGGACCCGGATTCGGCTGCGCAGTTCCGTTCGTATTGCCCCCCATGGCAGCCCCTTCCGCAAGCGGCGTGAACAATGCATTGACCGTCGAAAAATCATTGCTCGTCGTGATCGTGGTGAGATTCCCACCCGAAATATCAAAAGTACCTACCCGCAGTGCCCCATTAGTGGGAACCAGCGTGGTTTGATCCGATAGGTAAATCTGACCGATATTGGCATTCGCCGTCACAAAAATCGTACCCCCAAAAACTGTCTCCGCGCCGAAAGCAACAACGCAAATGGCAACCGAAGCCGTGAATTTTCGAACAAACATGGTGAAAGAGAGATGGTTAGGGACTTGCATAACTAAAATTCGAGAGCATCCGCCTTTACAGCGATACTGATAGGTTTTAAGCGATTCACAAAGACCGAACAAGGGAAAAATAAGGATATTCTGGGGAAAATCACCAAAAACTCCGCCTATCCACCAAAAAATAGCCGCCCCGCCGAGAATATTCCCCGGACTTCAGCCAAGACGCCTGGATTCCGCCTTCATGCCCCCTCCCGACTTCAGCCAAGACGCCTGGATTCCGCCTTCATGCCCCCTCCCGTGAACTCGCTCCGATCATGGTCAGCCAAGCCGGAAAAGATTCCCACCACCCTAAAATATCCCAAAAAGACCCTCAAGTCTCGTCGCCCGCGAGTCCACAAGTCGAGTGGAAACGCCAACATTCCCCAGACCCACCCCCACTCGCAAAACCCGATCGATTTCACATGCCGTCCACTGACAGCACGAGAGGGGTCAACTCCTGCGGCGTCGCCACGCCAGATACCCAAATCCTATCCCCAGAAACATCGCCCGGGTCGGCTCTGGAATAATCTCCGCTAAAACCAAGTCCGATCCTCCCCCGAACGATCCACGGAAAACCGTCCCCCCAAGCGATGTAAGATCCCCGGGATTCTGAGCAAGAAACTGGAAACTGTTCGTTGGATCCGGCGTCACCCAAGTGATCGCCGAAGAAGCATAGATACCCCACTGCGTCGCCGTCGCCGGAGTAGCCGAATTAAACACCCACCAATAGGCCTGCAATCCCGAAGCCAGATATCCCACATTATTTTGCACGATCTGCGCGGAAAAATCTCCCTGAGCCGGATCGTCATTTACAATCACAGGACCGTTCATGGATTGCCCATTCTCCGGTAGCAACGTGCCGGATGTACCGCCTTCGCCCAATGGCGTAAACAAACTATCAATCGCGGCAAAATCATTGCTAGTCGATATAAAGGCCAGATCGGCATCATCAAAATGCCCAACCCTCACCACACTCCCCGAAGGCAATCTAGTCGATCCGTCCGCTTGAAATATTCTACCCACGGTCGTGTTCGAGGTGACAATGATGTTCCCTGCGTCCGCCCGATGCCAAACGAGCAAAGAACATAACAAAACCAACAGAACAAAAAACGTCTTCATGTGAGAGGAGGGATGGGGGATGTAGTTTGAATGAGACGCAAAAGCGCCACGCTCCAAAAGGAGACGTGGCGCTATATAATCGTAATCTGACGCCCTGATCCAGAAAAAAGTGAGGCAACTAGCCCACTATCCCTTAGAAACCAGGAGGTAACAAGATGCTAACATCCGTCCCACCGCTGGGAACAACCACGAACGACTCGGTAAAATCAATCGTTCCCGGCCCAAAGATCGCATTAAAGTTACCGCCGCTTACTTGATACGCGCCGGTCTGCGAAAATGAAGACCCATCATTGTCATAAGTAACGATGATATCACCATTATTCAAGCCCCCGCCCGCAGCCAAATTGGTCGCGTCGACAGTCGAAGAGGAGCCATTAAGAGGATTAATCTGGCCAGTCAAATTGATGCCAGCACCGAAAACAGGCACCCGCGTGGCAGTGTCCTTCACGTGAGAGACACTCTCGCCACCAATTCGAAGCGACTTCGCAACGCTGGCCACAAACACAAATCCCTGCCCCGGATAAACAACGGTGTCATCTGCATCAACGCTACCTGCGAAGGTCTGCCACTGAACATCAGTCCCTCCAATCGATACGAGCTTGAAGAGAATCTGGTTCCCGGACTCATCGAACATCGCAATGAAATCTTGCCCCGGAGCCAAAACATTCGGAGGCGTGCCGGTCTGCGCCGACTCAAACAACGAACCCAACGTGACGTGCTTACGAATGCAGATCGAATCGTCCACACTGAGCCCCGCAGCCGACGCTTGCGCGTCCGTCATGTGCAATGTCACCGTCGTCGCCGTGTTACTCTTGATGTCAACCACCAAGCCCTGAGATGCCCCCGCCTCGGTAAGCTCCACATACGCGCATGGCACGTCCCCATTTTCATCCAGTGCACCCGCCGTCAGTGACCCGCTGCTCAATGTAATCGTCGTGACCGATCCACCCGCCGTCGGCGCTTCAATCGTTCCTTGAAACTCCTTCTTCGTCACCAATCCCGAGACAATCAAGTTTGACGATGGCTCCACATCAAAAGTGTAATACCCAACCTTGTCCGAAAACGCCTGGGTCTGCGCATTCACATTCACCACACCAAACGCAAATGCGGTCAGCGCAAGCAACGGTACCAATACAAGTGACTTCTTCATAGCTATTCTATCTTTACGGGGTTTGTGGGAATTCTGGAGGCACGCGAGCCACACGAATTTACAATGTAAAATCTGCACTGCTGGCACCCAACTGTCCACTCATTTTCATGCTTTTCTTAAACATACATACCCCCTTTTTCCCCATTTGTTTCACCAAATTTTCCCCGAAATGGTTAAGATTTCGTTAAGGACTCCTTAAGCTCCCCAAAACAACCCCCTCCCCGGAATCACTTCCCACCCAATTTTCCCAACTCTCCCTCCCATTCCTGCCCCCTTTTCTCCCTCCTGATACCCAAAACCTAAGAACCTAAGAACCAAAGAACCCCCTCCTACTTCAACGGCCGAATATCCGACTCCGGCGGCATATACTCCACCGTCGGTCGCCTCACCTCCGTCCCGTCCGTGTCATAATACGATGTCCCCCCACGCGGCTGCCCCTTCTGCGGCGTCCCCTCCGGATCCACCGGTGGCGGCGGATTCGCAAAGGTCGCCACATCCTGTGCAATCACCGTCCGCCGCGATTCATCAATGTTCGAATCAATCAAATCCTCATCACCAATAATGATATGCGGCTGTATGAAAATCATCAGCTCCTCACGTTCCTCCTGCACCTTCGTCGACCCCAACAAATGCTTTAATATCGGAACATGCACGATAAACGGTAATCCCGTCTGGTTGTTCGTGTCCCGCTTCGTAATCAAGCCCCCCAAAACCACCGTGCTCTTGTTCGGCACCGTCACTTCCGTCTCGATCGATTCCGTTCCGATGATCGGTACCGTGTTCCCCCCAACTTCCGTCGTCCCCGTCACCCGGTCGTTCCGCTGCGATACCTGCAACGTGATCTCATCCTCCGAGTTGATCAACGGCACCACCTCCAATCGCAACACCACCGGCCGGAACTCAATGTTCGACGTCACCGACGGATCCACCGTCCCCGTCGATAAGGTCGTCAACGATGTCGTCGGCACCGGCACCTCCGACCCGCTCTCGATAATCGCCAAGGTATTGTTCTTCGCAAACACCGAAGGCCGCGATAACACCCGGAAATCCGCCTTCTCCGCCAACAAATCCACGAAAACATTGATGTCGTCCCCATACTGCCCATAAAGCGTCAAGCCCTCAAAAATCGGGAACGCATCACTGATAATATCCAAATCCTCAATCGGCGAAATCGAGTTCGCCCGGTTCCGAAACACCCCCGCCCCACGCGCATTCGGACCAAAATCACGCAAGGTCATCAACACGTCCAACCCATACTCAAGGTTGTCGTTCAACGCCATCGCCCCGATCACAGTCGATAAATAAACCTGCGGCGGTCGCGCATCCAATTGATCAATCAACTCATCCACAATCCGCAAGTGATCGGGCGGCCCCGACACAATCAAACTGTTCGCCTGCCCGTCCGCGATCAACAAGGTCCGCCCCACCACCAACGATTCCGGCACCCCCAACTCCGCCGGCGCACTCAATCCAGCTACTCCCGTCGCTCCCTGACCAATCCCCCCCTGGGCGCCCCCGAGTCCACCCGTCTGCTGATTCCCCGGCTGCGCTGTCGTCCGGCCCGTCGCCGAGGTCACCCCGCCAATTCCCCCACTCAAACTCGATTCCAATCCCCGCGATAAGGCATCGCTCGCAATTGGCAAAAAATCCGCCACCGGCAAATAACGCAACTTCCGGCGCAAAAACGTGTCCACCTCCGCCTCCGCATCAAACTCCTTGATCAACCCCTCGATGTAAGCCACATCGACCGGCCGCGCGATCACCAGAATCCGATTCGTTCGAATGATCGGCACAATTTGCGGCTCCACCGGCGCACTCGTATTCGTCGTCGCCGCCACCTGCACCGCCCCCGCCAAATTCTGCCTCTGCGCCGCCGCCGCTGCAACCGCCGCCCCACCATTTGTCGGACCCTGCTGCAAAACTGCCGGAATCTGCGCCGCCCGCTGCCCCTGCTGCGGAATCGTCCGCGCCGCCGCCCGCCCGCCCGTGTTCGCACTCGACTCATTCTGCGCCGTCAACAACTCGTTCAACTGCAATGCCACCTCTTCCGCATCCGCCCGATACAACTGAATCGACTTGTGCTCTATCTCACTCGGCGGCCGGTCAATCTGCTCCTTCAAGGCATACAAATATCGAATCGTCGCCGAATTTTCCGTAATCACCAAGGTCCCCGAATTCGGTACCGGTGCCGATATCCCATACGCGTGATTCGGCGCAATCTGCGAAAACACCGCCAAGGCATCTTCCGCCGAAATATGCTGAAAATGCATCGCATACGTCACCACCGTGTCCGTCTCCGGCAACTGCTCGATCGTATAAATGATCGGCGGTCCCTCAACGCCGGGCAATTTCCCCGCGTTCGTCGCAATCATCTTCACCATCTTGGGACCGCTCGGCACAAACGCGAATCCGTTCAACAACAGAGACTTTTCCAAATACTCAATCGCCTCACTCCGCGTCAGCTTCTCCGAGGTGTTCAACGTAATCGTCGCCCCCTGCACCCCCGGATCCTCGATCACCTTCTTCCCCGTCAACTCCTCATACAACAAAACAATGTCCGGACTGATCGGCTGATTCAAATACTGAAACGAATGCTCCGGCAACTCCGCCGCCGTGTTCAACGCCGTCGGAATCTGCCCAGTGGCCACACCCCCCATCCCGACCAGCAGAAACAGAAAGACCGACCAAACACGGCACAAGCCACCCAGCCGACGAGATACAAAGAGACGATGCGTCATAAAATGTGTTGGGAGATCGGGATTGATGGGGGGAAATCATCCCGAAGGACCAAGGCCCACCCGGGATTCAGGGTTCCCATACTCTCGTCAAGAAACCCCAAAAAATAAAGCAGGTTTTCCAATATCCTCCCCGCCTCCCACATTCTCACCCTCCGCACCCGCCGCAGGGGCGCTTTCCCCCCGGTCCTAACGCCGGGGCGGATTCGCCGCCGGAGCCTGTGGCGCCAACGGCTGCTGCAATACCTGTTGGACTCGCTCCACCCCTGCCCCTTGAGCTCCCCCTTGCGGCTGCCCCGTCGCAGGCGCTGGCGCCGCCGCCGGCCGAGGCACCGGACGCGGCAACACAATCCGCCGCCGCCCGCTCGGAGTCCCGTCCGATCGCGGCGTCACCGATTGCGGCGTCGTCCGGTTCTGCTGATTGACCGGCGCGTTCGGAATCCCCCGATTCTGCGTCGGCGCCTGTGGCGTCACCCCCGTCGGTGCAACACCAATTAAACTCTCGTCCACCGTCACCGTCCCCTGCTCCCCGTTCGCCTCAATCGTCACCCGCACTTTCCGCGGATCGCGATTGTTCTCTAACGATACCACCGTGATCCCCATCGGATTCTCATTCGGAAACTGCAATTCATAGTTCGCCACATAAAATGTCGTCTTCGTCTTCACATTCACCAATTTCACCCGAATCCCCTTCGGCCCCTCATAAACACTCGATACCGCCAAATCCCGAAACGGCGACTCCACGATCACTTGCTCCGGCGTCGCATCCAACATGAACGGCGACTCCTCCCCAATCGCCCGATACCGATCCTCAAAATTATACGCCCGCGGAATCACCGCCTCCTCCGCCGCATCCGGTACCGGAGTATTCGCCGGTGCCGGTGTCGCTGCCGCACCAACCTCCGCATTCGGCACCGCCACCTCCAGTCCCTCACCATTGGGCGCCCCCCCCGGCGCCC
>JBCCIR010000174.1:0-10477 GCA_039028175.1 Verrucomicrobiota bacterium
AAAACCAACACACCAACCTCTCCTTGGTTGAATTCTACCATGCCACAGCCGGCTACCCTGTGGGGCGAACCGAGGGAATACGCCCTTGCGCCTCTACAAGCATTTCACCCACGAGGGTGGGATCGCCTCACCGATGATCGCGCACTGGCCCGAGGGGATCGGCAAGCGGCCAGATTGGATTCGCCAGCCGACTCACGTCATGGACATCATGCCAACGCTCCTCGAGGCGGCAGGCACGACCTACCCGAAGAGCTTCAAGAAAACCGAGCGCCTGCCGATGGAAGGACGGAGCCTCCTGCCAACAATGCGAGGTGGGAAGCTCCCCGAACGCCTCATCGGTTTCGACCATCAGGGAGCCCGTGCACTGCGTCACGGAGATTGGAAACTAGTTTGGGGGAAGCGTATGCCGGGCGAGAGGAGTTGGGAACTCTACAACCTTGCGGAAGACCGCTGTGAGACTCTCGACGTCGCGCCCAGTTATCCGGACCGCGTCAGCACCATGACCGCCCAGTGGGAAGAATGGGCTCGCCGGGTCAATGTCATTTGGGACAATCCAACCGGGAAGGCCAACAAGGCAGAACCTGGATCTCCAAAGATTGCCAACCGTCCGCTGACGATCTCCGGCAAGGTCAGTGTCCGGGGGAATACTGGAGTCATCGCAGCTCAGGGCGGCAACCAGCACGGCTGGTCGGTCCATCTCGTGGAAGGCCGGCTCGCACTGGACGTCCGCGTTCGCGGAAAAGTCAAAAGGATCACCGCCGAAAGCAAAACTCCAGTGAGCTTCGCCTTCCAGGCCACGCTCACCGCGGATTCGATGACGCTCGCGATGGATGGAAGAAAGGTCGCCGAAGGCGCATCCCCAGGCCTGATCCCAGTCCAACCCGTCGATGCCCTCAGCATCCACCGCGACGACCGAACCCCTGCGGGCGACTATCAAAGCCCAAACCCGCTCGATGGTAAAGTCACAGACCTGAAGGTCGGGACAGACAACTAAAACAAAGGGAGAAGGTCAAAAGAGACCGATATTGATTGCTCTCAGTTGGTTGTTCCTCGAGCCGCGAAACGAGCCCTTTCGTCTTTCTCCGCACCCACTTCAGGATCACAGCGACAATGGCGATCGAGAACAGTCCGCAGATCCCAAGGCGACTCATTGGGCTCCGCGTTTCCCACCCAGTTGGTGAACCGTATTATGGATCACGCGCTTTACTCTGTTGCCCTGCTTGTCTCGCACGTCAATCCTGATCTCCATACACCAGGTAGGCGCTATTTCCGGTATGGCGAGAATGACAGTTCTTCCGCCCGCTGAAACCGAAGCCGCGCTCACCTTCAGGCTTCTCTCGTTAAAGTGCCTTGAGCCGTAGTCCTTGGTTCGCTTGAGATCCCAGACCTTGACAGTGTAGTTCTCCGCCTTGCTAGCAGATTCTGGATCCAATGGGTTCGTGAAGCCCAACTCAATTCCTTTGGAACGCGCTTTGAGTTCGATCGGAAGGTTGGGTGGCGCACCGGTGGCACAGATGCGGTAGAAGCCACCATCTTGGTGCTTGCTCCCTGCCCAGGCAAACATGCCGGCGGTGTAGAGCTGACCGTTGTGTGGATGGAAGCGCCCCCTCATGATCCCAGTTGGGAAATCGAGCCCGAGGCTCACCATGCCCCCCTGTGCTTGGGCATTGGGCATCTTCTCGTGAGGCACGACAAAAACGCGCCCCCTGCCATAGCTGAGATTCAGGAGCTTGCCGTTCAACGGGCCCCAATTGGCGTCCTCGGGAACCCAGAGCAGTTCGCCAGGGCTGCGGTCGAATGCATTGGTGATCCAGCACAATGGTTGCTCCATGGCATCATCGCTCGAGTCCGTGATGTCGTGGTAGCCGTACATGTTGCCGTAGAACCCGCCTTCCCTCACATAGTTGATACGATTCTTCGGGTTCCAGTGACCTTCTTGATCGGTTACAATGAACGTGCCGTCCGGATTGATGCAGACGCCGTTGGCTGCACGGAATCCCGTCGCGACGATCTCCGTGCGGGAGCCGTCCTTGCTGACGCGGAGCAGCGTGCCATGATGAGGCACCAGCGCCGTCTTGGCGTGGCGCGCCGATTTGGCGTAGTAGAAATTGCCCGCGTCGTCGGTTTGCAATCCCATGGCGAACTCGTGGAAGTGCTCGGTGACCTGGTGGTCGTTGTTGAAACATTCCACGAAGTCGATTTCCTCGTCCCCATTGAGGTCGTGCAGCTTGGCCAGCTGATCACGGCAGGTGACGTAGATGGAGCCATCGACCACCTTGACCCCAAGCGGCTGGAATAGCCCGGTGCAGATTCGCTTCCAGGTGTGCTGCCCAAACTCGCCGTCGATCCCGTCGACCAACCAGACGTCTCCCAGCCAGGTTGCCACTGCGGCGCGCTTGCCGTCGGGCAAGAAGTCGAAGCCGCCGATACGCATCCAGCTGTGATAGGGGTTGTCGGCGGGGTAGGTGATCTCGTCGACGGTGAAAGGATCTTGCTCATTGCCTCGCTTGCCCTCGGTGGTCACCGGCACCGGCCAGCGCGGGGCACCGCCCTTGGTGTACTGGGTGAGATCCTCCGCCTGCGCCGCCAGCAGGGTCGCCACGGTGAGACTTTCCGCCGGCGCCTTGGTGGAGAGAACGTTGACCCGGAGAGGGGTGTCCTTGGCCGAAACAGTCATCACCTGGTAGCCGTCCTTGCTCCCGAGCGTGGCAGCGCCACCTATCACCTGTGTCGTAAGCCCGGCCGGCGATATGCGGAGGTGCAGTTCGTGGCTGGACTTGCCGATGTTCAAAGTGCGCATGAAAACCGGCTCGGCTCCTCCCTCCACGACACCCGGCATCTCCAACACCTCGGCGTCACCGACGGTGTATTTCAGCACTACCTTGTTGCCTTGAACATACTGCCCTTTGAATTGCACCCAGTCTCGGGGCAGCGGGCCGTAGGGTTTGCCATCGCGTCCGAGGAAGCGGGGATCTTCCCAGGATCCGGTCTGCGGATGCGCCCAACCGGGACCCACCGGATTCACCAGGGTCTTGTCACCGACGATGCTCGTGTGGGTGCCGTGCGATTGGTCAAACGCGATCCCTTTCCAGTCGATGAACTTGTCGCCTGACCACGCGGCAGCCACACGCATGGTGTCGTGGTCGTAGACCATCCAATGACGCCCCCTGCTCACGCCTCCAGCGCCGTCGTCCAGACGGATGGCAATGCCCTTGTAGGCGATGTTTCCCGGAGCCACTTCGAAGGTCCAGTCCAACATGGGACCGAAGTCCATGCGCAAATACTTGGGGCCTTTCGCGTAGTCGATCTGCTCTTTGGTTAGCGCCCCTTCAGTGCCGATGCCCTTGGGAAGGCTGGCGAGATAGTCCTCGGTGATTTCGGTGTACTCGGATGGGTTGTTCGTCTTCACGAATTCCTCCCGGATGTAGTGAATCACGTCATAGGCAGCGGAAGGAGTGAGCCAGGGTTGCGGCGGCATCTGATTGTACCCCTTCTTCAGGGTGAGATAGAGGCGGTAAGGATCCTTGCCGTTTTTGAAAGGTTCTTTCCAGAACGGGCGCGAAGTCGGGAGGGAACCTTTCTGCTGGAGGTTGCCGTGACAGGCAAAGCACATGCCTTGGTAGATCTTCTGTCCGCGCGCCAATGCGGCGTCGTCCCACGCGTCGATGATGCTGCTATGATCGACTTCGGCCAGCGGGCGAACCGATATGTTGGCAAACCGAACTTCGCTGCAGTCCGCCTGGAGGCGCAGAGGACCGCCTACGGCTGCTTGCTCCCCGATTTCACCTTCTGCTTCGTGCTCTTCTTCCTCCTCACGTTCTTCCTCGGACTCACGCTCGTCTTCCTTCCCGTGCTCAGCTTCATCCTCACCCTCATCTTCGCCTTCATCAGCCGCCCAGGAAAGCACCGGCCTCGTCTGTTTTAGCGGAGTGTTGCCAGACACAGATTTGACCTGTTGGTCGCTCAGTGCCTTGTCGAAGAATTGGAAGCTTGTGATCGGACCGTCGAAACGCCGCGCCTCACCCGCAGGGAAGTTGTCGGCGCCGGCTCCGACTCGAATCACGCTGACCTCATTATCGGTAGCCGTGAAGTCTTGCTTCAAGACACTCTCCCCATCGAGAAAGATTTCCACAGTATCGCCGTTCTGGCGCAGGGCAGCGGTGTGCCACTTGTCATCGTTGACCTCGTTGGGAGCGCTGATTTCGTCCACGAAACCGATGTTGTAGCGGAGCAACCCGTCCTCGATAAAGAGCACCTTGTCATTCCTGCGGTGTTCTCCATCAGGGCTGACCTTGCCGAAGAGAGGACCGAGGGCATCGGTGCGGAAGCGCATGAAGACGGTAAAATCCTTGTCCATGGCGCACTTTTTCGCCTCCGCCTCCGACGAGACGAACACCGGGTCGGGTTCGGGCCCTTCTTCATCTTCCTCGGGCTCGCGCTCCTCTTCTTCCTCCTCCGGGAAGCCGGTGCGAGGATGGTCGCCAATGTCGTCGGGGTCGTCCTGGTAGTGCGCTTGCAATCGAACGAGTTCTTTCTTGAGGGCTGCAACCGTTTCGGCTTGCAAGGGCTCGTTGTAGAGATTTGTCATCTCGGAAGGATCCTCCCTCAGGTCGTACATCTCCCACTGGTCGATCCCATTGAAGTAGATGAGCTTGTGCGTCATCGTCCGAATTCCCCAGTGGGGCTCGGTTTGGAAGTGGGAGCGGTAGTAGCGGTAGTACATCGAGGTGCGCCAGTCTTTCGGCACTGTGCCCTCGAGCAGTGGCAAGAAGCTCTCTCCCTGGGCTTCCGGAAGATGATCTCCGCCAGCGATCTCAAGCATGGTGGAAGGAAAGTCGAGGTTCAAGATCATGCCGTCAGACTTGCTGCCGGCCTTGACCACGCCGGGCCAGCGAACCAGGAATGGCATCCGTAACGCCTCCTCATACATGAAGCGCTTGTCGTACATCCCGTGCTCGCCGAGGTAGAAGCCCTGGTCGCCGGTGTAGATCACCACGGTGTTTTTATCGAGGCCAGATTCTTTCAAATAGGCGAGGATGCGACCGACGTTATCATCGACGCCTTTGACGCAGCGCAAATACTTCTGCATGTAGAGCTGGTACTGCTTCTTGCGGAGGGCTGTTCCGGTGAGGCCTTTCGTCTCGCGCTTGAAGTTGGTGTGATTGCCCCAGTCGCTGCCGATGTATTGCAACTGTGTCCGCAGTGCATCCGCACGGCCCTCATAGTCGTCGAATAGGTTGGCAGGCTCGGGAATCTCCACGTCCGCGTAGAGATCTTTGTAGCGCTCGGCATACTCCCAGGAATCGTGAGGCGCCTTGAAGTGGCAGAACAACATGAAGGGGCGGTTCTCGGCGCGCGGTTCCTTGAGGTAGTTGAGTGCGAGGTTGCCGATGACATCGGACGAGTGCCCCTCGTAGCGCGTCTTGCTCCCGTCGCGGACCCAGCCGCTCGGCGACTGGTCGCCCTTTCTAACAAACCTTGGGTTGTGGTAATCGCCCTGCCCGGGCAGGACCTCGTAGTAGTCGAGTCCCACGGGATTGGAGTGCAGGTGGTACTTGCCGAAAAAGGCGGTGTGGTAGCCTGCCTTCTGCATTTGCAATGGCAAGACAGGCTGGTTCTTCTGGTCGAGCGCGGTGAATTTGTAGACGCCGTTGAGGTGCGAATACTTGCCGGTGAAAATCGTCGCTCGGCTCGGGGTACAAATCGAATTGGTGACGAAACAGTTCTCGAAGAGCATCCCGTCGCGCGCCAAGGTGTCGATGTTTGGGGTCGGACTGAGAGCTTTCAGGCGGCCTCCGTAGGCGCCGACCGCTTGAGAGGTGTGGTCGTCCGACATGATGAACAGGATGTTGGGCCGGCCGCTAGCGTCGGCTCGCTCTTCGGAGGGAACATCAACAGCGTCAGCTCCAATCTCGGAGATCTCGTCCTCGCCTCGCTCTTCCTCGGGCTCGTCCTCCGTTCCTCCCTCTCTTTCCAACTCTGTTTCCTGTCCGGACTTTTCGCCATTCTTCCATGCAAGGACCGGCTTGTTTCGCTCGATAGGCTCACTAGCGCCGGCGAGTTCCAGATCCTGATCGCTCAACGCCTTATCAAAAAACTGGAAGCTCTCGATCTCGCCGTCCCAGAGCCGGGCTTCACCCTCGGGAAATTGCTGGGCGCCCGCTCCCACGCGGATCACGCTGACTTCATTGTCGGGAGAGGTAAACTCTTCCTCCAGCACCTTTTCTCCATCGAGAAAGATCTCAATCGTCTCGCCCTTTTGGCGCAAAGCAGCGGTGTGCCATTCATTGTCGTTAACCTCGACAGCGGCGCTAACTTCATCCACGAATCCGATGTCGTAGCGCAGCAAGCCGTCGGCGATGAAAAGCACCTTGTCATGTTCGCGGTGCTCCCAGTCGGGACTCACCTTGCCGAACAACGGGCCATGTGCATCGGTGCGGAAGCGCACGACGGCCGTGAAGTCGCTGTCCATGGCGCATTTCTTCGCCTGTTCCTCCGAGGAGGCGAACAGGGGAACGGGGCGTGGTCCCTCTTCCTCATCACCTTCCTCGTGCTCATTTTCTTCTTCGTCTTCGTCTTCGTGATCGCCTTCATTATTCTCGCCGACCTGAAAGCCATGAACCGTGCGTCGCTGCACCCGAACCCGGTCATGGATTTGCGTGCCGTTGAGCCAGACGGAGAGAAGAGCGGAGTCGGCGTCGAGATGATTGGCGGCAACTTGCAGGTTCTGCCACGTGCCCGGTTTGCCGCATGCGTTCACGGAAGGAGCAGCCACACCGTAGATGGCGCCGCAGGTGAGTTTGTCGTCGACTTCCTCGCGTCCAAAGGAGTCGATGATCTGGATCTCCCATTTGCCGTCGATGTAGGCGCCGCTGTTGCCGCGGAACTGCCCACGCACATGTTGCGGCTCCTCCGGGATGAGGAAATCCAACTCGTAGACCGAGTCTCTGTAAGACTCGCGGGTGAGAATGTCCCCGTAACCGGGACGCGCGACGACGGAACCGCCGTCGAGTTTCCACCGAGCAGTGTCATACTCCGGACCTGCTAGTGACGTGTCGGCTCTGCGATCGATCTGAAAGGATCCTGGCGGCATGCTTCCATCCCAGTGGCGCCAGTGTTCCAAGTCGTCCCCCGAAAAAAGGACTTTCGCCTCAGCTGGCGCCTTGCGTTGGGGAGGAGCCGGCAATGCCGGAGCCTTCACAGCCTCTGGTTCATCTTGCTTACCCAAACACCATTCGCAGGCATTGAGGATAAGTTTCTCAAACGCAGCGCTCTCGAAATTCTGCTCCGCGCCAAGCGAGGTGTAGAACAGGCGCTGCCCCGCCCGAGGACTCGCAGTCCAGGCGACCGGTTCCGCAGGAAGATCTCCGGTCTTGCCGAACAGGATCGGGCGAGCAAAATCGGCCAGCGGTTGCGCGTTGTAGGTGCCTCCATGCCTCAGCCTGAATGCGCCCGGCACGCCAGCGATGATTGGGTGACTGGCAGCCGAAGCCGGAACCACCACCATCGTCCCGGTGCGATTGCCAGCGTGCCCCTTGTAGTGGCCACCGAAGATGGGTGGAAACCAGCCCTTGTGTTCCCCCGTGAATGAAAAGGCGTGACTCGTGGTGCGGAAGGCGAGCGCCGGTTTCCCCGAATCAAAGTAGGCCTGCAACTGCGCCATCTGGGCCTCGGTGCCATCGCGGAATCGAAGGTAAAGAATCAGGAGGTCAGCGTTTTCGAGCGCAGCGAGATCCGGTAGATCCTTGGTGTCCTCGGGTGATGTGAGGATGGTCATCTGGTAGCCTAGCTTCGCCTCCAGTTTCTTGGCCAGCGCCGGCATGGAGCGTTCAGAACCATATTCCGCTTCTCCGTGGAGGACGACGACCTTTGGTGCAGCATAACAATCGGGGATGAAAGCCAGCAGAGTCAGGAGGGTAGCAAGGAAACGTGTATTCATAGGGATCATTGAATTGTGGGTCTACTCCAACCAACCCCACGGGAGCGGAATTATTGCAACAAAGTGGAAAATGTTCGGCTCGGAGAAGAAATCTGCGATTTTGTGGAATAATTTGGCACGTTCCCAGTTGGTATTTAAAAGCCCTTGGAAGATTCACAGCTCATCGACAGATTCTGCCGCCTCGGCGAGCGGGATGCAGCGCAGGAACTCCTGCGGCGGTACGAGCGGAGCCTCACCAACTACCTTTGGCAAATGCTGCGACACCCTCAAGACTGCGAAGACGCGGTTCAAGAGACCTTTGGAAAAGTCCTTAGGGCTCTCCCGGCCTATCGCGAAGAGAATCGCTTCGAGCAATGGCTATTCCGCATTGGGCGGAACCAGGCGCTCAACATGATCCAGCACCGCAAGCGGGTAGTGATGGATCCCGAGCCCGAAAATCTCGGGCCCCAGTTCGAATCCCCGCTTCCCGATGCCGCGGCCTCACTGGAGGCGAAGGAGCGCATTCAGGCCCTGGAGCGCGCCATCGCCAAGCTTCCCGAGGCCGAAAGAGAAGTGATCATCCTTCGCTCGCAGGCCGACTTACCTTTCAAGCAGATCGCGGAACTGACGGGAGCTCCCCTCGGCACCGTTCTGGCGCGGGCGCACAAGGCCAGGCAGAAGCTGAAATCCCTGCTAGACCCATCCCTCTCCAAGAAATGAAGCCAGGAATGAAACGCGATGAGATCATGCTCTACTGGAGCGGCGAACTGGATGAGGGGACATCCCGCAAAGTCGAGAGGATGCTCCAGGAGGATCCTGAAGCTCGCGCTTGCTACGAAGAAATCTGCGAGTTCTGGGATGCTCTCGACGGCCTGCCGCAGCACGAGCCGACTCGCCCATGCGCCGAGGAGGCAATCGCACGGATTGCGACAGGCAAACCTCTGAGGCGCTTCCCCTTGTGGTCGGCGGTTGGGGTGGCGGCGGCAGTGGTGCTACTCGCCGGCATTACGTATCAGGTACTCACCCCCTCCCGGAACGAAACTCCGTTAGGGCTGACGCATGCCGGCCAGAAGGCTGTCCCAGCGTCGCCAGTGTCAGAGCGGCGCTCGCTGCTCTCTTCTGGCTCCCAGTTTTCCGAGTGGAACCGAGCAACTTCGGCTCGCGAGCGGATCCGGCATCTGCGCTCTCAATTCAACACCGTCCGAGCCTCATCATTATGAAAAACTTCCGAATCAAGCCACTCCTTGTTACGTCCACGATGGCGCTTTTCTTGACGTCTGCGCTCTTCGCCGAAGAACGCGATCACGAAGCAATTCCCGAGCCGACAGAAGCCCAGATCCTGGCCTTCTACCGCAAACATATCCCGATTGCGCTCGAATCCCTCAATGAAGCGAAGGAGGGCAAAAGGGAGCAATCGTACGCGAAGGCTCTGCAGGATGCGGCTCATTTGTATGTGTCCTACCACGAGATGGTCCGAGACGATGAGAAGGAGATGGCGGGGTTTTTTGTGGTGGAGGTGCGCGTTAATCTCGAGATCGATGCCTTATTGCACCGGTTTCACGACGGCGATCTGAGCGAATCCGAACGCAAAGTGACGAAAGAGAAGCTCCGGGAGAAGCTTGCCGAGCAGCTCGCGAACACTATCAACATCCATCGAACGGAAGCGAAGATGCTAAAGCAGGAACTCACTCAAATTGAAAACACCCTGAAACGACTGGAATCAGGCGGCAAAGCATTGCTCGACAAGACGCTCCAGGAGGTACTCCACGGTGAGGATGCAGAGAGGGAAAATGGGGAAGAGGCTTCGGGGGAGTAAAGGCGATCAAAAAGCATGCAACCAGCACCAATAAGCCTCTCGCTCTCCATGACAGCCTTCGACAATGCCAAGCCACCTTTCACGATGCCATCTTCGCGACTTGTTTGGCGCTCATCATCGCCACGCTCCCCGTGGCCTACGCCAGAAGAACGCTGGATCTGATGCCGACAACGGAGGCGGCGCACTCCGTCAGTCCCGCCGACGCTGCCGCACCTGTCGGTGCCGATACCGATGAGGCCGGCGGCACGGGACTTGTTCTCAAAGTGGCTGGTTTTGATTCGACCTTTCCTGGTTGGTTTTAGGTGACCGGCGATAACCAGGCTCCCCAGGAGCGAGCGAAGATGATCCCGCTTCGATGCCTCCTTGCGTTCGCCAGGTGCAAACGCAACTAATAATGCGTGAGCCCTAATTTTTTGGAGGGTTCGAGGGGGGGGGTTATCGGCTCGTCGAAACACGCCTCGGTCTGTATTTTCACCTCTGGAGATTCAGTCAAATCCCGCATACAAAGGGAATGTACTGCCGAGCCCTCAAGCTCCACCCCTCGCCCCGTGCTCTGTAAACCGCTTATTATCAAAAATTTAAGTGGAGGCGAGGGGAGTCGAACCCCTGTCTGAGAAATTTGGAGCATTGATAATCAAAGAGTTATAAAATAACACAGGCTCACCACACGCCTAAAACACGTCTCTGGCATAGTATTTGACCTTGGGTTTTGCCGACCGGTGTCCACCACTGGCTAACTAGAG
>JBCCIR010000175.1:0-10198 GCA_039028175.1 Verrucomicrobiota bacterium
CTCCACCCCCCTCCTCCTCCACCTCACCGGCGACCTCGTCACTCACCCCCGCCTCCTCCTCCGCCGACCGCATCCACCGCTCATGCGATCGCGCCGCGTCAAATTCCGACCGCTTGAACTCCACCAGCTTCTCCATCTTCGCCGCATCCTTCTTCGACTTCTTCGTCACCCGCATATCAATCCGTCCCAAATCCGATCCCGGCATCTTCGCCAAAATCGCCGGGTCTCGCGTCTTCAAAACCAACCGGCTCGCGCGAAACCAGTTCGGGTTGTACGCCACCTCCTCCAGCTCCGAATACGGAAACTCAATCTTCTCCAGCTCCTTCCCGCTCTTCTTAAAAATCCGGTCCCGAATCTTATACTGCAACACCACCCGGTCCTCCAAACACCGCAACTTCCCGTCCACGTGCAGATGCCCCAGCTGATCCGAAGCCGGCACCCAAAAATATATCGATAGTTCCTCCCCCACCATACCCAAATAACCAATAACTAGTAACAAATAACCGATAACTGCAAGTGCACGCTAGTGCGCTTGCAACCAATTCTCCCCCGTCCCCGTCTCCACCACAATCGGCACCCCCATCGGAATCGCCGTCCGCATCCCCTCCGTCACCAGCTCCGTCACCGCCGCCTCCTCCTCCTTCACCATGTCAAAAACCAACTCGTCATGCACCTGCAAGATCATCCGTGTCTTCAACTCGCCGTCCTCCAATCCCCACGCCACCTTTCGCATCGCAATCTTGATCATGTCCGCCGCCGTCCCCTGGATCGGCGTGTTGATCGCCGTTCGCTCCGCCGCACTCCGAATGTTCGCGTTCCGCGAATCAATGTCCCGCAAATATCGCCGCCGCCCCGTGATCGTCTCCACATACCCGTTCGCACGCGCCTCCTCCACACACCGCTCCATGTATGCCTTCACCCCCGAATACTGCTTGAAGTATTCCTCGATGATCTGCGCGGCCTCCCCCCGCGCGATCCCCAATCGCTGCGATAACCCAAACGCCGATATCCCGTAAATAATCCCAAAATTCACCATCTTCGCGTTCCGCCGCATCTCCGGCAACACGTCGTCCAATTCCGTCCCGTAAACACGCGCCGCCGTCGCCGTGTGAATGTCCAATCCCTCCCCAAACGCCTCAAGCATCGCCTCGTCCTGACTCAATTCAGCCATCACCCGCAATTCGATCTGCGAATAATCCGCCGATAATATCAAATGCCCCTCGTCCCGCGCCACAAACGCTTTCCGAATCTCCCGCCCCTGCTCCGATCGAATCGGGATGTTCTGCAAGTTCGGGTTCGCCGACGCCAGTCGCCCCGTCGCCGTCATCAATTGAAAAAACGTCGTGTGCACCCGCCCCGTCTCCGGATATACCGCCTCCGGCAGGGTATCCACATAGGTGTTCTTTAACTTCGTTGCCTCCCGATACCGCAAAATATCCGCCACCACGTCGTGATACGGCGCCAACCCCGTTAACACTTGCTCGTTCGTCACATACTGGCCCGTCTTCGTCTTCTTGGGCTTGTCCACCAGCTTCAGCCGGTCAAACAACACTTCACCCAACTGCTTCGGAGAATTCAAATTGAACTCCTCACCCGCCGCCTCAAAAATCGACGCCCTCAAACCGTCGATCTGCGTCTGCAACTCCTCGCCAATAACCTCCAGCGTCCCCACGTCCACCCGAATCCCTTCCCGCTCCATGTTCACTAACACCGTCACTAGCGGACACTCGATCTCATAAAAAACTTTCTCCTGCTCCTTCTCCTTCAATCTCGGCCGTAACAACTCCGCCAACTGCCACGTCACGTCCGCATCCTCCGCCGCATACTCCGCCACCTTGTCCACCGACTCCCGCGTCACATCCAACATGCTCAGCTGCCCGCCCTCCTGCTTCTTGTCCCCGATCAATGCACTGATCGAAATCGGCGTATACCCCAGGTATGCCTCCGATAACACATCCATCGTATGCTTCTGGTCCGGCTCCACCAGCGTGTGCGCCAACATCGTGTCAAACATCGCCCCCGCAATCTCCATCCCCCGCCAACTCAAAACCCCAATATCAAACTTCAAGTTGTGCCCCACCTTCTCAATCCGCTCATCCAGAAAAAATTCGCGAAATTCCTCCAACACCGCCGCCCCCTCCTTTTCATCATCCGGCACCGCCACGTAATACCCTTCATACCCCTTCCACGAAAACGCGATCCCCAGGATGATCGCCTCCTTCGCATCCAAAGAAGAGGTCTCCAGGTCAAAACAAACCGATTTCTCCTTCCCCAGCCTCTTCAACAGCGCCGCCCGGTCCTTGGCCGTCGCCACCAGCTGATAATCGTGCGCCACATCCGCAATCGTCTTCAAATCCGGCAACAACAACTCCTGCCCCACTCCGCCTTCGCCCGCCTCGCCATCCCCCTCACCTTCCCCGGCCGCCGCCGCCGTCCCATGCCCGCGCCCCGCCTTGAACTCATTTCCAAACAACCGTTTCCCCAAACTGTTGAACTCAAACTCCACAAACAAATTCTTAGTCGCCGCTTCATCCAGTTCCTCAATCTCTAGGTCCCCCCAATTCCAATCCACCGGCACATCCAATTGAATCGTCGCCAATTCCTTCGACAGCTTCCCCTGCTCGCCAAAATTCGTCACGTTCTCCTTCTGCTTACCCTTCAAATCGTCCACGTGCTCCAACAAGCCCTCCACACTCCCATACTGCCCCACCAATTTCTTCGCCGTCTTCTCACCAATCCCCGGTATCCCCGGAATGTTGTCCGAGGCATCGCCCCACAACCCCAATATGTCCGCCACCTGCTCCGGCCGCTCCACCCCCCACTTTTCACACACTTCCACCGCCCCCAATATCTCCTCGTCCCCCCCGCGCCGCCCCGGCTTGAACATCTTGATCCGGTCCGACACCAATTGCGCAAAATCCTTGTCCGGCGTCACCATAAATACCTCCCAGTCGTTCCCCTCCGCCTCCCCACGCTTCGCCAACGTCCCAATAATATCGTCCGCCTCATACCCGTCCTTCTCCAATACCGGAATCCGAAACGCCTCCAATAACCGTTTCACGTTCGGAATCGCATCCGCAATGTCCTCCGGCATCGCATCCCGCTGCGCCTTGTATTCCGGAAAAATCTCGTGCCGCTTCGTCGGCGCAGAGGTGTCAAACGCCACCGCCAAATGCGTCGGCTCATGCCTCTGCAACAAGTCAATCAACGTGTTCGTAAACCCAAACAACGCCGAACTATTCACCCCCCCACTCGTATAAATCGGACTCCGGATCAACGCAAAATGCGCCCGGTATATCAACGCCATCCCGTCCAGCAAAAACACCCGTTTCCCCATCCCCCCACTCTACCCACCCCTCCTACCACAGCGCAAGCGCTCGCCACCACTAGGATGCTCCTTCACGTCACACCATCTAAGGATTCGACCAAGTTGCCTCAACCAAGAAAAAAGCCCGCGGTAGCGGGCAATATAATCTGCGAAATCTGCGGGCAAAACCTCCCATCTATCGTTCCAATGGTATCTCCAACAACTTGTCCATCGACTGCGTAAACTCCCGCGCCGAAAAACACCAGATCACCAGCTTCTTGTCATCCCAATACCCGTCCTTCCCATCCGCATGCCGAAACAAATTCCGCCGCGCCATCACCGATCCCGAACCCCGCACCCCGACATGATCAATCGGAAACCCGAACTCATACTGCAACTGATCCAATAAGCCCGCCCGGTCCGTGTGCATTCCTCCCGAAGTCCCCTCCCAAAACACCAAAGTATGACTGTCCCCTATCAACAATACCGGGCTGTCCTCCGCCGGTGCCACCGCTGCGGGACCGCTCCCGCCCCCGCCAATCCCCGCATAGCGCACCTTGATCTCCTCCATCGGTACATCGTCTCCACTCTCCACCTGGTCACCACGAATCGTCAGCGTGGTCTCTTCCGATCGCACAAATTCCTGCTTCTCCTCGTTCTTCAACCAATCCTCCTCCGCTACCAGCCCCGCAATCAACTCCGCCGTCCTTTCACATGCCAACGGCGACCAATGCGTGTCCTGCTCGCAATAAACCTTCTCACCCGTTTCCTCCTTCAACTGCCGCAACGCCGACTCCAAATCCAATACTTCGAGCCCCGCCGCCTCCAACTCATCGTAAAACCCACGCACCGACAACACATCCGCCACCGTCGCATCCCCAAATAATTTCTCCGGATACACCGCCGCCTTCGGAGGCACCGGCGCCACAATCAATCGAATCCCTTTCTCCTTCAGCAAATCATTAAACTGCGCCAAAAACGGCACCGGATCCTGCCCGTTTTTCGCGACGTCCGCCCAGTCCCGCTCCCAAAAGGCCCCCGTCCCCAAATGCCGTAACTCCTGCGTCAGGAAAAACCATGCGTCATCCTCCCCCCGTACATTCCGCTTCTCCGCCGCACCCGCCTCTTCCGCCAGCGCCGCAATGCGCTCCGCAAAAGCATTCTCCGTTGCCTCAGCAACAGGCGCAGACTCCCCTTCCCCAGGCGCCTCGCTGTCCGCCCCACACGCGGTCCCTATTCCCAAAACCAGAACACTAAAAAGCAGGCGTCGATACATCATAAAATAACTCCAAGGTGAACTCCGACGAATCATCAAATTGCCGCTCCGCCTTCAACTGCCCGTGCGCCGAAGACGGCTCCAAATCCAGTTCATAAGATTCCCCCACTTCCCGCGGATACCCCTTCACCGGCTTCTCATCTAAGATCGCCCAATGCCGCACTAACAACTTCTCATCATTAAAGTCCCCCTCCAACACCTCGTCCACCGCATAAGTATACACCAGCAATGCCCGCCGGTAAGGCTCCTCCGTCAACGATTCCACCGAAGGCATTGGCGTCGCTTCCACCAAGGTCCCCTTCACTTTCAAGCGCGACACCGGCGCGCGATGCACAATCTCCGTCTCCCAATAATGATGCGCCGCCGCCACCTCCTCCAAACTCAACGCCCGGTTATACACCGCCACCCCCTTCACCTTCCCGTCCCATCCCTCCCCGAACACCAAACCCTCCCCCTTCTCCAAAGCCACCTCCGTCGCTTGCGGCTCCCGATCCTCACCGTCCAACGCCATCTCCCACGTCTCCCCATCAAAGATGATCGCCACCTGGTGAGGAAACCCCGGATCAATATTCGCCATGGAAAACGATACCGGCACCGGCGCAGGTGCCGTTACCACAAATTCCAACGCCCCCGCCGCCTCCCGTAACGCAAACGCTTCTCCACCAAGAATCGTCCCGTCACCACCCGGCGTAAATTGCAACTCCAATGACATCGGCGCCCCACTCGCCACCAACTCATTCACCACCGCCGCCGACACCTCATCCGCCACGAAATACCCGCCCCCGCAATCCATTTCCAAGTTCCGGAAATACCGCGCCCCATCCTTCGCATCCAAGACACACTTCCGCCTCCCGCCCCCGCCATCCCCCACCTCATTCGTAGAGCCACTGTCTTTCCACACAAAAACCAAACCCTCTTCATCCACTGGCCAGCTCAACTCGTCCGCCCCCTCCACGATCTGCTCCCCGCCACCCTCGGGCCCCACCTTGCTCATATCCACCGATGCCTCCTCACCCCCCTCGATCCACATCGCCGGCATATATTCCGGTAAACTCGAACTCGTGATCCGCAACGTCGCCTCCTCCTTGTCCATCCGGTCGTTGAACTTCCCAATGTATACATCCGCCTTCCGGCTCCCACGCGTAATCGGATTCCCGCCCCCCTCCGGCTGCACATACGGCCCCGTAAACACGTAATACCTCACGTCATTGCTCCAGCGCGGATGATACACCTGCCGCCCCTTGATGAACTCCGACCGGTTGATCGGCACCATCCAACTCTCCTTCCCGCCGTCCTTGATCATCTGCAAATTCGCATGCGCCCCGTCAAATACCCACGACAAATAACTGTTGTCCGGAGCCATCGACGGCCAACACCCGTTCGCATACTTCGTCCACTCCCCTTTCGGCATGTCAATGACCCCCATGTCCGGCCACGGAAACAAACTCGCCGCCCGTAAGCCGTCACCCGATAGCTGAAAATTGTCCGGACTCACCAAGGTCTGGTCCCAAATCAATTCCTCCTTCTCCGGATCATCCAATTGAAAACGCACGATCTTCTTCGCATACGTCGCCGCACGCTCTGTATCCTGAAAATCCCGCGCCGCATACACCCACTGCACCCCCGTCCGCGGATCGCGCCACACATCCACCGCATACCCGGGCGCCAACTCCACAATATTCGTCCCGTTCCAGTCCACCGCGTAAACCATCGGCTTCCAGTTCCGCTTCCAACTCCCGTCCTTCTCGAATTCCTTGTAAGTAAACAAAATACGCTCGCCATCCGCCGATACCAAAGGCCGCCCATACGAAGACTTCTCCTTCAATATCGCCCGCGGCCCCCTCCCGTCAGCCGTATCCATCCCCCATAACTGATGACTGCGACCGTTCACAAACGGATCATGCTGGTCCGGATCGGGATTCATATACACCGTCCACGCCATCTTCGTCCGCCCCCCCGTAAACGCCTCCACCTCTCTCGATAAAGGATCTTCCTCCACTTCCTTGCTCCCACTCCCGTTCGCATCCCCCCCACAACCGGAAACACCCGCCAAGACGACGACCAACGCAAATATCCAGCTGAACAATCGATGATGATCTGACATATTCCCGGCGAGAAAAGGGTGGCAGCGCACAACGGCCCACCGCGTCAAAAGGGGCCTTAGCCTCGCGTTGAACCCGCTATTTGCAAAACTTTTTTGCCTCCCAATAACCGGTCAAAATAGCCCCACTCCGCCCTCCCCCCAATTCCCGATCAAATTGTTTCCGCTAATTTCATCAATTCTGTCAAAATACCCCCACCCGACCTTCCATTCCGACCATGCTCGCCAACGCCCTCGTCAACTTCCCCCTCAAAACCCTCGTCGCGGTCACCGCCCTCTCCCTCGTCGCCGTCAAATATCCCCCCCTCTCCCTCGTCACCGAGGACGCAGAATTCTACCCCCTCTCGTCCTTCCCCATGTATTCCTCCTTCGCCCCTCATACCAACCTCGTCTTCATCACCGATGCCGACGATCAACCCCTCCCCACCTACCCCACCTTCGGCGTCGTCAGCTCCGCCCTCAAGAAATCTTACGCCGCCAAACTCAACGACATCAAAGCCGAACTCGAACTCCCCACCTACCGCATGACCCCCGATCAAAAAAAACCCGCCGGCGATGCCCTCCTCCTCGAACTCAAAGAAAGCGTCGCCCCCGCCGCCTTCAAAGACAACGCCCTCCCCCATATCAAACTCTACGAAATCATCATCAAACGCGATGACTCCGGAAAAATCACCCGCACCGAACAATTCATCACCGAACTGACCAACTAACCCTCCATATCCCACCCAGCACCCAGCACCCAGCACCCAGCATCGAGCATCGAGCATCGAGCATCGAGCATCGAGCATCCAGCATCCAGCATCCAGCATCCAGCATCCAGCCCAAATATGCCCGCCCTTCTGAAATCTCTTCTCTCCCCCCGCTTCGATCGCGTCACCTACGCCCCTTGGGAATGGGCCGTCATGCGAACCCTCTTCGCCTTCTTCGCCGTCATCCCCGGCACCTCTCTCAACCTCTCCTTCCGCAATCAACCCGAACCCGCCGGCATCGCCCAATTCATCGACCTCACCTGGATCACCCAAGAACCCTTTCAACAACTCATTACCTTCGCCTTCTTCGCCTTCGTCGCTCTCTACCTCGTCGGCTTCTTCCCCCTCACCGCCACCGCCGGCCTCTTCGTCATCCACACCCTCACCGGCACGCTCGTCAATTCCCAGGGCGCCACTCACCACAGCACCCAAATCATTGGCCTCGTCCTCCTCGGCCAAATCCTCGCCCACCTCTACTGGCGCCTAAAACCCAACCTGGCCCTCAAACGCAATCCCGACCTCGCCCCCAACCCCGAAACGCCCGCCACCCTCCTCGTCTACCACTCCCAACAACTCATCGCCGCCGCATACGTCGCTTCCGGCATCACCAAACTCATCAATTCCCGCGGCGAATGGATCACCCAGATCCCCAATATCCCCATCCAGTTCGAGAAAAACTTCGCCTACCGATACTACGATCACCTCGAAGTCCCCGCCCAACAAGCCTCCCAGGGCATGATTAAATTCATCGCCGACCACCCCGCCGCCGCCCAGGGACTCTTCGGCTTCGGCCTCTTCCTCGAACTCGCCTGCTTCCTCGCCCTCATGAACCGCGCCACCCTCGCCCTCTGGGGCCTGGCCCTCTGGTTCATGCACCACACCATCTCCAACGTCATGGGCCTCGGCTTCGCGTTCAACAAAGCCATCCTCCTCATCTTCTTCATCAACCTCCCCTTCTGGCTCTACCAGGCCACCACCGCCCTCCTCAAACAACCAAAGAACTTAAGAACCTAAGAACCGAAAAACCCCTCAACAAAACATCACCCCCGCCGCCGTATACCCATGCAGAAAATTCTGGTTCCCCACCGGCCCAATCTCTCCATTACAGAAAAAACCCGCCAACGACACTTTCCCAAACACATCCTCCATCACCCCCGCATCGTGATTCGGCACGCCAAACATCCGCACGCCTCGCCCGGTGCAGCTGAATAACAACAATCCAAACGGCTCCCCGTGCGCCGCCTGCGCCTCCTCACACGCCCGCCGCAAATCCTCGTCCGCCGTGTCCTTGTCCCGCAGCTGAAACTGCAAGGTCTGCCCCACGCGAGGAAACGTCCCCAATGCCAAAACCCCGGCATCCGGATCTCCCCCGATAATGTTCCGCACCAGAAAATCGCCGCGCCCAAACTCCTCCACATACTCCGACATCGCAATCCCCGCAAAAATGTTCCCCCGCGCCCCCGCCTGCTCCTCCGCCTCCAGAGAATTAAAGGCTTCCTCCAGGACATCAAATGCCCGCTGTGACGCAATCTCCACCACGTAATTGTCGTCCACGGATGTGATCGTATACGGCTCCCCAATCGGCCGGCACCCCTGGCTCACCACCCCCTGTAAACGCACCCCACCACTGAAATGCACCGCCAACGCCGCCGGCGTCCCCGAGCCCTCCGTCGAAAACAAAAACAAATCCTCTTCCCCGCCCCCGCTCGCCAACCCGCCGAAACATTGCGAATCCGGATAGCTCGCGTTCCACGACATCAACCACTTCTCCGCACTCAACAAAGCCGGATTCCCCAGCACAATCCAATCCCCCTCCTCATCCTCCTTCACCCCGGTCACCCGATGCCAATAATCCGAGGTCACCCCCTCGCCCACATCCCCCTCGTCGATCACACGGCACCGCACCTTCGTCCCCGGCAAATTCAAAAACAACATCGACAGACCCGACACACTCTCGTTCTCCTCCCCCGTCCCGATCAACCCGTCCGCCGAACACCCCACCACCAATCCCGCCCGGCCATGCACTTGGATCACTTCCACCAAGTCATCCACGTGCCGCTTCCAATCCGAACTCACAAAACAAAACACACAGTCCGGATCACTCCCCAATCGCTCCCGGCATTGCTCCACCGCTTCACGCACCCGCTCCTCATCATATGTCGTCAGCTCAATATGGGAAGCAGCAGAGTTGTCGGTCATTACGTTCGTTAAAGGTGGGTTCGATCGCTCCGCCATTCGACCGCTACCAGGGACAGGAATCGAACCTGCACGGGCAAAGCCCACCAGATCCTAAATCTGGCGCGTCTACCAATTTCGCCACCCTGGCCTCGCAATTCAATCGGCGTTCTCCCTCCACTCTACCCGCCCACCCCAACCCTCCGCAACCGCTTTCCATCACCTCTGCCCCTACGCCCAGACGAAGGCATCCATCGTCTGTATCCCAATGAGGATTTTCCTCTTACCCCTTTTCAAACCGAGCCACCTTGAACACCCGCCCCATCATCCCCGGATGCATCAAGGTCTGAAACTGCTTCGCAAATCCCGCATCCGCTACCCCTTCCCGTTCCTCCAATAAGCCCCGCCCCGCACGCATCACAAAGTCATGCTGATCCTCCACCCCAATCACCCTCATCCCCGTCGCCTCCACCGCCGATCCCAACCGCGAAAAATTAACATGCGCCGTCAGATCCTGCTCCCCCACCGCCGACAACACATCTTCCCCCGCTCGATGCCCCCGATAACTCCGCAGCGTCCCCTCCTCCCGC
>JBCCIR010000176.1:0-10171 GCA_039028175.1 Verrucomicrobiota bacterium
AAGCAGAGTTGGCTCAGCAACAGAGTCAGCAGCCGATCACTAAACCGACTCGCAAGGTGACTGCCGTTCTGACCGAAGAGGAACTGGCATGTGTGGAGGCACTTGCAGGGCGTTTGCAAAATGAGTTTAATCGCCCTCATAGCCGCAGCGAAGCAATCCGAGTAATGATCAACAGGTTTGAGTCGCCCGATACGCTGAGCGCCATTGTTGCTCGTATCGCCAGCACGGATCTCCGCGGCAAAGTCGGAAGTTTAAAGTTCAGACCTAAAAAGATCTGAACTTTAATCTCGCTGGGGATTTATTCCCCGCTGCTTGCGGCGGGGTTGTTTATTTACCGCGAAGCGGTCGGAAATTTTTTGCCAAATCTACCGCCCTTTTGGGTGCATTTCTTCAGCCCGATCCCAGATCACAATAGGGAACCTACGCCCAACTACCGGCTTTTTGGGTGCATTTCTACCCCTTCAATATCTAAAGTTACCGGCTTTTCGGGTACAAAAATGCTTGTCACACCCTATATATTTCTGATAGGGTGCGTTTGTACCGCCCTTTCGGGTACAATTTCTGAGAATTGGAGGCCTCACTGTGTATTTCAACCGTTCCCAACTACCGCCCTTTTGGGTACATTTTTGGAGCTACTTACCGCCCTTTTGGGTACATTTTACCGCCCTTTTGGGTACATTTTTGGAGTTACTTACCGCCCTTTTGGGTACATTTTACCGCCCTTTTGGGTACATTTTTCGGCGTAACTCGTTGATAATAAACAGGTTATTTTTTAACAACTTACAACTGTTGTTTAATATAACTTACAACAACAGCGGGATGATGATGCTTTTTTGGGTAAGAAGAACATGAAAGGAACTTCTCAGACGGAGCCAGATCTGTTCGGTGAAGAGGAAGACTTAAGCCAATACCGAAATGGAAGGGACGAGCTAAATATCGCTGAGTTTCCCTTGGCTATGCTGTCGAAACGGCGTGATCCAAATATTAAAACGCTAGAATTTGAGGATACTACATGGGATAAGGGGGCTGGGAAACGCGTAACACGGAAGCTCATTGTTACTGCCTCTGACAAATGGGGACTACCCACACCAACTGACGATGATGTTGTTTTAGCACTGGTTCAATTGGCGCGAATGCAGAACTTTAATAGCATTAAAGTACCCTTTTCTCTTTACCAAATCATTCAGCTCCTGGGGTGGAGTCACAAAGCATCTAACTACCAATTGGTGCGTCAATCGCTGAGCCGTTGGGTCAGCGTCACCATGAAATATGAAAACGCATGGTGGAACGCGAAAACAAAAGAATGGATGGATGAAGAGTTTCATATCATTGATCGCGTCACCACATCGCGAGATGAAAAAGGAAAGAAGAACAGTCAGTTCCAGTGGGGGAGTGTCATCTATGAAAGCCTCCAAAACGGCAATGTAAAAGAGCTGGACTGGCAAGCCGTCACCGGATTAAGCAGCCCTATCGCCAAGCGGCTGTATCGTCTGTTAGATAAACGGTTTCACTGGGGGAAGCCCGTTTCATTCGATGTCAAAGCGTTGGCTATTCATAAACTGGGCTTGTCCAAGAACTACACTTCGATTGGCACCCTGAAACAGAAGCTGAGTCGAGGTATAGCCGAGCTAGAAGATATCGGCTTCATCAGGAAGGTTCCCGCCAAGGATCGCTATCGGAAATTAGGAGTAGGGCAGTGGGAAGTCATGTTTGAGAAAGCTCATCCTGTTGATGAAACCTTGCCATTACTTGAAGATACACCCCAAGAAGTAGGCGCTGTCGAAGCATTGTTGATTGATTTTGGCGTGAGTGTAACGCAAGCAAGACGTCTGGTAGTTAGCCAGCCAGAAGTTTTGATACGCGCCAAAATTGATATACTGAAATACAAGATTGCCACCGAAGATGCACCAACCAATCCCGCTGGTTGGCTGGTGCGTGCCATCAATGAAGATTGGGCGCCACCAGCGGACTTTAAGAGTGAAGCTGAACGCGCTGCCGAAGACAAAGCGGCAGAAGATCGTGCCGAAGCACGAAAGCAGCGAATGGCCGAGCTGGAAGCAAAGGCACAGGAAGATAAACGTGCCGTTGATGCCGCCGAACATGCCAGGCGTGAGACCATTGATGGCTATCTGAATGGGTTGAGTGCTACGGATCGCCAGGCACTGATCGAGACGGCCATCGCCGCCGTGCCGGACGGGTTAGGCTTCAAAAATCGACAAGGCCCTGCTGGTGATGCCTTCCGCCAAAGTGCGATTGACGAGCATGTGCTGACCCTGCTCAGTGCCGGGTAGGGGAGTCTTCACGCCGATTCCATCTCATCGGCCTGTTCCATCATCGAACCTTCCTGCGTGGTAAGCGTGATGGCAGTAATCACCGGTGCATCTGCGGGTGGCTTCTCCCACCGCTTGGGATCAAATTCCTGGATGAACCCGGCTGAATCATTCTCCAGCAGCTGGATCACCGTTTGCAGGTTGCGCCCCTCAATCCGCACCGCCATGAAGGTAAAGACCAGCTCGATCAGGGTGCCATGCTCGCCATCGGAGACGATATCGAGTAAATAGGCCAGGCGAGGGGAACGTTGCGGCTTTCCCTTCCTGCGAAGCTGAAGCCCCACAGAGCGCCCTTTGCCTCCGCAGGCCTGATACCCTAAGGATTCTTCTTCTATGCCCTCTACGGGCAAATTTGACGCCTTAGCGTCGATTTCTGCCTTACGGGAGGTAACCGGTAATTTCCTGAATTGCTCAAGTGGATCCGTCATGGTCGGATGTTGTATAAAAGTTAGGTTGGATTTTCAACCTTTCAACCGCCAGGTGCGTGGCTTATCTCTCGACGTAAACATTGCTCCATAGCAGCGGCGGCGCCTCGTTGTGCTGGTGAAGGAATGAAGGCGTGGAAGTGACCGAACAGACGCTGAAATTCACCTTCTACGCGCCGTGGACGACCGAACAGGAGCATCAGTTGGCTACCTTGTGCAGTGAGGGCTGTCTGTTAAGGAGATCGCCAACCAACTCGGTCGAAAGGAGGGGGGAGGGAGCAATCCGCTCACGAAAGAAGAGGCTCGGTCTGACTTAGCACGTTTAGCCCACGCTCCACGCCTGGCCAGGGACCTGATATTAATTAATATGAATGCGGCGATCTTCTGGGGCGACCTCAAGAAGAACGTTCGAACGTTCACGGGAAGCGGGCGCCGAAGATCGTTGAAGAGCTGAAGGCCAATGTGATGAGTTTTATGAAGATGTTACAGAAAACACCTGACAGGATTGCGAAATACTTCAATGGGCGAGACGTCCAATACTGTCGGCAAAACGTCGGCTAATTGGCCTTCGGTTTAATGTCTCCGAATTTACCGGGGTAGTGTAGTGTCTAGTGTCAGATCCGAAATTCAAATATTTAAATCGCAGTTGCAAGACCTGCTCCTGTCGCAAGATCAGGCCCAACTACTGCTGCCACCCCGTGCGCGGTTGTCCCAGTTGAAACATCTCGGCAGCGTGACAGCAGCGACTGTTTCACATCAGCTGGCGTTTTCCAAGGATCAGCTTCCAGTAATAAGGCACAAAGCCCCGCTATTTGAGGACAGGCTGCAGATGTTCCGCTAAATAGTCCCCATCCGTCGTTATTTGAGCCCGTCGACGGATCAATCCCGTCGAGGTTAGCCCCGGGTTGAACCGGCAACATGAGCGATGGTGCTTTTCCGCCGTTAATATTAACTCGTCTTCCCGTTAGGCCGCAAAAATCTGGGACGGATCTCCCTGGAAAGATGACACTATCAAAGCTACTAGCATAGCTAGATGCTTCAAAGCTGAACGTAGGATAATCGAGGTGCACTCCACCTACGGCTATCACATCAGGCATGCCTGACGGAAATGCGTTGTGCCCGTTGCCCGCAGCAAAGCAGACAGTGATTCCACGATTTATTGCTAGTTGTATTTCGAGAGCTAAGGCTTTCAAGTATGGATCAAGCGTGGCCCAAGTAGTCGCACCTTTATCGACATCATAGCCCCAGCTATTTGAAATAACCTGTGCACCGGCAGCAACGGACTTTCTAATCGAATCAATAGCATCTCCATTCTTGATCGGTTGTAATTCAATATCTGGCGCCGTAGCAAAAATGTTTGCCGCTTCACCAGTCCCATGGCCGCTTGAATCAGAACTAGGGTCAGTAGCGCCAGCTGCCAGAATGGTGGGCCGCGCACGATAACCGTGGACCTGATAAAATTCGTGAAAGTAGAATCCAGAATCGGGCATGCTGACAACCACTCCTCGGCCAGTAATGCCTCTTCGATGTACTTTGGATGCATGAAGCAAGGTTGCCACTTCATCTGGAACGGTAAGGTACCGATAAGCACTTGCATGAACCGGAGAAAGTGGCGGTAGTGGCGACTCCGCGAAATAAATTGGGGGGATTGAGAAGGCTACTCCTTCAATTAAATTACGTAGGTCTCCTGGAAACTCTAGCGGCTTTGGGGCACCTCGGCTTCCTTGTCCAGCAACATCAAAATACTCTGGCACTGTTCCTCCAGCCTTCAGGAGAGACTCCTCAGTTGAGTCCGACATGCTAACTTTCCGCAAGGAAAGTTTTTGGCGGAATATTTTTTCAAACAAAGATTTATTGCCTTCAATAGAAACAGTACATTCGCTTTGGCTCGTGACTTTAAACCCGAGTCTCTCCAACTCCAACACTGTATTTTGCACATCGTCAGGACTCGATTTGAAATCCTCTACGCTTTCCGTTTTAAAGGGACTGCCTTTTAGGGAGGAGTCTGCGTCAAATAGAGAAATCCCACCCAAGGAACGCGGCGATACAACAGCCGTTATTCTATCACTCATTTATTTTATTAATGTTGAACTGTTGAGGTCGAAATGAACGGAACTAAAAATTCAGTTCGGATCAGAGAAAGAGGTTGGGGGCAATGATATTGCGACAGCAGCAATGCACGATTGAAGTTGCTTCGGAATTTGATGGCCACCCTCCCATTTCCAATACGGTTCGCTTTTACCATTCATTTTTTTGTCGTCAGTCAGCGGAGGCTTGATTTGAACTAGCCTGCCGGAAAATACTTGCTCAAGTTTCTCTTTTGGTGCTACTACTGTAAGTGAACTGCCTTGAGATTTTTCATCCACACTAAACCCTAACTTTCTTATCTCGGCTTTTGCAGCAGTGAGGGTCTCATGGCTAGGCAAAACAGAAGCGAGGTTGGTATCCTTGGTTGGCGGTCCGGACTCCAAAATAGATTTTCCGTCTGCTGACTTAAGTATGAACTGGCTTGTAATCATCATTGTTTTAGCAGGGTGAGGAGCCTCCTTCTTATCTTCAGCCTTCCCGGACTTTGGTGATTTATCGCAGCCGCACATGGGCGAAGTAGCGAGCAGCAAGCAGCCCAATATTTTTAGCGGAGTATTACTCATTACAGCTTTTTAGTTAATCTAAACACAAATCCCGGCTGTTAGACAGCCCCTTTGATGCTTTTATTCGCAGATAGATCACATCAAGTTACCTAAAATGGCGTAGAATGCATTGATTTAGGGCCAAAAAAGTATCGCCTGGGCATCTTTTTTTCAGAGTCGAATCCAGCTGAATACAGGCGTGCGTCAGATGCTCCCGGATCGACAGCTATTACTGTTCTTCGTAAGGCGTTTATGTGAAGTGTTTTACACAGAAATCCGTTCCACAATGTTCCGCGTGACCTTCTTCTTCCGCCGGTCATAGAGGCGGGTGGTGCGCGGGTCTGCGTGCCCTGTGATGTCACCGGTCACTTCAAAACCAGCCACCCTGAATTTGGATATTGGGCGCTTCCTAAGAAAAATTCCATTTTTTCTTCGAAGAAGAAGATCATACCTCCCCGATCGGCGTCGACTGCAGTGGAGGGCAAGAGCTACGCGGAGTGAAACATCGCACAAAGATAGAGTTAATCGCCAAGCATGCAGTAAGCCCGGATGACCTTCTTCGGCATGTTCGCGAGGAGAATCCACAAATCTTATCTGGTGCGTTCGGCCTGTCGCGCTTCCTCTCGTTCCTGCCAGCTATCAAATCGTGCCTTGGCTTCCCTGGCTGCATCAAAGACCGAAGCGACCGCCTGCTTGCCGAGCTCCAGCGTCTTTTGCATGCCACGGGCCAGATTCACTGACACCGGTGCCCACCAGGGCTGTCCGCCCAGTCCCTGTTGAGACACCTCGCCGTTCTCTTTGATATCACGGCGGAACGCCACCACCTCATTGTCCATGTCCGCCCGGCGGACCGCTTGTAGTTTGTTGGGATCAGCCACTCTGCCCCGCTTCTTCATGCCGGTGGCTTCCGGGCCGATCTTAGGCTGAGGTAGCCTGTCAATCCCCTGATCTTTGAGCGATCGGTGATCAATGCGCTCTTTGCGTTCCGCATCGGCCAAAGAGTCATTGGCCACCTTTTCCCATGAAGTTCGCCAGAATTTGAGGTCCTGCTTTGCCCCTAAGCCAGCGCGCCCTCTGCCATTAAATTTGCCATTATTGGTCGGCTTTTTACCAAATCCGTCCCCTTCCACAGGCCGCATGGTAGCGAGCACATGCGCGTGTGGATTGTTGCCATCTTTGGAGCGGTGGAGGGCGATATCGATGACGAAGCCCTGACTCACCAGCTCCTGTTCGCTCCAGCTGCGAATGGCTTTAATCTGCTGCTCGCGGTTAAGTTCTATCGGCAGAGAAATCACGAACTCCCGCGCCAGCTGCGAGTCTTTGCGTTTCTCGACAGTCTCGATGGTATTCCACAGCCGCTCACGGCGTGCCCGTCCGATATCGGTGCCTGCTTCGCGCTCGCGGCTTTCATGCATCCAGTCCGGTGCTCCCTCCGGTGCCAGAATCTCGGTATGCACCACCTCCTGGCTGCGGGCCGTGTAGTTGAAGCTTTTGTCTCTGGCCTCGTCTTTGAGTTTCTCACCGGAGCGGTAAGCGGCCTTGGCCAGCATGGAGACCTGCTTTCCCGGAATGACCTTACCGGCTTTGTCCTTGGCCCGGCGCCCGATGATTTTGGCTTCCAATCGATAGATCGCCATTAACCCAAACCCCCCGCCGTGTTCTAGATCCCAATCAAAGTGTGTGAGCGCCAGCGAACGCAGATGACCCATTTCGAGCGAGCCGATAGGCGAGTAAAGCAATGGCGCGGTTATATGTTGCAAGCAACATCCGCGCCGGAGAGGCTCCACAGCCGCCTCTGGACTCCGCTGGTAGGCTGACGATGAATCAGCGGTAGTTGGCAGGGGACGTTGCACATTGACAAACATTGTCAATGTATGGTATATCTTGTCAGTATGCCTACGCAGAATGTCAATTTAACGCCAGAATTGGAGCACTTCGTAAAAACCGAAGTGGCGAGTGGGCAGTTCAATAGCGCGAGCGAAGTGCATCGTGCTGCCCTGGCAGCGATGGCCAGGCGGAATGAAGAACGGGAGATTCGTCTTCAGCGTTTACGGCAGGAGGTTCAGACAGGTCTCGATTCATCAGCCGCTGGCCGCGTGGTTGAAATATCCGGGGAGGAAGCCCTTCATGCGATGATGGATGGCTGTTTTAACCGGGCGATGAACCGTCTTGAAGCCGAGAATGCGGAACCGGTTTCGTGACATTCAGCCAGACCGAAGACGCTACCCAGGATATTGAAGAAGCCCTACTCTGGTCAGCAGAGCATTTTGGTCGTGCCGCTGCTCGCCGTTATCGCAGCTTGATCGCCACGGCAATCTTAGAGATTGTCGCCAATCCTGACTTGGCAGGGTCACGAAACGTGCATGGATTACCATGCGGGATTAAGATCTATCATATTCGCCACAGCAAGACACGTGCAGCGGTGGATGGTCTCATTGTGAAACGTCCCCGTCATTTCATTGCTTACCGCCTCCTTGATTCACAGATGGTGGAAATCGTCCGTGTGCTTCACGATAGTATGGACATAGAAAGCCCATTTGTATGACCGTGCCGATCGATCCAACCATAGACAAGGCTGATTCCAAAATACCGGATAGTGGGGAGAAAATGACGCTGACCATCGCTTCCGCCGAACGGCTTATTGAGCTGATGGAGCATCCCCCTGCACCAAACGCACGATTGCTGGCTGCCGTAAAGGCCGCTGCCCGTCAGGCCTTTGACTCGGACGACCTCACCGAAAAGGCCCGCTACTGAAGAAGAATGTTTTCGGGGAAGATCCCGTTTCTGAATGAACGTCTAACCCTCTCAACCGTCCTAAAAATCCATGAAACAAAGCCTCATTGTTATCGTCGCTGTGCTCGTCGGCTTTGCCTCCGGCGCCCTCGTTTTCTCCACCAAAAAACAGCCCGTCCAGGCGTCACCGGAATCGGTAAACCCTTTGCCCGGAAACCCGAACCTTGGCCTCGGATCAAAACGTGAAAACGGTTCTGCCTCTTCCTCCAACCCGGCGAATCCGGAGTCGAATTCGGAATCGCCCCTCCCCACGGGCAAAGCCTCCATGAGCCAATTGTTGGAACTGGCCAATGGTTACGGCGGAGGTTTCAATCGCCCTCTCTTTGACGCCATTGATGCCCTGTCAGCCACCTCGTTGCGGGACCTGAGCGGAGCCCTCGAGAAGCAGGTTTCAAACGTCCACAATCCAAAATTTTATCAGATCAGCTTTGCCGTCTTCAATCGTTGGGCCCAGCTGAACCCAACGGAGGCCTGGGAAGCCACCCTTGATTTGAAGAATCGGAATCTCCAGACCCAGGCCATCAACGTCGTCCTTCTTCAAATCGCGAATGAAAACCCCCAAAAGGCAAAAACATTGGTCGAAAGCCTTACCGAACCCAATCAAAAACAAACGGCTCTTTCTGCGATCATCAACGGCTCGGCAGGCAAAAATCCGGATCTCTCTTTTCAATTGCTTACCGAAAATAACCGGGGAAGTCATCATTCCTGGCAATACCACCAGCTGTTTGCGCAATGGGCGCTGGAGGATCCTGATGCCGCCATCGCCCGTCTGGCGGATGTGAAAGGACAGCAAAATCGCCATCAGGCAATTCAATCACTCGCCGCGGGGCTCCTGACCGAACCTGAAAAAGCGCTGCAGTTTGCCAAAAACCTTCCGCTTAAAAATGAACGCCAGATCGCTCTTCAAGCCCTGACCAGCAACCTCGCCGCCACCAATCCCGAGAAAGCCCTCACCCTTCTCGAAGAGCTTCCCCCCGGACAACAACGCCAGCAAGCACTTGGGCAAATTGCCGCCAATTGGACGAGCCACGACCCCGAGGCAGCCGAAGCCTGGTTCAATACCCTCCCGGTTCAGGAAAGAGCCGCCGCGATCCGGAATTCCATGTGGTCTCTGACCAGCCATTCACCGGAGCGCGCCGCGAAAATGTTGGCCGACATCCCGCCCTCCAATCAAACCATTTACGCCTACCAGAACCTCACCCAGCAATGGGCTCAACAGGACCCGGACGCCGCCCGGGCCTGGGTTGAGGATCTCGACCCGGGACCGGCTCGCAGCCAGGCAGTAAACGGGTTGCTCCAATCGCTTCAGCAGCAGGACCCCGCCGGTGCCGCGTCCCTGATTGAGGAAATGGGGGTCACCTCGCAGAACAAACACTTGGTCGGCAACATTGTCTCCAACTGGGTTCGAGAGGATCCGGACGCCGCTCTCACCTGGCTGGACCAATGGGAAACCGACGACAATACCCACAACCAGTCCATCAACAATCTAGTCCGGCAGTGGGCGACTCACGATGTGACCGAAGCGGCCAAATACGCGATTGGACTGGAGGACGACCAACGCCGGGATCAGGCGATTGAAGCCCTGGTCGGAGGCTGGGCCGGGCAGGACCCGAACGGGGCCAAGGAATGGGTGATGTCCGAGCTGGAGGGCCCGGTGCAACAGAAATCGATCAACGCCGTGATCAACAACCTGGCCCATCAGGATGTGGTCGCTGCGCTCGATATCTACGAAAAAGCCACCTCGTCGATGGACGCTGAAGAAGCGACCAAAGCCTACGGAAACGCCCTGAGCCACATCGCTTCCTCCTGGTCCCAGCACGATCCCGAAAGCGCGGGTGAATGGGCGCTCCAACAACCCGAAAGTTCTCAGCGCGACCAGGCAGTTTCCAATATAGTCAGCAACTGGGCGCGCTATGATCCCGTTAGAGCCTCGGAATTCGTGAGCGAACTCCCGGAGGGATCGAGTCGCGATTCCGCGGTCACGAATCTCATC
>JBCCIR010000177.1:0-10132 GCA_039028175.1 Verrucomicrobiota bacterium
CGATTCGAGTGAGAGCGGCCGCCGTCGACCGGCTTCACGACTATGGAAAAGCCCTGGGCGACTTCCGGAATGGCGATCCTTTGGTCCTCGAAATCGCCTCGGTCGATCGGCGAGGCAGCGCAGAGAGCACAGGCAACATTTCCCACGAAGTGATTCTGAAACGCGTCGAGCTGACCAACGAAGAGCCGCAGTGGATTGAATGGACCGGGTACCTGGAAGAGCATTACGAGCCTGAAGTTCGTTTTCGCAACGGCCCCATTGCGGCGAAACGGCTGGTCCGGCTGCTGACGAGCAAGTTGGCTGACCGGCCGGAATTCGCTCCTTTTGTGGAAATGGAGAACAAGCAGGAGCGGGCGCATGCCATCCTGAGGGCTTACAAAGGTCCCAAACTTCGGATCTGGGAAGTGCAGGTCGAGGGGCCGCATTTCGAGATGTGGCCTGCGCGCGGGCATCGGACGCTTTACGGTGACTTGAAGACGTCTGATCTGAATCGCAACACCATTTCAGAACGATTGCGGGCTTTCGCCGCAAGCGCTTTTCGCCGCCCACCGGTCGAGGGCGAGCTGGAACCGATTGAGCGGCTCGTTAGCACGAAGTTGAACGAGGGGCTGACGAATCTCCAGGCGTTGCAGCTCGGATTTCAAGCGATTCTGTGTGCGCCGGGCTTTCTGTATCTCAATGAGGCAGAGGGCGAACTTTCCGACCACGCCCTCGCATCCCGACTTTCGTATTTCCTCTGGTCTTCGATGCCGGATGCGGAGCTGATGGGGTTGGCTGCAGAAGGAATGCTGAAATCGCAACTCAGCGATCAGGTCGACCGGATGCTGGCTGATAAGAGGTCCAACCGTTTCGTCACGCACTTCCTTCGGCGTTGGCTGGACGTGGACAACATCGGTGAAATGCCGGTATCGAAAGAATTCCTCAGCTACTACCGTGACAATCTGGGCGAGGCGATGCAGGCGGAAACGGAGACGTTCTTTCGCCACATCCTCGACGAGAACCTGCCGCCGCGTGAGTTCCTTTCGGCGGACTACTCGTTCCTCAATCGAGAACTGGCCCGGCACTACGGTATCACCGGCGTCGAAGGCAACACGATGCAGCGCGTCTCCCTTGCCGCCTCTCCCAATCGCGGCGGCTTGCTAGGGCATGGCTTGTTGCTCACCGCGTCCGCCAATGGGGTGGATACCTCGCCGGTCGTTCGTGGCGTCTACCTGCAGGAAAAACTGCTGGGCTACACACCGCCGCCTCCGCCGGACGACATTCCTGAGATCGAACCTGACATCCGCGGTGCTTTGACCATCCGCGATCAGTTGGAGAAACACCGCGCGATCCCGACCTGCGCCGAGTGCCATCGGAAAATTGATCCGCCCGGTTTCGCCCTGGAGAACTACGATGCGGTAGGCGCCTGGCGGACCCACTACGGAACGAAGAAGCCGATCGACGCGACGGGAATGATGGCCAACAGCGACACCTTCGCCAACCCCGGTGAATTTCGGCAATTGTTGATCAGGCGTTCAGATCGGTTCAAACGTTGCCTGACTGAAAAATTGCTGACCTACGCTCTTGGCCGGGATCTAGGTGCTCAGGATCGGCCGACGATCGACAACCTCGTCGACCGCTCAACCGGGTTGCGGGACATGATCAAGGCAATCACTCAGAGCTCGCCGTTTGGCCGGAACTGAAGGGGTGCGAAAACCATGATCGAAGTCGCGCACCCCAGACGCGGTGCTTCACTCAAGTGCCTGGTAGACAGCCGTCTGGAATTGCTCTCCAAGTTGGGAAAAAGCCGGGCGCACCTGACACATGAGCACGGCAATCAGCTGCTCGCTGGGATCGATCCAGTAGGAGGTGAAAAAGGCACCACCCCACGAATAAGTTCCTGCACTACCCAATTCGCCTCGCTTTCCGGCATCGGCGAGGACTCGAAAGCCAAGCCCGAATCCGAACGCCTCGCCCCCGAAGTCCTCCACCTGCACGGCCCGCATCAATTCCACCGACTTGCGACTGAGCACCCGCTGGCCATCGAGTTCGCCCTCGTTGAGAAGCATCTGGATAAAGCGCGCGTAGTCCAGCGCCGTGCCACTCAAGCCCCCGCCACCGGAGAAGTAGGACCTCGCCCCGTTGACCGGATAATCGGGTTCGGCACCAAACTCGTTCCCGGCGCCGACCTGCGGCTTCAATCCATCCTTCGTCGCGCGATACCACGTCACCAGTCGGTTCGCCTTCTCTTCGGGCAGGTAAAACCCCGTATCAACCATCCCCAGCGGCGCGAAGAGGTGTTCTTGAAAGTATTCATCGAGCGGCTTCCCGGAAACCACTTCGACGAGATAGCCGAGCACGTCCGTGTTCAGCCCATAGGTCCATTTCTCGCCGGGGTCATGAATCAACGGTAATCCTCCCAGGCGCGGAATAACGTCCTTCAGGACATACGGCTTGTGGGTGACTCCATCCACAATGTCCGCCTCCCGGTATATCTCCTGCACGGATGAAGGGATGAACGTGTAGCCGATACCGGCGGTATGGGTGAGCAGGTCACGAATCGTGATCTCCCGCTTCGCTGGTCTTGTTAGCGTTTTGCCATCCTCCTCCGTCTTGACCAGAACTTTCGGATCCTTGAACTCCGGGATGAACTTGCTCACCGGATCGCCAAGGCGAAAATGGCCCGCTTCATAGAGTTGCATCACCGCCACGGAGGTGATCGCCTTCGTCATCGACGCGATGCGGAAGATGGCGTCGTTCTTCAGGACCTCGCCGGCCTCAAGATTCGCATGACCAAAGCTCTTGTGATACCCGATCTTCCCTTTTCGCGCGATGATAGCCACCGCACCGGGGACTTCGTCGTTTTCGATGGCTCTTCTGATCGCACGATCAACATGCTGCAACCGCTCGGGATCGATGCCAATCGAAGACGGCTCGGCGGGAACAAACTCGTCGCCGAAGGCAGTGGTTAAGAAAAGAAAGGGAGCGAAAAAACAACCGATGAAGAAGCGCATCCTCTGGAAATACCCCGAAGGCGCTTTCCGTTCGAGCGCGAAGTCCGGTCGCGACTCGAAATCCGCTTCGGCCCCGCTCCAGAGCTTCTCAGGGAGTCGACTTCAGACCGGCCGGTTGGACCTTTGCTTGATCATCCGCTTCTTCTCCCGCAAATTCCTCGCGGTCCTCCCGCCCCGACCGCTCATGAAACCCCTCTTCCTTGCACTGCTCCTCGTTGCCGCCTTCCTGCAATCATCTCAGGCCCAGGGTGCAGGCCCGGCGCCCCTCTTCCGTAGCCAACTCCTCAAGAGCGGCGATACCCAGCGTCTGATCCCGATTGAAGTCGCGCTGAAGAAGCGCGATCTCTACCTCATCGTCTCCAGTGAAGGCAACGGGAGCCACGACTGGGCCAACTGGATCGAGCCTGAACTCGTGATGAAGGACGGCACAAACATCGACCTCACCACACTCGCCTGGCGCACCGCCTTCAGCACGGTCGGTCAGATTCAGCGGGGGAAAACCTACCGGGGCGGGCCCATGAAGGTTGCCGGAAAAGAATACACCCAGGGGCTCGGTACCCATGCGGACTCGTTCATCTGGTTCAAAGTTCCCAAAGGGGCGACCTCCTTTCGTGCCAGGATCGCCCTCGATGACGGTGGGGCGATCCGTGATGGGGAACAAACGCCGGCCTCCGTTCGCTTCCTCGTCTTTGATCGGGAACCGGTGGGCTTCGCCAGAGCGCCTGACAAGTTCAATCCCAATTCGCTGGATCCCCAGAGCCTGCCGGCCGACCGACTGGCGGCGCCGGATGACCTCGAAGTCACGGTTTGGGCGACCAGCCCGATGTTCTACAATCCTACTAACATGGACACTGATTCCGTGGGGCGGATCTGGGTCGCGGAGGGAGTGAACTACCGAAAGAACAGAAACCGACGCCCCGAAGGTGACCGGATCGTCGTTCTCGAAGACAAGGACCATGATGGCAAAGCGGATAGCTCCCATGTTTTCGTGCAAGATCCCGAGCTGGTCGCACCGCTTGGCCTCAGCGTTTTCGGCAACCGGATTGTGGTGGCCCAGCCGTCCCACCTCATTGTCTACACGGATGTGGATGGCGACCTGAAATATGATCCGAAGGTGGATCGACGAGAAAATATCCTCAGCGGTTTCAATGGCAAGAACCACGATCACAGCTTGCACGCCGTGGTCAGCGGACCGGACGGGAAGTGGTATTTCAATCAGGGAAACTGCGGGGCCCACGTCAAGACCAGGGACGGCGACGAATTCTTGGTCGGCGGTCCTTACAATGGCGGCGAAGATCGGATCGCTGACTCCGGCGCCATCGCCGGCCGGCAAAGTTCCGATGGCCATGTGTGGGTCGGAGGCTTTGCGGCCAGGATGAATCCGGATGGCACTCAGGTCCAGGTCATCGGACACGGATTTCGGAACAGCTACGAACACACGGTCACCTCGTTCGGCGACGTCTTTCAAAACGACAACGATGACCCGCCCGCCTGCCGCACCACCTGGCTCATGGAAGGTGGTTTCCTTGGATTCTTCTCTCCAGACGGCAAGCGTGGCTGGCGGGCCGACCAACGTCCGGGACAGACCATTCAAGAGGCCCAATGGCGACAATGGGATCCGGGAGTCCTGCCAGCCGGCGACGTCTACGGTGGCGGTTCGCCTACCGGGATCTGTTTCTACGAGAATGGTGCCCTGCCCTCCCAATACAATGGATTGCTCCTCAGCGGTGAGGCAGGGCGCAAGGTCGTGTTCGGCTATTATCCAGAACTCAAGGGTTCATCCTTCGGGTTGGAACGGTTCGACTTTTTCAAGAGCAAGGGAAGCAACTTATTCCGTCCTTCCGATGTGATGGTCGGTGCGGACGGTGCTCTCTATGTCGCCGATTGGTTCGACTCCGGGGTCGGTGGCCACAACGACCGCGACCAATCCTGTTCCGGTACGATTTACCGCATCGCCCCGAAAGGCTTCCAACCTCGTATCGCTCAGGCCGATCCCGGGACCCTTGAGGACGCCATCACCCTTCTTTGCAGCCCCGCGACAAACGTTCGTTTCGTCGGCTTGCAGACTCTCAAAGCCGCTGGTGCAAACGCCATCCCGGCGGTTCGCGAGCTCCTCCATCACAAAAATGAATACGTCCGGGCCCGCGCGGTCTGGCTCCTTCCTTTGCTCGGCCATGAGGGACTCGAGATCGTCAACTCGATGCTCATCGAAAGTCCTGAGGCTCAAACGCGACTGCTCGCTTTCCGCGCCCTCCGGAATGCCGGACAGGACGTCGCGCTCCTCGTTTCCAAACTCCATGCGGAGGAAGAACCGAACGCCGCGGTCCGTCGGGAAATGGCTCTGGCTCTGCGTGATGTCCCAGCAGAACGCAAACAGGTCTACCTTTCCTCGCTCCTGAGGCAATGTGAGTCCGGGGACCGCACCTATCTGGAAGCATGCGGGATTGGCGCGCACGGTGCCGATACCGACAAGCTCTGGCGCGACGTCAAGCAGGGCGCCAACATTCAGGACCCTTCGGCGTGGACCGATGCCTTTGCGCGCATCACCTGGCGCCTCCGTCCCTCCGCAGCTATCAAAGACCTCGTGGATCGCGCAACGGAGACGGCCCTCACCCTGGAAGCCCGGCTCCTCGCGATTGAGACGCTCGCGTTCTACGACGATCCCCGTGCGCTCAATGCTCTTCTTGAAGTGGCGACGACCCCCGGACCCGTGGGCGGAGAAGCGACCCGCTGGCTGATTCATTTGGGCAACACACGCTGGCGAAAACTCAAGGTCTTCAATTCGCTGAAGCAGAGGGGAATCTACGATCCTGCCAAGATCGAGATCATCGAGACGGTCATCCCGGCGGTCGAAGAGGAGTCGAAACTTCCTCCGGTCGCCGACATTCTGGCTCTCAAGGGTGATGCGAAAAAGGGGAAGGTCGCGGCGGCCCGTTGTGTGATGTGCCACCGCCTCGAACGGATGGGCGTCGACTACGGCCCGTCTCTGCTGGGTTGGATCAGGAATCAGGGAGACGAGAAATTTGTCCAGGCTGTCGTCGATCCCTCGGCTGAGATCGCGCATGGTTATTCCGGGAGCCGCGTCCGATTGAAAGATGGAAAAGAGGTTCACGGCCTCACCTTGAGCACGAGGAATCCGCTCATCGTGCAGAGCCAGGGTGGTGCGGTTCAGGTCATCCCCTCAAGCCGGATCGACAAGGTCGAACCCCTCGGTCGCTCCCTCATGCTCTCGGCGGACCAACTCGGCCTGAGCGCTCAGGAGGTTGCCGATGTTCTTGCCTACATGAAGTCGCTCGATCAAGAGGATGCCGGGCCCGGGCCGAAGATTGATCCCGATGTCGCCAAGACCATCGGAACAACCGAGCCGTTTTTTGAGCGCTGGGACGAGGGTGGCCTTGGCCTTCATGGCACGTTGGCGGTCGCCATGGATGGGACCGTTCTGATGTTCGGTCGTGGGGGCGGGAAGGACATCCATGAGATTTTCCTCCAGCGATCAGAAGACGGGGGAGCAACCTGGTCAGATCGGCAACAGATCGGCAAATCGATTGAAATGGATTGGAAGGCCCTTGGAATCGGACCCTACAATGGAAAAGGCTGGGGCAATGACAAGCACTTTGCCTTTGCCTCGCTCGGGACCAGTGTTGTGGACGAGACCACCGGGGAGATCATGTTGTTCATGACGGCACTCCACCCCGTGCCCTACATGTACAAGAGCCGGGATCACGGCAAGACCTGGACGCTCGAAAAGATTGTCTTGCACAAAGACTCAAGAGGCTTTCTCCCGAGCCCCAACCCTGCGCATGGCCCTGGCATCACGATCAAACAGGGTCCCCACAAAGGTCGCCTTCTGGCCGGATCGCATGTGATGCCGAACTATCGCAAACAAGGTGGTGATCAGAATTCCTACTCCAACGCGGTTTACAGCGATGATCACGGGAAGACCTGGCATTCGAGCGAACCCTTCCCGTTGAATGGAACCGGTGAATGCGGCCTGGTCGAACTGAGTGATGGCACCATCTACTTCAATACGCGAACCAGTGCGAGGAAGGGAAATCGGTGGATCGCCTACAGCGATGACAGTGGAGAGACCTGGCGTGATCTTCACGAAGACGATGAGTTGTTCGATGGGCCGCCGGACATGTATGGTTGCAAGGCCGGGTTGCTGAGGCTCGACCGCGACGACTGCGACATCCTTCTGTTCAGCTCGCCTGACCCGAGTCTGCCGGAGAAACAGAACCGGGCGAACGTCAATGTGTGGGCCAGTTTCGACGGTGGCAAAACCTGGCCCGTCAACCGTCTGATCAAGGAAGGTCCCGGCAACTATTCGTGGATCACCCAGGGCAGAAAAGGGACCCCTAGCGAAGGCTTCATCTACGTCCGCTCCATCGAAGGCGGACTGGCGCGATTCAATCTGGCCTGGCTGCTGCAGCCGGACGACAAGAAAGCCGGCAAGTATGCCTTCGCCAAAGATGCGCCCGTCGGCAAGAACCTGGCAAAGATCGGCCCCGACTCTGACGAGTTCGTTCTACCCCCGAGGCACGACTATCGGATGGACCAGAAACCTCCGTTCGTTAAGTCCGTCAAAAACGCTCGACTGTTCAAGATCAAAGAACATGACCGGCTCAAACGACTTGAGGATGGCTATCGGCTCATCGATACCAAGGCCAGTGGCCATGTTCTGTCTCGCAAAATCTGCCTGCCCGGCGACGAAATGAAGATCAGCTGCGATGTCTCTTCCGGCGCGATCACCCTTTCGTTGCTCGATGCCGACGGCAAACGGATCCAGGCCAGCCAACCGATCACCGGTGGTTTCAAGGATGGAGAGGTCGTCCAATGGCCTGATGGCTTCAAGCTCGACGACTACGTGGCCACTCCCGTTACGGTCCAGTTCGAACTCGAAGGCGGGGCCGAACTTTACGCCATCCGATTCGATAAATTGTTCTGGGAATAGAGAGCCGGTTGTTTTCCCTCCTTCCAGACGAACAGACGAAATCCCCTGCCTTTCTCTGGTTGGAGCGACTCTTCATGAGAAAGCTGGAGTCATGCCCACGGGACTGGGAAGCTAACCAATCATTTTTCGCGCAGGTCAATCGCCACTGATTTCTCGTAACGTTTTCTCTCACCGCCCTCAAGGGTGACTTCCACCGTGGTCTTGACGGTGAACGCGGGGAGGGCCTCGGGAAATTTCGGGATCTCGTGGAGGAGACGCGAGCCGACCGCATCCTCCAGGATCGCGATGCCGCGCACATCGAGGGAGCGCGTTTTGAAGGACCGGCGACTGGTGAACCGCGGACCGGAGGGATTTCCGCGGGCCAGAAGTTTCCGTGGTTCGCCGATGGAGACCACCTCCTGCACCACCGTGTGGCTCTCATTGCAATCGATGATCTCATTGGCCCGCTCGCCGAGGAGACGCTCGATGGTAATGTTAAAGCAGCGCGAGTTGAGATCGATCGTCTCCTCCGTCATCCCGCCCGGCTCAGCAGCCAGATTCGCGAGCATGCCCAGATGGCAGTCCTCACATCCCTCCATGGCAAAGGTCGACCCGGTTCCGGTGTTGAGTGTCGCGATTGGGACCTGAACCTTGCTGGAGTCCACCAGCCAGTAAGTATCCGTGGCGTGCCCCATGCCGAGCACCATGCCACCCTCGAGGCCGCAGTCGCCCTTTTCGTTCCGTCCGTCAAACATGACGGGAAAGCCTTTGGTCTTCACCGTGCCGAACATGAGCACGCGGACATTGTTCTTCTGGTTATAGATCAACACACCGAAGGGATAGTACCGGCCGTTCCGACCACGAAACCCCGGGGTGGGGGAGGTGAATTCGGTATCAGGCTTCGGCGAAATCTCGGCGCCCCGATCAATGATGAGCGTGACACCGTCGCGCGGAACATCGATGCGATCGGACACCACATACTTCCCCGCCAGCACGACGGTATGGCGGGCCTTTGTCATACCCCACTCGATCGCGAGTTGAGGATCGGTATGTTTGAAAAGGACCCCCTCGTCACCTGGACGACGCACCACCGTCTCGGTCCCCATTGGGGAGACGAGCACGGTATGGTCTCTCCAGTCGGCGTGTGCGGACTGGACAAGCAGGACGAAGACCGTCAAAGCTAGGAAGCGCGTGAGCCGTGAGTGCATCCGAATGAATCCCAGCGAGTTGATCTCTCAAAAAAACCCCGCCGAGTCGAGCCCTATTCACCGTCCGTTTTTTCCGCCCTTCTTTCAAGCCATGGTCCATCCTCTTTCCCTCCTCACGCTTCTCCTTTTTTTCGGAATCGCCACCACCCCCGGGGTGCAGGCCGACAGCTACACGCCGGGAGCCCAGCATTTTTTCACCCACGAGTCCGGAGCCGTCCCTACGGACACGTATCAATATTCGCTCTGGGTGCCAAAGGAGTACGTGCCGGAACATCGCTATCCAATCGTGTTCTTCCTCCATGGGAGCACCCGACGCGACCACCCGAGGGAGGCGACGAAAAACATGGTCGCCGATCGTCTTGTGGACAACAAACCGTGGACTGCCGCGGGTTACAGCGGCAACCATCCCAATCAGTTCGGAAGAGGCTACCTTCACGTCGCTCCGGCCAAACCGGAGTTCAGCTGGGATATGGACAAGTTCAGGCGGCTGCTCGACCACGTGAAGAAACAGGTCAACATCGACGCCGATCGTGTCTACGTCATCGGATTCAGCATGGGCGGGCGAGGTGCGTGGGAGGTGGCGAGCATCGCGGAGCCGGAATACCAGATCGCCGCCATTCTACCGATCGGCGCCTATAACTGCGACAGGGTTCGACGTGGCACCACCCCGCAAACCTGTCAGACCGCGAAGACACCGGTTTGGGTCGAGCATTGTCCGCTCGACGATGTTTCGAGGATCTCGGAGCAGGTCCCGCTCATTCAAAACCACCTCGACTGTGGTGGCTACGGGCGATTCACCATGATTCCCGGCCGGGGACACATCGATCGGCCCGCCGGGGTCGACTCGAATTACTTCGACCTGCGCATGGAATGGCTCCTCGCACAATCTCACGGCACACCTTTCAACTACGTGGTCCAGGTGGACGGCGGAACGATCCTCGAATTCGAAAGCGGCGAACGCGGCTTCATCGGCGACACCGCACGGCACGGCTTTTTCGAGC
>JBCCIR010000178.1:0-10078 GCA_039028175.1 Verrucomicrobiota bacterium
CTTCTGAGTTGTCCGTAGTAGCCTCACCGCCTTCTCCAAACGTCGGGCTTCTACATATTCCCGCGGCTTGACTCCTACGCGCGACCTAAAGTCATGTCTCAGGGTGGGGGGGGAGCGGGTTGAATCCCTTTGTTTTAGGGGGATTTCGGTGGGGGATCGTGGCTTTACAAAGGGGGGAGGGTGCCGCATATTGCGCGCCGCATGAGTATTTTGATCTCTTTATTGACGGTCGTGCTGATCATGGTGTGTTTGCTTTTGATCGTGATCGTGATGATGCAGCGTCCGAAGCAGGAAGGTTTGGGGGCGGCCTTTGGTGGTGGGATGACGGATCAGATGTTTGGGGCGCAGACGACGAATGTTTTGCAGAAGGGGACGGTATACCTGGCGGTGTTATTTTTTGTGCTTTCCTTGTTATTGGCGATTTTGATGGCGAAGGAGCAGGGGCGCAAGGCGTCGTTGCCCGAGGGGTTGACGGAGAGTGATCCGTTGCCTGCTTTGGAAGCGCCCTCGACGGGGATTACGATTGATGAGCCGATGGAGGGGCTTGGCGAAGGGGCGGATGGAGCGGCGCCGGGTGCGGCTGATACTTCGCTGGATGTACCGTCGGTGATGTTGGGTGGTGAGGGTGAGGGTGAGGGTGCGGGTGTTTCTTTGGATGGTGGCGAGGAGGAGAAGGAGGATGATGGGGGAAAGGCGGACGAGGCGGGGACGAAGGCGGAAGAGGGTGCGAGTGACGGGGAATCGGGTACGGGGGAGGGGCAGAAAGAAGCGGGTTCTGATGATTCGAACGCGGCTGTTTCCGGGGGAGGGAAAGTGGATAGTGGAATTACGGGGCGGGATGAGGGTGGGAAGATCGAGGCGGATGCGGAGGGGAACGCGGCGCAGTAGTCTGGAATTGGGGTATTGGGCTAGTGGGCCTCAATGGGATGTGGGGGATTGAAGTGGGGCGGGGAATTTGTCAGTGTCACGATCTTGTGATTTTGAGGTGGAAGCATGGCTAAGAAGAAAAGCGGCGGGAATCGGTGGGTGAGGCGATGCGGGGAGTATTTGGTATACCTGGCGTTTCGGTTTTTTGAGTTGGTGTTGTATTTCACGCCGTTGAACGTTTGTTGGCGAGTGGGGGAGTGCTTGGGGACGGTGGTGTGTTATTTGCTGCCGGGATACCGTGCGTTGGCGATTCGTAATTTGACGATTGCCTTTGGGCGGGAGAAGTCGTCGGAGGAGATACGGCGACTGGCGCGCCGGAATTTTGCGGTGATTGGCCGGAATTTTCTTTGCAGTTTGAAGGTATCGGTGATGTCGATCGAGAAGATCGAGGAGCGGGTGACCTTTAAGGGGGAGGAGGAGATGGTGGAGATCGCGAAGTCGGGGCAGGGGGCGGTGATTGCGTTGATGCATTTGGGGAACTGGGAGTTGAGTGCGCAATTGAAGTCGTTGATTCATGGGATTGAAGAGTGGGGGTCTTTGTATCAGCGATTGAAGAATCCGTTTATGGACAAGCATGTGCGTCGGATGCGTGCGAAATCGGGGCTGACCTTGTTTGACCGGAAGGCGGGTTTTTACAAGCCGATGCAGATGTTGCGGGATGGCGGGGCGTTGGGGGTGTTTGTGGATCAGCACGCGGGGGACGGCGGGGTATGGTGTCCCTTTTTCGGGCGATTGGCATCGACGTCGAATCTTGCTGTTTTATTGGGATCGCGAACCGGCTCGAAGATTGTGCCTTTGGCGTTGTTGGGGGATGGTGTGGGTCGTTGGAAGGCGGTGTATGGGCGGGCCTTGGATGCGAGTGAGGGGGGTGAGGGAGGTGATGGGGCGGGGGTATTGACGGCGGAGTTGAATGCGGGGGTCGCGGACTTGATACGGATTGCGCCGGAGGAGTGGTTTTGGGTGCACAACCGGTGGAAGACGCCGAAGCCGAATTTTTTATTTGCGGGATACAAGCGTGGGGTGCGTTATCCGGCGGGGTTTGATGTGGAGAAGGAATTGCAGCGTTTTCGGATATTGGTGCGTTCGCCGAATCATTTGGGGGACGCGTGTTTAGCGATTCCGGCGGTGCGGGCGATGAAGCGTGGGCGGCCGGATGTGGAATTGACGGTATTGGCGCCGGCGGGGTTGGCGGAGTTATGGAAGCGGGTGGAGGAGGTGGATCATTTGATTTGCCGGGAGGAGAAGGACGGGGTTTTTGGGGTGGGTCGGCGTTTACGGGAGGCGGGGCGATTTGATGTGGGGATTGTGTTGCCGAATTCGTTGCGGACGGCATTGGAGATGCGGGTGGGGGGTGTGCCGCGGGTGGTGGGGTATGCGGGGCATTACCGGCGGTGGTTATTGAACCAGGTGATGCCGGAGCCGCGGCAGCCGCATCGGCCGGAGCACCAGGTGAATCATTATTTAAAATTGGCGTCGCGACTCGGGGCGGATGTGAAGGAGGCCTTGGTGGAGCGGCCGCGGGCCTTGAGTGAGGAGGAGGCGGGGCGGATTCCGGTGAGTGGTGAGCGGGTGCGGGTGGCTATTTGTGCGGGGGCGAAGTATGGGCCGGCGAAGCAGTGGCCTTTGGAGCGTTTTGCGAAGGCGGCGAAGGAGGTGGGTTCGCGATTGAAAGTGGACTGGGTTTTGTTGGGGGGGCGAGGAGAGGAGGAGGAAGGGGCTCGTTTGGCGGAGATGATCGGGGAGGATTGTGAGAATTTGGTGGGGAAGACGACGATGGGGGAATTAATGGATGAGTTGGGCCGGTGCCGGTTGTTGTTGACGAACGATACGGGGACGATGCATCTGGCGGATTTTCTGGGGGTGCGGGCGGTGGCGATTTTTGGTTCGACGGACCCGGTTTTGACGAGGCCCTTGGGGGAGGAGCACCGGGTGGTGCGGCGTCATGTGGAATGCAGTCCGTGTTTTTTGCGGAAATGTCCGCTGGATTTCCGGTGTATGGAGACGGTTTCGGTGGAGGATGTGGCCCAGGAAGTGTTGGAGGAATTGGGGGCGGGCGGGAGGCTGGTGGGATCGGGGGACTGGAGTTTGGGGGAGAAGCTGAGTTAGGGAGTCACGTCGTCAGTTCGCCTTGGCTTTCCAGACTTCGAGCTCGGCGATGCGGGCTTTATTGGCATCGATTTGTCTTTGGATGGCCTTGCGATCGGAGCTGGGGATGTTGCTACCTTGGCGGCGTTCTTCGTAGGTTTTGATTTTGAGTTCGAGTGCTTGGTTTTCCTCTTTCAGGTTGGCGATGAGCCGATCGTAGTCTGGGCCGCGGGGGGTAAAGGTCTTGGGTTCGGCGGGTGGGAGGGTGGAGACGGGTTGATTGGTGCCCTGGGCGGGCAATGGTTTGGCGGGCGGGGGGCTGAGAGTGGTTTCCGATTCTTTTGGGAGGCTGGTTGGGCCGGGCGAGGAGCCGTAGTTTTCCTGCAGAATTTCGGTGAGGCCGAGGGTATCGAGGAACTGGCGGGCGGAGTTTGACGGGTTGAAGACGATCCAGCCGGTTACCACTGCGGCGGTCACGATGACGGTGAGAATGAACCGGAGCATGGTAGGAAGATAGCCTCGGGTTTGCGTTGGGTGAAGGAAAAAACGGCCGGGGCGAAGGAGAATCGGTGTGTTAGGGCACCGTGGCTTGGACGACGCGTTGTTGGGTGAGGAGGTTGGGGTGGAAGACTTGGGATTCTTTGAGGTGCATGGACATGGAGAAAACGACGACGGTGATGCCACCGACGACGGTGGTGATGCCGAGGACGAGGCCCATGCGATTGGTTTGGGCGCCGATGAGGAGGACGACACCGGCGATGCCGCCGAGGGCGAAGAATATCCATTTGGTATCGTTGCGGAGTTCGGTTTGTTGTTTGAAGCCTTTGACGACCGTGGGATCTTCGATCGCGTAGACCTTGCTGATGCGGCTTTCGGCTTTGTCGCGGAATTTGAGGTAGGGCCAGATGGCGAAGGAAGAAACGATGACAAAGACGAGGCCGAGGGTTTGGGCTTTTTTGTCTTTGAGGAGGAAGCCGATGACGAAGACGATGACGCCGAGGAGGATGCCGTAGATGAAGACGGGTTCGATGAGGAGGAACAGGTATTCGGGATTACCGAGGGCCTTGGTGAGATTTCCGAGCGTTTCCATTGTGTGATGCGATTGGATTGAAACGTTGAGGTGTCGGAAGGTTAGTTAGAGGAGTTCGGATTGTTCGGGGTCGGAGCGGGCGGGGGCGCTGATGCCGAGTTTGGTGTATGCGGCGGGGAGGGCGGTGCGGCCCCTGGGGGTGCGTTTGAGGTAACCCTGCATGATGAGGTAGGGTTCGTAGACTTCCTCGATGGTGGATTCGTCTTCGCCGGAGGCGACGGCGAGGGAGCTAAGGCCGACGGGGCCGCCGTCGAATTTGTGGATGACGGCTTCGAGGAGGCGGAGGTCCATTTCGTCGAGTCCGTCTTCGTCGATTTCGATCATGGCGAGGGCTTTATCGGCGACATCGGCCGTGATGATATTATCGGCCCGGACCTGGGCGTAATCGCGCACCCATTTGAGGAGGGCATTGGCGACGCGCGGGGTGCCGCGTGAGCGTGAGGCGATTTCGAGGGCGCCGCCGGGTTGGATATTGATTTCCAGGAGAGCGGCGGAGCGTTGGATGATGGTTTGGAGGTCTTCGGCGGTGTAGTAGTCGAGGCGATTGGTGAGGCCGAAGCGTGAGCGGAGGGGAGCGGTGAGCATTCCCGCGCGGGTGGTGGCGCCGAGGAGGGTGAATTTGGGGAGGTCGAGTTGGATGCTTCGGGCGTTGGGTCCGGCGTCGATGATGATATCGAGCCGGAAGTCTTCCATGGCGGGGTAGAGGTATTCTTCGATAGCGGGGTGGAGGCGATGAATTTCGTCGATGAAGAGGACGTCGCCTTTTTTGAGGTTGGTGAGGATACCGGCGAGGTCACCTGCTTTTTCGATTTGGGGGCCGCTGGTGGAGTGGAGGGTGGAGCCGACGGCGCCGGCGATGATGTGTGAGAGGGTGGTTTTGCCGAGGCCCGGGGGGCCGCTGAGGAGGATATGGTCGAGGACGTCGTCGCGTTGGGTGGCGGCTTCGACCATGAGGATGAGGCGATCTTTGACTTTTTCCTGGCCGCAGAACTCGCTGAAGACGGGGGGACGGAGGGAGACGTCGAAGGCGGATTCGGGGGCGGTGGTGGTTTCGGTGTAGAAATTATCGCTCACGGTATTGGCATGGCAGGAGCCGGGCAGGCGGGACGGAATCTCTGTTAATTTGGTGGCAAAGCGATTTATTAACAAGTCTTAAATAGGTGGGCCGGGGGCTTGGCAGTCAGGTGGATTGGGGGGCTATTTGGGGTGATTGCGGGTGACTGAACCGTTGCATGGGGGTGGAAATCGAGGTCTTTACAATGTAATTGCATCATTTTAACTTTTGTTGAGAATGGGATGATTGAATTTTGGGAGAGTGACGGCATTGAATGAACAGCTATCGGGATTGAGGGAGGGTCGGTTTGGGCGGTTCTGTGGATTGGGCATGGGGCGAGGATTCACGTTATTGGAGATGCTGGTGGTGGTGGTGGTGCTCTCGATCCTTCTGGCGATTTCGGTGCCGATGTTTACGTCGATGACATCGCCGCGGAAGAGTGCGGCGGTCTCGTTGAAGGCATCGATGGAGGCCGCGCGGGCGTTGGCGATGCGGGAGGGGCGGGACGTTTATGTGGCGTTTACGGATGATACGCCGAGGGAGTCGGAGAATTGTTACAGTCATTGGGCGATGTTTTTGCCGGATGAGACGGATTTGAATCCGAATCCGGAGACGCGGGAATTAGTGGCAGCATCTGGTTGGGAGCGATTGCCGGACGGGGTCGTCTTTGCGTTGGGAGAGGATTTCGAGGTGCCATCGGGGGTGCCTTTGAACACGGTGTTGGAGGCGCCGGTGCGGCGGGAGTTTCCGTTCAGTTTGGAGGGGGGAGAGAAAGAGTTGCCGTTTTTAATGTTTAATGAGGAAGGGCGGATCCAGTATCCGCAGTTTTACGATACGCAGTTTCATTATTTGGGGATTGTGGAGGGGATGTATGAGAAAGGATCGGGGCGAACGATGCGGGGGATGCGCTCGGGAGTGGAGACGGGGGGTGAGTATCCGCAGGCGGATTGTTTGCATGTGAATTTGTATACGGGGCGGGTGCGGTTGATTACGGAGTGATGGGCGAACGATGAAGGTTTTGAGAAGAGATAGTGAGGCGGGGCGTAGTGATGTTCGCGGCGGGGGATTTACGATCGTGGAAGTGGTGGTGGCGATTGGGATATTTGCGGTAGCGGTGCTGCCGTTGATTGCGTTGATGGCGATGGGGGTGCAATCGAACCAGGAATCGGCGGAGCGGTCGCGGGCGGCGATGATTGCGGAGTCGATATTTTCGGAATTGCGGCAGAGTTCGTCGGCGACGGGGCCGATTGTGCGGGTGCGATCTGATGGATCGCCCAAGAATCAGTATTGGGGGACGCCGGGTAGTTTGTCGGCGATTCCGGGGCGTGAGGTTTACTTGGCGTATGATGCGGACGGGGAGGTGGTGAACGAATATGGGGCGGGCAGATATGGCACTGGTGATCCATCGGCGCCGATGGAAGTGACGGCGATCGTGAAGGTGGCATTTGAGGATGCGGAGAGTGGAGGGAAGCTATACAAGGACGCGGGATCGGAGATCGAAGAATCGAAAGGGCTGATCAAGGTTGAGGTATCTGTGGAGTATCCGGTGGTGGCGGCGGCAGAGAGTCGGCGTGCCTATACTTTTGTTGCTTACATGAATTTGACGGATACGGCGGCGCTATCCGGATCGACTTGAGGCGAGTGATGATTGGAATCGGAGAGAGACTCAGGAAAAAGCGTGGAGCTTATGGCTTTACGCTTGTGGAGATTCTTGTGTCGATGGCGGTGGTGTCGATTCTGGTCGTGATGTTAGGGGAGACTCTCAATCAGACTTTGGACACGTGGTCGGGGGGGCGGCAGCATTCGGAAACCTATGGGGAGGCGCGGGCGGCCTTGAACATGGTGAAGGGGGATTTATCGTCGGCTTTTACGAATCGTCCGGCGAACGTGCCGCCATTGCCGGCATCGGTTCAGGGGGCGCAGCGGGCGTTTTTTTCCGACCGGTTGTTTATGCCGATTGAGATCAATCGGCGGAATGGGACGGGGGGGCAGGATCGCAGTTTTGTGAATGGGGATGACGAGTTTGATTCTCTGGCTTTTGTGACGATTGCGCCTTTGAGCCGGCAGGTGCATACGCTGTATGACCGGGCGAGTGAAGAGATACTGGATGAGTGGGCGGGGGGGAATCCGGAGGAGGCACCGCGGGCGTATGACCGGGACACGATCAGCGTGGCGGATACCTGTTTTGCGGGCTATTATGTGGCGTATACGATGGATTCGCCGCTGCCGACGAGTGGGGCGAGCATGAAGTTGTACCGGCATTTTCGGCGGCCGGGGAACATTTCGAGCACGGGGCAGAGCCGGGCGCGGAATTTCATATTGTATCAGAGTCATGTGATCAATGATGCGAACGATGAGGGGCCGCGGCGGAGCCGGGCGGAGGGAGCGGCGAATCCGGCGCTGGTTCGGAAGGGGGAGTTTCGGAACGGGCAGGTGCCGTTCTTGTTTTCGGAGTATATCACCAATGAGCGGACCTTTGAGTCGGAGAAGGGGATGGCGCCTTGGCCGTCGAATCCGGTGATGCGTGGGGGGCCGGATTTGGCAGAGCCGCCTTCGCCATTTCCGCCGCCGGATCGGAGTGATCCGGCGGCGTGGGCGGACAAGGAGCATCCGATGCATGATTACGTTTATCCGGATGAGCCGGTGGCGCGCGGTGTGGTGCGGTTTGAATGTAAGCCGTATCGGCGGGTGGAAACGGGATCGGGCGGGGTGGAGGTGATGGATGCGAAAGATTTGAATGCGCACCTGGGATTGGGGGGTGGGGATGAGTGGCCGGTGTTGGTGGCGCCGGATTTTATCGATATCAAGTTAGGGGTAATCGACAGTGAGACGGCGGCGAAGTTGCCGGAGCAGGAGGATTGGTATTTTGACTGGGACCAGACGGACTCGGCGAGTTGGGATTGGCGGCGGCGTCTGGTGGAGCAGAACATGAGAATTTTTGATTTACGGGTGTATGTGCGGCAGCGACCCTAGGAGACGGCCATGACGAGATTCCAAACAGTGGAGGCGGGCTTGCGAGCCGGGAGAGCCACGCGAAGGGGCGAGGGTGGGGTGGCGTTGATTTCGACGTTGATGTTGTTGAGTGCGATTGCGGTGTTGGTGGTGGCGTTTTTTGCCTTGGCGCGGATGGAGGTGCGCACCTCTGCGCATTTTGTGGATTCGTTTCAGGCGGATTTGGCGGCGCAGTCGGCGTTTGAGGAGGCGAAGAATGTGTTGCTGCGGAACACGATGAATGACGAGTATGTGGTGACGATGGTGCGGCCACCGGCTGCGGAATTGGACGACGACTATTATGGGAACAGGATCAACAGTCGCTATTTGTTTATTTCGAAACCGGACGGGAGCGGGGTGGAGCATGTTCCGTTGTTTGCGGGGGGTGTTAGGCAGCGGAGTGACAGCGCCAGTGCCTCTTCGGCGGTGAGGCGGCGGCCCGGGTATGAATTAGATGGAGGTGTGGATGTAGCGGAAGCGGTGATTGAGAATCTTTGGTTAAACAGCATCAATGATGAAGGGAACGTGATGCCGGTCGAGTCGCGACCCTATACGGGATACTTGGAGCCGGAGGAGCAGGATCCGAACGGCGAGCGGGTGCGCTATTCGTATTGGATCGAGGATATGCAGGGGTATCCTAACATCGAAGTAAGTGGCGGGTGGACGGATCATCACAAGCACAACAATAATCGATATACGCGGGATGCGCTCCGATTGGGTTACGGGCCGTTTGATGAGCGGACGAAGCCGGGGGACGCGGGGCCTGAGGGGATGCGAGTGGACATTGACGACTCGGCACGTGGGCGGCAGCGATTCGGGTATCAGTTTCCGAAGTTTTTTCGTGGACAGACGTTTCTCGGGCAGGTGGCGCCGGGATTGAGTCCACGGGAGATTCATGTTCATGGATGGCTGGGTGTGAATTCCGACGGCGATCAGTATTCGTCAAATTTTTGGGTTCCGGACTATTTGTCCCGACGGCATGCGCTCATGAGCAATTACGGGTTGGCGACGTTTGGGCGGTATGTGGGGAATCGTTTTGTGGTGGGCTTGAGGCCCTATCGGGAGCGGTTGATGATTCCGAGAGGGTTTGGTTATGCGGATGAGGGGCGGCCGCGGGTTAACATCAATGATTTGATCGCGAGCGGGGACGTGGGGGGGATAGCGGGGCATATCAATCGAAATTTGCCGGAGTTTGCGGAGCGCAAGGGTGGTTTTCCGGAGGACTATGTGCAGACCTTGGCGGCGAGTATTGTGGATTATGCGGATCGGGACAGCGAACCGACGGTGATGAGTGGGGTGTATCGCGGGGTGGACAGTTATCCCTTTGTGAACGAGTTCATTTTCAAGTTTGAGTATCTTGGGTATGTGGTAAATGCAGATTCGTTTACTGTGCGATTTGAGGGGACGCCCTATGTTGAGGTTTGGAATCCGAGCGATCAGCCTTTGTCGGTCAGCGACCTAAGTCTCAATTTTGGCTTCATCCAGTTGTTCGCATTTCAGATTCCGGATGGGACGAGGTATGAATTTGACGAGGCTTCCGAGATTCGAAATGCGCCGAAGGATGCCAGTGTAGGAATACAGCTGGACCCGAACGAATATCGTGTTGTTGGTGGACCGAACGGATTCGGATCGATCGTATGGGAATTTGAGGTGCCCCGCTCGCCCGAAGAGGGTGCCTTTACGCTGGAGTCAGTTTTTGGGCTGACGAGCGGAGGTAAGACCACTGGTGACACTCGAGGCTACTTTGAGTTGGTCATGGACGGGAATGTCATCGATCGGGCGGGAGTGAGGGGTGCTGGTACACCGAACGACAAAGTGTACCCTGTGGGAAGGGGTAGACCTCTACGGGGCCGACTACAGCGCCGACGGGAGCGTGCTCGCGGTCGGAGTGGCGCAACACGTGCACGTGCTGGACGCGAGTTCGCATGCAC
>JBCCIR010000179.1:0-9956 GCA_039028175.1 Verrucomicrobiota bacterium
ACCCCCCACCCCACCCCGCAAACTCAATCCCAAGCTCCCCCCTTGGCTCGCCAACCTCATCACACGACTCCTCGCCAAAGACCCCAACGACCGCCCCCAGTCCGCCAAAGAAGTCGCCCAAACCATCTCCGCCCAATCTGACCTCGGCACCGTCTCCCTCAGGCTCCTCCTCGGTAAACGCTCCCGCCTCCGCCGCTTCCTCCTCCAATCAACCGTCACCACCATCCTCATCGTCGCCCTCGCCGCCGGCGCCCTCTTCCTCACCGAGAAAACCGGGCGCTCCCACCTCGTCAACACCCTCCTCTGCACCCGCTCGAGCCACACCATCTTCATCGATAAAAAATGGGGCACCTTCCCCTCCCTCCAAACCGCCGCCGAAGCCGCCACCCCCAACGACACCCTCCTCATCCGCACCAACGACGAAATCCGCCCCGGCGTTCTGCGTCTCTCCGACCCTGACAAACCTCTCACCATCCGCGCCGCTCACGGCTTCAGCCCCGCCCTCGCCCACCCGGGCAACGAACAGGGAACATTCATCGCCACGTACGCCCCGCTGACCCTCGAAGGGCTCACCTTCCGCCAACTCGACCCCGGCGCCGGCCCCACGTCCTTCATCTCCGCCAAAGACGTCTCCCTTACCCTCCGCAACTGCAAAATCGTCCGCACCCCCATGGGCAAACGCGATGAATCCGATCCCCCGTGGCAAAGCTGCATCTTCCTCACCGACTGCCCCCATCTCAAAATCATCAACACCGAAATCTACGCCATCTCCTCCACCATCCTCTTCTCCCGAACCACGACCGCCCGATCCGAGCCCGCGCGCTTCACTTTCGATAACTCCATGTTCATCGGTCGCATCATCAACCTCCGCATCAATGAACCCGTCACCCAGGAACTCACCCTGACAAACAATCAAATCTCCACTGATCTCTTCTTCGAAGTCAGTGGTCGAAACCCCGATATCATTTCCGTCACGGTCAATATCCACAACAACCTCATCCAACTCTTCGACAGGTTGTTCTGGTCCCCGAAAGGCTCCCTCGATAGCTATCGCAACAGCATCACTTGGAACGGCAACGATAACATCTACCTCGGTGACGCCATCTTCGCCGGCTCCACCCAGATCACCTCCCCCGTCACCACTTTCGACGACTGGCGGGCCTTCCTCGCCTCCGCCAACAGCCCCTCCCCCGAACCCGATTCCCTTTGGTCCGCGGAGACCATCGACTCCCGCCCCCCGCCTAACATCACCCGCCCCCGCGACGAACCCTTCGGTCTCTCCCTCCCCGAATCCCTCTTCAAAAACCCACCCCCCGTCGGCCCCAACCTCCCCACCCTCGGTCCCGGTTCCCAATACCAGAATTCGACCTCTGACTTCTGACCTCTGCCAATTGCCCTCACCGATACCCCACCACAAATAACCGCCGAAACGGAAACAACACCTTCCCGTCCGCACGCTCCGGATACCCCTCCTTAACCCGCTCCCGCAGCATCCCTGTAAACCGCTCCCGCTCCCCCTCCTCTTCTAACGCTTCCAAAAACGGACGCAGCCCAGTGCTCGCAATCCATTCCACGATCGCCCCGCTCTCCGGCATCACGTGATGATACTCCGTCTCCCAGAGATCGATTCGCGCACCCGCCCCCGCCAGAACATCGTAATAAAAAGAGGGCTCTTCCATCCGCAACGCCGTGCGAGCCCCCTCCATCCGGTCCGTCCACGCCGCATCCTCCGATATCTCCCGGACCATCACCCGCAACTTCGAAAACATATTGCAGGGAATCTGAAACGCCAAGACCCCGCCCTGGTCCACCATCGAAAAAAGCCTCGCCAACACCGCTTCCTGGTCTTGCACCCACTGCAACGCCGCATTCGAAAAAACCAGGTCAAACCGCCTATCCCCGCCCCACGTCACCATGTCCCCCAATTCCCAAACCGCCTCCGGATACACCTCCCGCGCCGCGGCGAGCATCGCTTCTGAACTGTCCACCCCCACGATCGAAGCCTCCGGCCAACGCCCGCGCAACACCGCCGTGCTGTTCCCCGGCCCGCACCCCAAGTCCACAATCCGCGCCGGCGCCTCCAGTTCAATCCGCCTCACCAATTCCTCCACCGGACGAGTCCGCTCGTCACCAAACTTCAAATAATGATCCGCATCCCATCCCGCCATCCCGAATCCTCCCCCACCTTCCCCCTCTCTTCCACCCCTTAATGCCAAACCCATGAAACTCGCCCTTGCCCTCGCCCTCATGGTCATCCTCGGCTTCCTCTTCCTCTCCCGCCGCCATGTCGGCTATCCCTTCGCCGGCCCCGGATACGACCCCGCCCAAGGCGTCACACTCGAGGTCGGCAAGGAGGTCTTCGTCGCCGTCACCGAAGGCCAATACGACAAAGGCCAGGGCAAAATCTTCCTCCGACAACTCCGCCAGGTCATGGATTCCATGCCCGAAAACCCCGGCCTCGTCGGCTTCGCCGTTCGCAAACAAATCCTCGGCCGCAAAGTCTGGACCCTCTCCGTCTGGAAAGACGAAGCGTCTCTCTCCCACTTCCTCCGCAACCAGGCCCACCGCCAAGCCGTCTCAGAAGGCGGCATCCCACCCTCCACCTTCCGCTCCGCATACACCCACGTCTCCCCAGAGGAAATCCCCTTCTCCTGGCAAGAAGCGGTGGCCCTCCTCGAAACCGCCCCCTGATCCGGCCCCTCGCCCCGCGCCGCACCCGCGCATTTTCCCGGGAATCCCTGAAAGGTTCTCCCCGCCCCCGGACAGTCTCCCAGGAGAGTTCCCCCCGATCTCCGTATCACCCAAACCAATCCTGTCGCCATGAAATCTTTTAACCCACTTCAAATGAGACGGTTACATCCGTCTATTGCAGCCCTCCTGCTGCTCGCGGCCCCTTCCGCCCACGCATACACCGCCACCACCTCAAACGACGCCGGCGGCCCCTCCTTCCAGTGGATTACCGCCACTCCCAACCGCACCGAAATCCTCACCACCGGAAACAACGTCTCCGCCACCATCACCCTCGACCGCCCCTTCCTCCTCTACGGCGCCGCATGGTCACAACTCCAAGTCACCCCCAACGGTTACCTCTCCACCGACCTCACCGATACCGGCGCCGACAACACCAACGACTGCCCGCTCCCCGCCACACCCGACGTCGGCGGCGGCCGCCGCCTCTACGTCTTACACGATAACCTTCGCCTCCCCGACGCCTCCTCCCGCATCACATACGAATACTTCCGCGATAGCCCCCACCCCGCCAACTCCTGCGGTGTCCACGTCATCACCTGGCAGGACGTCGACCACGTCGGCCCCACCAGCAACGACCGCTTCTCGTTCCAAGCCCTCCTCTTCGACAACGGCGACATCCTCTACCAATACGACAATCGCAACCAGGAAAACGGCTCCCAGTCCACCACCGGCCTCCAGCTCAGTGCCTTCAGCGGCCTCTCCATCGAATGCAACACCGCCAATTCCATCCCCGGCAACTTCGCCATCCTCATCGAACCCGATACCGTCACCGTCACCACCGCAACCGACGAAAATAACGGAACCGGCGGCGGCAGTATCTCCCTCCGCGAAGCGGTCGCCACCGTCCCCGACGGCGGAAAGATCGTCTTCGACTCGTCGCTTTCTGGCCGAAAATTCAACCTCTCCGCTATCGGCACCTCTCTCGTCCTCAGTGACCGCCTCCTCACCATCGATGCCTCCGATCTCACCCAGCGCCCCGCCGTGTGCCTCTCGGGCGGAACTATCTTCACGCTCGATACCCAGTCCTACCTCGGCCTCAACGGCATCGATCTCATAGACTCCGCGCACGCCGTCCACAACGACGCCTCCACCCTGATCGCCTGCGACGTCGAATTCCGGGACAATGATGGCAATCTGGGATGCGGCGTCCTCCAGGAAAATTCTGCGCAAGCCTGGCTTTCCAATTGCCGATTCCTTCGCAACACCGCAGACGTGTCGGGCGCCGGCGTCTACATGGGTATCAACACGTCCGCTTCCTTTTATCGATGCCTCTTCCGGGACAATGAATCCGCCGTTTCCGGTGGTGCCCTCGACATCGGAGGAATCGGCACCACCGCCGAATTCGAGCAATGCGAAATCGCCGACAACTGCGCCTCCGGCGGCGGCGGCCTCTACATTGTGGGTGCCGCCATCACCATCAGCAATTCCACGATCGCAGGAAATCGAGCCACCAACAACGGCGCGGGAGTCTATCTCGCCTCTAGCATCAATGCCGGTTCCTTGATTGCCTCCCAGGTAACCATGACGGAAAATCACGCCGACAATCTCGGTGGCGCCGTCTATGAAATCGGATCGATCGCATCCACCCTCACGCTTTCCGCCTGTACCATCGCGGACAACAGCGCCACCACCGGCAGCCCCGGGGTCCATTACCGCGACGGCTCGCCTCAATTCGCCGCCACGATCCTCGCCGGCAACAAACTCACCGACGGCACCCTCGACAACCTTACCCAAATTGGCGGCACCGGAACCGCAGTCTCCTTCGGAGACAATCTCACAGACGGTACCGACCCTCTCTTCGTTCAGCCCGGCGACCAGCAAAGTGCCGACCCGAAACTCGCCCCCCTCGGCTGGTATGGCGGCTTCGCTCGCACACGCATGCTCCTCCACGGTAGCAACGCCATCGACGGCGCCTTCTCCGGCGTCGGCCCCTCCACCGACGCCCGCGGAAAAGCCCGCCTCACCGATGGCAATGACGACACCATCCCTGTCGATGATATCGGCGCCGTCGAAAACGGACCCATCATCACCATCACCACCGCCCAGGATGAAAATGATCCCATCGCCTCCAACGGCGCCGGTATCTCCCTCCGCGAAGCCATCCGCGACGCCGCCGATGGCGGTGTCGTCCGCCCAACCCTCGGCCTCTCCGGAGCCGTCTTCGACTTCAGCCCCGGCGGCGATCTCACCGTCAATCAGAAAGCCGTCTTCGTCGACGCCTCCAATTTCAATCTTCGACCTCGAATCTCCGGTAAATCGGTCGGTGCGGTAATCTTCATTCAAAACGGCGCCAACCTTTCCTTCCACTCCTGCATCCTCAGCCACATCGGCGACCTTCTCTTCGAGAACTCTTCCCTTTCTTTGGCGCGTTCCAGCGGCACCCTCGCCCACTGTCTCCTCACTCGCGGCGGAATGTCCCCGGGCTTCTCCAATCTCTCCCTCACCGATCGATGCAAAGTCGCTCTCGACCACACCCACATCGTTCAAAATACCACCCTCTTCTCCACCGGCGGACAAAACATATTCCTCAGCAAAGAGGCCACCCTCCGGGCCGTCGATAGCGTCATCGGCCAAAACTCGGCCCGCCAAGGAATCATGAACAGCCAAGGCGCCACCATTATCATGGATCGTTGCTCGGTCACTGAGAACGAAGTTTCTCAGGCCTCAATAGCCGGAATGGTGAATGCCGCGGATAGTTCCTCTTCCGCGCGTCCCTCCTTCTTCCGACTTTCAAATACCACCCTCTCAGACAACTGCGGCGCCTCCACCGGAGGTGCCCTCCGCCTCTTCGGAAACCTCGGCGCGTCCGATCTCCTGCCCCTCGCAAGCCTGCGCAATATCACCCTCTATCGAAATCAATGCAGCTCCGGAACCTCCGCGGGAATCCACGTCTCGAATGCCCGCTGCAAACTCGCCAATTCCATCCTCGCCGCCAACCGGTCCAACTCAACCCTCGCCAACTTGATCGTCCTGGGATCCTTCGGCTCTTTCACTTCCTTGGGCGGCAATATCTCCGACCAAAACCTCTCGCAATTCAATGGCACCGGCGACGCCGTAAGCACCGACCCGCGCATCGGCGATCTCGTCTATGGCCCCAATCGCGTCCTCTACCACCTCCCCCAAAACACCTCCCCCTGCATCGACAATGGCATCAACGCCCAAGCACCCAAGTCCGTCGTCGATTGCCGGAATCTCCCCCGTATCGTCGATTCCAACAACGACGCCACCTCCACCATCGACCGCGGCGCCACCGAATCCGGCAGCTTTGTTTTCGTCACCAATAACAATTCCCTCGGCGCCGGCTCCTTCTTCAACGCCGTCAATCTGTCCTCCAACGGCGCCCGCGTCATCTTCTCCGCCGCCGTCAACGGCCAAACCACCGCTCCCATTCTCGCCCCGGGTGTGAACAACAGATTCATCGACGTCGATGCCTCAAACCTCTCAAACGGCTTCACCGTCGATCTCACCGGACAAGCCTTCCGGGCCCTCACCATCTCCAGCACCATCGCACCCGGCGGGGTCACCATGGACGGTATCACCTTCACCAATGCCACCAACGGAGCCATCGGCGCCGCCGCGAACGTCGGCGCCAACGCCACCGCGTCGTTCGTCCGCTGCCGCTTCCTCAACAACACCGCCACCACCAACCCTGGGGGAGCCGTCGCCGTCGGCAGCAACGGCGTCGGGCGCTTCGTCGAATGCGAGCTCGCAGGAAACACCGCCTCTGCCGACGATGGCGGTGGCTGCTTCCTCCTCCAAAGAAGCCACGCAGAATTCATCCGATCCACCATCGCCGAAAACAAAACCCCAATCAACGACGGGGGCGGAATCGGCATGGCTCCCACCGCTTCCTTGTTCCTCCTCGATTCTACCGTCGCCAAGAACATCGCCGTTCAGGGCGGCGGAATCTACGCCGGAGGCGCGGACCCCTCCCTGTCTATCGATCGCTCCACCATCACCAGGAACACCGCTACCAAAAGTAATGCCGGGGGCGGAGTCGAAACGCCCAGCACAGGTCAATTCGTCTGCTTCCGCGGCTCCATCGTTGCCGAGAACATCAACGGCAATAGCGCACCTGATACCCGAAATATCGACGCCTCCGCATCCGCCACCTCGCTCGGACACAACCTCTCCGATACCAACGAAACCACTTTCGATCAGGCCAGCGACAAACTCGGCGTCAAACCCCGTCTCGCCCCCCTCTCCCACTACGGCGGCCCCACCCGCACCTGCCCGCCTCTCGCCACATCCCCAGCCATAAACGCCGGACCTTCCAATTCCTGCCGACGCATCGACCAGCGAGGCTACGATGGCGAAGTCGCCCAAAGAGACATCGGCGCCGTCGAAGCCGGCCCCAGCCTCATCGTCACTTCCCTCGGCGACAACCCCTCCCCAGGCACCCTCCGCCACGCCCTCCTCAATATCACCGAAGGCGGTCGCATCCTCTTCGACCCCGCCCTCAACAACGCCACCATCTTCGTCGGAAACACCACCCAGCTCTCCCTCGTTGTCGACAAAACCGTCATGATCGACGCCACCGATCTTCCCGATGGCATTACTCTCACCGAAGGTGATCCCATCGTGAATGTCGCACTGAACGTCACATCCGTGACCGACGACGTCTGCCCCTCCCTCCACGCGGTCCACTTCACCGGCCTCAACCGCGCCATTAGCCTCACCAACGACACCCTCACGGTCACCAACTCCAGCATCCATAACAATGGCGGAAGCAACGGCATCCTCTTCAACAACGGCGGCGATCTCCTCGTCGAAAACTGCACCGCCAGCGGAAATACCTCCGGCGCGTTCCTGACCCAAAACGGCGGCACGACGCTAATCCGTCACGCCACCATCAATCAAACCACCGGTGTCGGCGTTACCTCCAACGCAAATGCCACCACCACCCTCTTTGCCACCATCATCGCAAATAGCTCCGTCGCCAATTTCTCACAAAGCGGCGGTGGTACCAACGTCTCCCTCGGTTACAACCTCGCCGATACCAATCCCACCGCGTGGATCGGAACGGATATCTCCAACGGCACCATCGGCCTCAACGCCCTCGCCGATAACGGCGGCTTCGGCCTCACCCACCTCCCGGAAAATACCAGCGACGCCGTCAACGCCCTTATCCTCGACAACACCGTCTGCCCCCCGCCCCTCTGCGACCACCGCGGCCTCACCCGCGCCACCGGCGGCGCCACCACCATCGGCGCCGTCGACGAGTTCGCCGCCAGCCAGGACTCCGACGGCGACGGCATCCCCGACTTCTGGGAGAACCTCTACGGCCTCAACCCCTTCGACCCCAACGACGCCGGCCTCGACAACGACGACGACAACAAAACCAACCTCTTCGAATACCTCTCCGGCACCATCCCGACCGATATAACCTCCTTCTTCGTCCTCACTAGCTTCAACTACACCCAGATCACGGGAATCCCCACCAACGTCTCCCTCTTCTGGCAGGCTGAACCCGGTCAAACCTACCAAGTCTACCGCTCCGCCACGCTTGACCCTAACCCCTCAAACTGGACCCTCCGTGCCACCATCGGCCCCGTCGCCGGCACCTTGGGCTTCTGGAGCGAAGGCGTCCCCGGCGGTACCCGCCTAAACTTCTACCAAATTCGCACCTCCCCCGCCCCCGTCCCTTAATCCCTCCCCTCTGCCTTTCAACCAAAGAACCAAAGAACCAAAAAACCGATCTACCGCACCGCCTCCACTTCCAACTCCCACTCCGCCAACCCCTCCTTCAACCGCACCATCTCCCCCCGATCCACTTCCTTCAAATCCACGCCCTCTTCTTCATCCGCCCCCAAATCAAACAACCATTCATCCACCACGCCTCCGTCATCTCGCCTCACATACTTCCAGTCCCCGTCCCGCACCGCCCACCACGTCCGCTCCCCACGCTTCGACCGCCAAAACAACTCCCGGTCCACCTCTTCCCGGCCCCCCATCACCCCCGCCAAAATATCCATCCCATCCAATTCCCCCCCGTCCGCCACTTCCGCCCCCGCCACATCCAAAAACGAGACCGTCAAATCCATCAAAGTCCCCACCTGCGCCGACTCCACCCCCGCCGGAATCTTCCCCGGCCACCGCGCAATACAAGGCACACGTATCCCCCCCTCAAACAAGGTCCCCTTGTAATCCCGAAACGGAGTGTTCAAGCCCGGCACCATCGCCCCATGATCACTCGCAAACACCACCAACGTATCCTCCCGCAACCCCGCCGCTTCCAAAGCATCCAAAATCCGCCCCACACTCTCATCCATATCTACTAACATTCGCACATACGCATCCCGCTCCCCCACCGTCCACTGGTCGTCCGGCAACAAGCCCCCCGGGTCATCCTCTGGCCCATGAAACGGAAAATGCGGCGTGCTGAAGGCCACATACAAAAAGAAAGGCGCCTCATGCTCCCTCCCTATGAACCCCACCGCATCATCCGTGATCAAATGCGTCATATACCCCTCCCGCTCCTCCGCAATCTCCCGGCCCCGATACATCACCGGTATCTCCGACAACTCCACGTGCCGAAAATAATCCACGTTCCCGCCCAAAAACCCGTAAAACTCATCAAAGCCCTGTCCCAAAGGACTGAACTTCTCCTGGTCATACCCCAGATGCCACTTCCCATAAATCGCCGTGTCATACCCCGCCGCCTTCAAGCCCGGCGCCAACACCGCCTGCTCCGCCGGTAACCCCAAGTCTCCCGTCGCCGCCAACACTTCCGCATCATCATAGCGCCCCACGTCCCCCGTCCCAATCGCACACTCCATCCCCCCCGCCCGCTGTGGATAACGCCCTGTCAAAAAGGCCGTCCGCGACGGCGTACACTCCGGCCCCATCGCATAAAACCGCGTAAACCGAACCCCCTCCGCCGCCAACCCGTCAATCCGCGGCGTCTCCACATCCGGCGCCCCATAACAACTCAAATCCCCCGCCCCCATATCATCCACCAACATAAATACAATGTTAGGCTTTTCCGCTTCCCCGAAACAAATTCCGGTCAACACTAACATGATTACTATATAAACGATCGATCCAGCCTTCATATAATCAAAAACCCTCCCAGTGATCAGGCATAAGAACACCCATGCCTTTAACTTCTTGGAGGGAGAAGTTTGCACTTCTCCGTGACTCTCTGGCCCAATAAAGCCCAGCACCACCGGCAGGAAAACCAGACCATGCCACAGGCCAAATAT
>JBCCIR010000180.1:0-9901 GCA_039028175.1 Verrucomicrobiota bacterium
AACGGCAGTACTTCACCGCCTACCAGCATCCCCACGCGCCCCGCGGGAACGCGCGGGCCTTCGATGGGGCCTCTCATCACTTTGGATGGGGATGTTGCCATTACCGACCCTGGCGGCACGATGACATCGAGCAATTCGGATGTACACGCAATGAATACCGGGCCCAGTTCTCCGGGGGCCCAGGGGATTGATGCGCAGAACTCGTTCAATGGGGTCACTGACAATGGCAGTCAATTATCGAACGACCGGTTTAACACGACGGGGGGCACGGCGGTTTTCAGTGCTCTTGGGAACAACAATGGCGTTCAGGGGAATATTGACTTGAGTGGGGTACTCTCGGAGTTGTCGTTGTATTCGACGCTTACGAACGGGTTTGCGCAGACCGATACGGAGAACATCAGCTCCCTCACGAATACGACGAAGACTTTTGATTTTCAGGATGGATCCACCGATTTCATCGTCTTTGACATTGTTACCGGGGGCAATGACCTGAGTTTGAGCAACGTCAATTGGGTTGTGGAAGGCGATTTGAACGACATCGTCATTTTTAGAGTGGAAGACGATGCGGCCCTCGTCGCTTCGGACAGCGCCTTTTTATTGGGAGGTGATATTGGCGTGAGTAACGTAATGTTTTATGTCGATGCCGATCAAGGCGTGGAGAGTTTCAATTTTAACAACGTCGAGTTTTTCGGGTATTCGTTTTGGGATTTGGACGGTGATTCCGACAATGTCGGCCTCTTCAGCGACGTTCGTGGTTGTGGGCAGTTGGTTATCGATCAGGTCGACTTCAGCAATGTCAGCATGACGCACTGCAGTTTCGATACCTCGCAACTGCCGGAGCCGTCGGCTGTGCTTTTGATGGGGGCGGCGGGGTTGGCATTGGTTTTTCGCCGAGGGCGGGAAATGCGGCGCGGTTGAGTTTGAGTGGTTACTTTGTGGCAAAGGACTCGCTTAGGACGATGGCGACGATGAGGTCCTGGAATCCGTTGCCATTTTTGCGAACGTCGCGAACGAGTTGGGCGACCGTTTCGTGGTCGCCGAAGGTGAGGGTGCGGCCGGCGGCGTAGACGAGGAGCTTTTCGGCGAGGCAATTGCCGAAGACATCGATGTTATCGACGAGGTATTTCTTGAGATCGGTCACGTCGTGGAGCGGCGTGCCGTTCTCGAGGGTTCCCGCGGCATCGATGGGCAGACCGTCTTCCCGGACGACCTGATCGCCTTTGCCTTTGTAAACAGGGTAGTGATCGCGCCAGCGTCCGACGGGATCGAAGTTTTCGAGGACGAACCCGGGGGGATCGATTTTTTTGTGGCAGCGGGCGCACTCGGAATCGGCGGTGTGTCGTTCGAGTAATTCGCGGATTGATTTGGCGCCGGTGGTATCGGGTTCGACGGCGGGAACGCTTGCGGGTGGTTCGGGGACGGCGTCGCCGAGGATATTCTCGAGGAGCCAGGCACCGCGGAGGACGGGTTGGGTATCGACGCCGTTGGCGGTCGCCATCATGACGCTGGCCTGCGTGAGGATGCCACCCCGGCGGCCGCCGGGTTTGATCGACACCCGCTTCATGTTATCGGAGTTGGGGAACTCGATGCCGTAGAGCTTGGCATTTCGTTTGTTGAGGTAGGTGAAGTCGGGATCGATAAAAGTGCTGATGGGGAGGTTGTTGCGGAGGATTTCGGAGACGAAGAGCTCGGTTTCCGCGGTGACAGCGGCGAGGTCTTTATCGGTCCACCTGAGGAGGCGGGGATCGGGCATGATGTCCGGGAGATGCCTGAGGTCGAGCCATTGTCCGGTGAACGATTCGAGAAAGTGTTCGACTCGGTTGTGTGCGAGGAGGCGGCGAGCTTGTTCTTCAAGAACGATTGGGTCAGAGAGCTCGCCTCCTTCGGCGAGTTTTCGGAGGGTGTCGTCGGGAGGGGCGCCGTGGAGGAAGTAGGAGAGGCGTGTGGCGAGGTCGTAGTCATCGAGCGTGCCTGCGCGGTGTCCGCGGTAGAGGAAATTCGGCGAGCAGAGGGCGGTGCGGAGCGCGAGGTGTATTCCGTCTTCGAAGCGGCGCCCGTTTCCCTGATGGGAGAGGGCGATGTCGACATATTGTTTCACCTGGTGATCGGTGGCGGGACGGCGGAAGGCTTTGTCGAGAAACGGGCGGAGGATGGCTTCGGCATATTCCCGGTCCGAGCGATCCTTTCGCTCGCCCATGAAGCGGGCGGTAATGTGTTTTTGGGCTTCCTCGTCTTTGTCTTTGATGAGGCGAAGGGGGCCGATGACGGCCATGCGATGGATATCGATGGCGGGCCCGGTGGAGAAGCGAAAGCAGGACATGGTCTCGATCAGGTTCACCGGCTGGCGTGCCATCTGTGCCGCGAACTCCGTGACCTCGGACGATTCGGGATTGAAGGAATCGACATCGAGGCTGCCTTCCTCTCGGATGGCCTCGATTCGTTCAAGCCAGTTCCAGCCGCGATCGGAGCGTTGGTACCCCGCTTTCATCCAGGCGGCACCGAGTTCGGGGTCCTCGCGGAACATATCGACCAGTTGTTGGGCGACCCGTTCTTTATATCCGGGGTCCTGGTCGCTGCTCAGGGGGGCGTTTTCGTAGTGAACGATTATCGTTTCGCCCTTCTGAAGTTCGACCTCTGCTTGGTAGGTTTTGGTTTTTGGATCGGTCAGTTCGAACTCCGCGAGGAGAGGCAGTTCGTCGGCCCTGGCGAAACTATTTCCCTCTGCGGCTCGCGAGAGGAGGTGGACGATGGGGGCATGATTTGGGCCTGGTTTAAAAGCGGAGAGATCGATTTTGACCCGATAAACACCGGACACTTTTGCTTCGAAACGGTTTGGCCAAACGGAACCACGTGCGAGCGGATTGCTTGACAGGGCCATGCGCAGGATTCCGTCAATTTCGTGGCCGGTCGTGAAATTCAGAGTGAAGTCACCGGGGCGGATTGATTTCGTTTCTTTTCTGGCGCGGCGCTGAGCGAGCGGGGGAGGCAGAACGCTATCGGCCGCAGCGGTGGCGATTTCCAGGTATTGGGCCATGACGGGAGGGGAGAGCACGAGGCCTTCGCCGATGTTATCGAAGCCATGAAACTCGGTGTCACTCGGGAACGAGCGGGGGACGGAGAACGGGACGCCGAGCACCTTGCTGACGGTATTTTCGTATTCGGTTCGATTGAGGCGACGAAGCAGAGTTCCGCCGGGGCGATCATGTTCTCGAAGCGTTTCTTTGAGCCATGCGACGACTGCCTTCCGGTCCTTTGGCGAGGGTTGATTTTTCTCTTCTGGCGGCATGTCGCCAGCCGAGAGGATATCGAGCGCCTTCGTCCAGCGAACGGCGCTATGGGGATCGGTCCAGTCAATTTCGATAAAGTCGAGATTGATGTTTCCTTTTTCCGAAGCTTCGTCGTGGCAATCGAGGCAATACTCGACGAGGAACTGGTCGACCTGTTCCGGGACGGAAGTGACATTGGCGTGGGTCGGCGGGACGACCGCGAAGAGTATGATGAAGCTGGCGAGGCGGGCGTGCATCTCTTTTAGGGCGGACCAAGCTCTCGAGCGAGCTAGAGGAGGTAGTCGTTCATGTTCCGACGGGCGTTGACGAATCGATCTTGTTCGAGGCCCATGCTCTGCATGATGGTCAGGAAGAGGTCGCCGAGAAGGGGAGTCGTATTTGCGGGATCGTCGCGATCGATGGCGTGGTGGGCGCCGTGTTTGAAGGAACCGCCTGCGAGAAGGATGGGGAGGCGGCTATTGTTATGGGTGTTCGCATCGCCCATTCCGCTGCCGTAGAGGACGGCGGTGGAATCGAGGAGCGGTTGGCCGTCCACATCGGTTTTGTTCTTCAAGTCGCGGAGGAAGTGACCGAAGCGAGTGACGTGCTCGGTCCCGACGCGATTGAATTCGGCGACCTTGGTGGGGTCGTTGCCGTGGTGGGAGAGGCCGTGGTAGCCGGCGCTGAGTTTTTCGCCATCGATGGTGAAGACCTGCCCTTGTCCGGGGACGAGAAAGGAGATGACGCGGGAGGAATCGGTTTCCAGCGCCAAGGCCATGAGATCATACATCAGGGATTCACATTCGAGCGAGAGGTCGGGGGCGACGGGATCGTATTCGGGAAGTTCGAAGTCGACTGTTGGCGTTGGGACGTTGAGCCACTTGCGTTGTTTTTGGACCTTCTTTTCGACATCGCGAATGGAGGCGAAGTATTCCTCCAGTTTTTCCGCGTCGCGGGTGCTGACGGATTTTTTCAGGGAGCGGGCTTCCTCGAGGACGATATCAAGGACACTCCGGTTGCTGTCGAGGATGTATTCCATGCGTGCTTTGTCGGAGTCCGAGCTAAAGAGTTTTCCGAAGAGCACGCTGGGTCGGCCGATGGCGGGAAGCGAGATCCCTTCCTTGGTAAAGCTCATCTGGCCTTCGCCGGCGGAACCGCAAGTGAGCTGGAGGGAATCGAAGCGGGATTCGTGTCCGATGTGGCTGGCGACGATTTGGTCGAGGGAGACACCTGGCGTGCCTTTGCCGGTGAGAAAGTTTCGCCAGTTTTTGTGTCCATTTGGGGCTCGGTGATCGAGGCCGGAGAAGAGCGAGAAATCGGAGCGGAGGTCGTCGATCGGCTTGAGGATGGGGGATGTTTTGTAGTCGTGCCCGGACTCTGTGGGGAACCAGGTGGGGGTGTGGAAGCCCAGGTAGGTGCCTACCGTGACGAGGCGTTTCACCTTTGGCGCAGCGGCGGCGGCGGCGGGGAGAGGGCGGAAAGCCTCCAGGACCGGCAGGGAAAGGGCCAGGGATGAAGAGCGGATAAAGCGGCGGCGATTCATGGGCTATAATGGTCGACACCCCAAAAACGTCGGTTTGTGGGGAATTGTTTCTATTTCGATGGACTTGGAAGAGATGGGTGAATTGGCCGTTTAAAGGGCGGATTATGAGCAGAACAAGGATTTGGGCCTGGGCTTTGGTGGCCGGTATATTGACTTTCGGGCAGGCGGGATGGGCGGCGGAGCGGCCGAATGTCCTCATGATTGCGGTGGATGACATGAACGACTGGGTGGGCTGTCATGGGACCACGCCGAGCGCGATTACGCCGAACATTGATGCCTTGGCGGCGCGGGGGGTGAATTTTACGAATGCGCACACGGCGGGGGTATTTTGTGCCCCGTCGCGGGCGGCGATCTTTACGGGGCAATTTGCTTCGACGACCGGGTGTTACACCACTGCGACTTATTTTTATGATCATCCGGATATTGTTCCCTTGCAGATGAGTTTTGCGAAGGGCGGGTATGAGACGTTTGGAGGCGGGAAATTGTTTCATCATCCGGCGGGAGCGATTGATGTGCGGGGATGGACGGAATTTTATTTGCGGACGCAGCGTCAGCGGGAGAGCGGGTGGCCATTGGATTCGTGGAGTGAGGAGACCCCGTTTCCGGTTCCGTTTCCGAACAGCATTTACAATCGGGGGCGGGAGGTGACGGGCGGCTTGTTTCTGGAATGGGGGGCGGTGCCGGAGGGGACAGAGGAAGAGATGGCGGACACCATGCGGGCGAACTGGGCGGTATCGAAGTTGAAAGAGGATCGGGAGGAGCCGTTCTTTTTGGCGGTGGGTTTTTATGCGCCGCATTTTCCGAACTATTGTCCGCAGGAGTATTTTGATTTGTATGATCCGGAGGCAATTGAGTTGCCTCCTTACAAGGAGGGCGACTTGGATGATTTGCCGGAGAACATTCGCCGGATCAAAACCAATCGTGCGAAGGCGCATCACGCGCGACTGGTGGAACTGGACGCGGTGGACGATGCGATTCACGGGTATTTGGCGTGCATGAGTTATGCGGACGCGATGGTGGGGCGGGTATTGGATGCGTTGGCGGCGAGTCCGCATGCGGACAACACCATCGTCGTGTTCTGGAGTGATCACGGGTATCACCATGGGGAGAAGGGAGACTGGGGGAAGCACACGCTTTGGGAGCGGACTTCGAACGTGCCGTTTATCTGGGCGGGACCGGGGATCGCGGAGGGGGTGGATTCGGACACGACGGTTAGTTTGATCAGTATGTATCCGACCCTGGTGGAGATGTGTGGATTGCCGAAACCATCGCAGAAACTTGAGGATCGTTCCCTGGCATCGATTCTTGCGGATCCGGCGACAGCGAAGCACCGGAAAGTGTTTCTTCCGCACATGGAGCCGGGGGCGTATGCGGTGATCGACCGGCAGTGGCGTTATATTCATTACGCGGACGAGACCGAGGAGCTATACGATGTCCGGAAGGATCCGAATGAGTGGACGAATCTTGCGGGGAATCCGGAATATGAGGAAGTGAAAGCCGCGTTCAAGGCGAAGGCGCCGAAAAGTTTTGCGCCACCCGGGACAAAGTTGAACGCGCGTAAAAATATGGTAATTGATGGCGACGCGTTTCACTGGGAAGTGAAGTGAGTTGATTTAGTTTGGAGTTATGAAGCGGTTATTTTCTATTGTTGCGATCGTGGGATTTGGGCTGGCTTGGCCGGCGGTGGGTGAGGTGCCCAATATTGTCGTGATCATTTCGGATGATCAGGGGTATGCGGATGTGAGTTACAATCCGGAGTCGCCGCCGGAGGTGAGCACGCCGCACATTGATGCCTTGGCGGCGGAGAGCGTGATCTGCACGAATGGGTATGCGAGTGGGCATGTGTGTTCGCCGACGCGCGCGGGTTTGATGACGGGGCGTTATCAGCAACGGTTTGGCGTGTATACGGCGGGACAAGGGGGGAGCGGGATGCCTTTGGATGAGGTTTGGATTCCGACTTATTTGAAGGACGCGGGTTATGTGAGCGGAGCCCTGGGGAAATGGCATCTGGGATTGACCATGGATTATCATGCGATGAACCGGGGGTTTGATGAGTTCTATGGATTCATGGGGCGGGGGGCGCATCCGTATTTTGATCACTCGGACATGGAACATCCGGTGTATCGGGGCTTGGAACCGATTGCGAATGAGGAGGGGTATATGACGACCTTGATCACCGAGGAAGCGGTGGATTTTGTCGAGCGCCACAAGGACGAGCCGTTCTTTTTGTATGTGGCCTACAACGCGGTGCATACGCCGGCGGAGGCGCCCGCGGAGGACATCAAGCCGGTTACCGACGACGAGACGCGGAATATTTTGATGGGGATGTTGAAGCACTTGGATATGGGCGTGGGTGAGATCGTCGGGAAACTCAAGGAAGAGGGTTTGTTTGAGAACACCTTGATCTTTTATTTGTCGGACAACGGGGGAGCGAGTGCGATGAGTGCGAACAATGCGCCGTTGCGAGGGTTCAAGCAGCACGATTATGAGGGAGGTATCCGGGTGCCGTTTATTGTGTCTTGGCCGGCGCAGTTGGAGGGAGGGACGACTTGTGATGTGCCGCTTTGGTCGACGGATATTTTGCCGACGATATTGGCGGCAACGGGTGGGGAGGCGTTGGAGGAGAAGCCGCTGGATGGCCGGGACATGCTTCCGGCGTTGAAAGGGGAGGTGGACGCGTTGCACGAGAACCTGTTTTGGAGTTCCGGGGGGGACGACGGGCAATGGGGGATGCGATCGGGGAAGTGGAAGTTGGTGGGGATCAAGGATCAGCTGGAATTGTTTGATCTGGATGCTGACATCGGCGAGACCACGAACCTAGCGGACGCGCATCCGGAAGTGGTGAGTGAGATGCGGCGGGATTTTGATGCTTGGATTGAAGAAATGGCGCCGCCGATTGGCGGGGGTGCCAAGGTTTGGTCGCCAAGAGCGGAGTCTGCGAAGAAGCGAAAAGACGCCGAGAAGGCGGAGAAGAAGGCGCGGCGGAAGGCGGAAAACGACGCGGAGCGTGAGAAGCGGCGGACGCAGGAGAGAGCAAAGGCGGAGGCGGAAGGAGCGTGAGGAACACACTGCGATATTGGTTGGGCGCTGCGATTGCGCTCGTTGCGACCTCCTTTGCAGCGATCGCGGCCGAGGATGGGCTTGTCGACGCCTCGACCTTGAGGGGCAAGGTCATGAGTGGATACCAGGGCTGGTTTAATTGTCCTGAGGATGGGATGGATTTGGGGTGGAAGCATTGGCGAAAGAAATCGAAACCGCCGTTTGGCCCGGGGAACGTGAGTGTGGACCTATGGCCCGACGTGTCGGAGCTGGGTGAGGGAGAGCGGTATGAGACAGGATTCCGGCATGCGGATGGGCGGGTTGCGGAAGTGTTCAGCAGTGCGGATGAAGCGACGGTGGGACGGCATTTTGAGTGGATGCGGGAGTATGAGATTGACGGAGTATTTTTGCAGCGGTTTGCGTCGGGATTGGATCACGAGGATCGGCGGCGTCACAACGATCGCGTGCTTGCGAACGTGCGGAAGGGGGCGGAATCGACGGGGCGGGTGTATGCGATGATGTATGATTTGAGTGGATTGCGTGAAGGGGAAGTGAAACAGGTGGCGGAGGATTGGGCGCGATGGGAAGAGGAGGGACTTACCAAGGATCGCGGGTATCTGCATCATGACGGCAAGCCGGTGGTCGCGGTGTGGGGAGTGGGCTTTGGGGATGATCGGCAGTACACATTGGACGAGTGCGATGAGCTGGTTGAGTTTTTGAAGGAGCGAGGGTGTACCGTGATGCTGGGCGTTCCGACGGGGTGGCGGACCTTGGAGCGAGACTCGGTCGACGATCCGCGACTTCACGAGATTATCCGGAAGGCGGACATTATCAGCCCTTGGACGGTGGGGCGTTATCGGTCGCCAGAGGGAGCGGCGCGCCATGGGGAACGGTATTGGGCGGTGGATGCGGCGTGGTGTGAGGGTGCGGAGTTGGAGTATTTGCCGGTCGTGTTTCCGGGATTCAGTTGGCACAATCTGAACGGAGAAGAATTGGGGGCGATTCCGCGGCTGAAGGGGAAATTCTTGTGGTCGCAATTTGTCGCGGCGAAGCGTGCGGGGAGCGAGATGGTTTACGTGGCGATGTTTGATGAAGTGGATGAGGGGACAGCGATTTTTAAGTGCACGAACGATGTGCCGGTGGGCGAGGGCGTCACGTTTCTTGGGTATGAAGGATTGCCGCCGGATCATTATCTGTGGTTGACGGGCAAGGGGGCTGAATTGATTCGCGGTGAACTGCCGTTGAGAGGGGTCGTTCCCAAGCGGCCCAAGCCTGTGAAGAAAGAATCATAGTGATGAAGAGATTTAATACCCGGTGGATGGCGGGAGTGAGTGTCTGTGCGTGGCTTTGTGTCGTGATCGCGGCGCAAGCGCGACCGAACGTGCTGTTTATTGTGTGTGACGACTTGAACACCCATGTCGGGCCGTCGGGATATGAGTCGATCATGACGCCCGCGCTCGATGGATTGGCGGCGGACGCGATGACCTTTCGACGGGCCTACTGTCAGTATCCGGTGTGTGGGCCGTCACGGGCCTCGTTTTTGAGCGGTCTCTATCCGGAGTCGTCGGGAGTCTTGGACAACACGGTGGATATTCGTGACACGCGACCGGGGACCGTCTCGATGCCGCAGGCCTTCAAGGAGAGCGGGTATTGGACGGCGGCGACCGGGAAAGTGTTTCACAATGAGAAGGCGGATCATGGGGAGGTCGCCTGGGATGAAATGGTGCGATTTCGAAACGATGAGATGCCGCTGGAGGCAAAAGCTCAGGCGATCTTTGAGGAGAACTATGGACCGCTTGGTGGAAAAGAGGACCGAACTTTCTGGAAGGAATTTTTATCCGTGTTTGCCCCTCAGACGCGAGGGCAACACGTTGGCTTCGGACCATCCGGACTTCGCGACGAGCAACATGCGGATGGGAAGAACGCGCGGCAAGTGGCGGCTTGGTTGAAGGAAGAGGCTTATGGGGACAAGCCGTTCTTTATTGCGTGCGGGATACATAAACCGCACGTGCCGTTTTTGGCGCCAGACGCCTATTTCGATCTCTATCCCCAG
>JBCCIR010000181.1:0-9852 GCA_039028175.1 Verrucomicrobiota bacterium
CCAGGGGGCTCACTTCGAGGGCGAGGAGATTGGTAAAGGCGTCGGGGACCTCTGCGACGGTGAGCTCTTCTCGTCCGTCCCCATCGACGTCGAACCAGGTCACGAACTCCGTTTGAACCTCGAAGTCGTCAATGGAGGACTCGACAACAGGTTCGAAACTGCGATCGCCGCGGCCCCGGGCCGACAACATCGGTCCCGAGACCGGCCCGTCATCCACGAGACCGCTCACGCCCAGGAGGCGAACGTGGTCGCGACGGAGCGCGACCCTCCAAGGGTGGTGTGGCGGTGGCGTTTTGGAGGGCGAGTGTGAGAATGGAGTGGTGGGTTCATTTGCTCTGGGTGGGTGGAGATTGTTGGGCGGGGGTTTGGATGCCGGGGTAGTCGGCGGTGACGAAGCGGACTTCGTTGTTGGCGAGGTGGTAATCGGTGGTGAGTTGGAGGGCGGCGGTGAGGAGTTCGAGTTCTTGTTCCTGGGCGCGTTGGAGCTGGAGGAGGGTGGCCTGGCCGCTTTCGTATGCGGCGCGGAAGGCTTGGAGATTTTCCTGGGCGAGGTTGAGGGTTTCGCCGGAGGCTTCGGCGGCGAGTTCGTAAGTGGTGAATCGTTTTTCCATGGCGGAGGCGAGTTCGAGGCGGATGAAGAGTTCGCGCGCGGAGATTTTTTGGCGGGCGGCTTCGAGATCGATGGCGGCGTGGTCGATGGCTTCGCGATTTCGTTTCCAGAAGGGGAGGGGGATGGTGACTCCGATGCCGAAGAAGGTGTTGTCATCGAGGCCGAAAGGGTCGTCGACAGAATTGTCGCGGGTGGCGAAGAGTTTGAGGGCGATGTCTTCCCATCGTTCGGAATGGGCGAGGGCCTTTTCGGCATCGGCGATGTCGTTTTGGATGAGGGCGATGGCGTAATCGGGGCGTTGTTTGAAGACGGGGTCGGCGGACATGAGGCGGGCGGGGGGATCGGGGGGAAGGGCGCGGGGTTTGACGAGGGAGAGGGATTGGGTGGGTTGGAGGGAGAGGAGTTTTTTGAGGGATTGTTCGACGTCTATGGATTGGATGCGGATGGCGCTGATGCGTTGGGTGAGGGCGGATGAATTGAGGCGGGCCTGGGTGACTTCTAGTTTGGAGACCTCGCCGCTTTCGGCGCCTTGTTCGAGGAAGTCGACGATCTCGTTATTGAGGTCTTTGAGTTGTTTGAGGAAATCGTTGTGGGCTTTGGCGGCGACGAGATTGACGGCGTTATCGGCGACTTGCTTGGCGAGGTTGCGGCGGGCTTCGGCGAGTTCGGCTTCGGCGAGGATGACTTGGACGCGGCGGAGGGATTTTTCGTTTTTGAGGCGGGAGGTGAGGGGGAAGCGTTGGGTAAATGCGATCTCGTATGCATTTTCGTCTTCGTTATTGCCCCATTGGTCGGTGGCGCCTTCGAGCAGGAGGGTTGGATTGGTGAGTCGGCCGGACCAGCGGAGTTTGGAGCGGGCTTTATCGATTTCGAGTGAGGCGATGCGGAGTTGGCGGTTGTGGGCGAGGGCTTGGGCAACGGCTTCGTCTATGGTGAGGTTGAGGGTATCGCGTGTGGGCGGTTGTTGGGCGGATGCCGGGGGTGTCGCGACGCTGAGCGTGGCGATGGCGATGAGGATTGGGGTGATTTTGAGTTGGAAAGGCATTTGGGTTTGAGGCTAGCAAAAGTGGGTTTTGGGGGAAGGGAAGTCTGGGGAGGCGGGACGTTGTAGTCCTCGCTTCGCTCGGCGGCTCCTTGGGGACAAGTCGCCCTACCTTCGGTTTTTGGGCGCACGGCAAGCCTGGGAAACTGCTGAAGTCGCCGATGACTTCTTTGGGCTTGGGCACAGTTCGCCTGTGGGGCGGGGGTCAGGCGGTGGGGGGATGATCGATGGGACGGGTGTCCGCGCGCGGAGCCGAGAGGGCGAAGGCGGGGACGGTATCGATGACTTCGAGCGGGGGTAGCGAAAAGGAAAGGTTATCGGTCAGGGCGGGGACCAAGGCGCAAGCGCACTGATCGCAGCAATCTGACTGATCATTTTGGTCGGAATGATTTTGTTCGCTGGGTTCGTGCGGGGCGTGATGGTGATGGTGATCGTGATGATGGTGCTTTTGGGCGTGGTGTTCGGCGTGAGAATGATGGGACGTGGGCGTTGCTCCGGAGTGATGGTGTTCGAATTGACCGAGGAGTTGCTGGCCGTAACCGAGGAAGACGGCGAGGGCGGCGATCAGGGCGATGAAGCCGGGTTTTCGGTCGGGGGACATTGGTTGATACAAGGTTGGTTTGGTTTGTGGGGATGTCAAATTTCGGTCCTTCGGTCTGGTGGAGTGGTGACTGGTTGAGTCTTGCTAATTGGGTGTTTGTGAGGTAAAAGGATTCTTTGATTCTATGAGGCGGGTTGCTTTGGTTTTGGTTCTTTTTGCTGCGACTGCTGGCTATTCGGCGGGGGTGACATTTATGGATGGGACCTTTGCGAATGCGAATTGGAATTTGAATGTGGTTTCGACGAGCGGCGGGTCGATTACGGCGGGGCAGGTAGGCGCGGGCGGGAATCCCGGCAGCTATCGGCTCGTCACGAACAGTGGGACGATACCTCCGGCGGGGTCGGTTTTTCTCGCGGCGTATCACCTGAATCCGTCGTTTGTTTACGATCCGGGGGCGATGGGTGCGATCGACACGATCAGCTGGAGCATCGACTATCAGAATTTTTCGTCGGGGCAGGCGCTTCAGCTTGGGTTTCAACAGGGGGGTTCGTTTTTTGCGACGACTTCCGTCTTTGTGACGACGGGCTCCGGGACGGGTTCCTGGTTTCCGCATGCGCAAGGGCCGTTGATGGAGGGGGACTTTGGTGGTGCGCCGGATTTTTCGGCGACGGGTGCGCCGATCACGTTTGGGTTTCGAACGGCGAATTCCGGTCAGTTAGGGACCTTTGAGGTGGGGTATGACAACATCAGCATCACGGTGACTCCCGTTCCGGAGCCACGGGGGGTGTTGCTTGTGTTGTTGGCGTCAATGCGATTGGGATTGCGACGGGTTCGGGGGAGGTAGTCGCGTTATTGGTCTCTCGGTCCTTCGGTCTTTCGGTCTGTTGGAGCGTTGTTTTTGAATAGAAGTGGGATGAATGGCGTCTGTTTTCTACATGGGGGCAATGGTTTTTAGATGATGGGACGGATTTTGTTGGTGTGGGTTGCCTGCGGATTGATGGGGTGTGCTTCGATGGCGCGGAAGGCGTCGGAGGTGGCGTTTGCGCGTGATGATGCGGAGGAGCTTGAGCTTACGATCACGGTGTCGGCGAGTGATTCTTCCAAGCCGGGGCCGGCGTTGGAATTGAGCGGGGAGGACCTTGAGGTTTATCGCGGGGTAAGTTTCTCGCGAGGACCGTTGATTGTTGAGGGGCCGGAAGGGTATCGGAAATTGATTGAGCAGTTGGCGTGGGTTGGGGGAGGGACATTACGGGAGACAGAGGAGGAATTGGGGATTCGGTCGGACTTGGAGCTTCAAGTGGTGTTGATACCGATGGCGCCGGATGAGTGGCCGTCGGAGTTTAGTGCTCGGATTGAGGCGGAGGCCAAGCGGATGATTATTCCCGTTTTGTTTGATGCTCGGGCGAAGTCGTTGACGGCGTTTTTGAGGGATGAGAATTTCTTTGCGGTAGGGTTGGCGGGGCATGAGCACTTTGAGTTCAGTGCGTGTGTGGGGGGCGGCAATTTGCGGGTCGCGATGGATCCGGAGATTGAGTGGCGGGGGATTCCGTTTCGGGCGCGGTCTTATACGCGATGGTATCGGGACGGGATGGCGGACTATGCGGCGATCGTGTGGGTGGACAAGATGAATGGGCGGGTGGGGATACCGGAGAAGGACCGGGTGTGGGTGGTTCATCAGAAGAATGCGGAAGCGTCGTTGAAGCGGCTCGGCACGAGGATTTTTGATTGGACGCAGTTTCGGGAGAAAGGGAACACGCCGTATTATGAGGCGTCGTTGGGGTTGATGTTGCGATTGGAGGAACGGTACGGGCGGGAGAAGATTCGGGAATGGAATGAGGCGATTTCGCAATCGACGTCCCGGTTCAAGGTTCGGGAGGATTTGTTGCGGAGTGGGGAGGCGGTGTTTGGGGTGAAGTTGCGGGGGGTGGCGCGGGGGGCTGAGTAGTGGGGGGTGCGCAGCGATGGGCTGGAATGGGCGTGGCCGATTGGGAGATTAGTCTGGAATCAGCTAGCACCTTTGACAGGATGGGAGTGTCGGCGTCGTTTCTAGGCAGAGGAGTTTCTCATGAAGTTGATTCCATGTGTTTTGGTGATTTTTGCTGTTGCTGTTGTCTCGTTGCCGGCGGCGGAGGTGGTTTGTGAGGAGAGTGAGGATGAGATTGTGATTACGCGGGATGGGCGGCATGTGTTGACTTACAACAAGACGGTTCGAGTGCCTCCGGACGTGGGGGAGGAGTATGGGCGGAGCGGGTTTATTCATCCGATCTCGACGCCATCGGGGCGGGTTTTGACGGATGGGTATCCGGTGCCGCATCATGCGCATCAGCACGGGTTATTTTTTGCGTGGAAGGCGGGGACCTTTGAGGGGGAGAAGGTGAATTTTTGGGAGCCGGGGAAGGATTCGGTGCGGCATGTGAAGGTGTTGGAGATCATCAATGAGGAGGATTCAGCAGGGTTTCGGGTGGAGCTGGCGCACGACAGTGGGGACAAGAAGGTTTTGACGGAGACGTGGACGGTGCTGATGGATGGGGAGACGGGGCATATCGATTTGGTGTCGGAGCAGCGGTGTGCGTCGGAGTCGCCGTTGACCCTGGATAAGATTCATTATGGGGCGATGGCGATTCGGGGGTCGCGGCAGTGGTTTCCGGACGCGCACACGTCGGTGGACAAGGGGGCGACGAAGGATGAGTTCGTGGAGGCGTGCACGATGATCACAAGTGAGGGATTGACGCAGGAGGATGGGAATCACAGTCGTCCGGAGTGGGTGTCGATGACGGGGGCGATCGACGGGGCGCCGGTGTCGATGACCTTTATTCCGCACCCGAGCAATTTCCGGTATCCGCAGCATGTGCGCTTGCATCCGAAGATGCCGTATTTTTGTTTTATTCCGACGGTGGAAGAGCCGTTTACGATTGAGCCTGGGGAGACTTGGGTGTCGCGGTATCGGATTGTGGTGGGGGATGGGGAGTTGGATGTGGGGGAGATTGATTTGGTGCGGGAAGGGTATGTTTCGGGAGAATAGGGGGCGTTTGTGGCGGCGCTTGAGATACGGAATTTTTTGTAACCGTCGGCAGATTCGCGGCATTGGTTATACCAGCACCTGGGAAAGATGATTGGGGTCTAATTGCGGCGGTGTTGCCGGAAAGAGTTTGGGGAGTGAGGGGAGAGCTGATTTGCTTTCTCGTCAGACAGCGATGAAGAAACGGTCGACTGGAATAATTGCTCTTCTGATTGTGATCCTGTGTGTTGCGGGGGTTTTTGTGATTTGGCATTTCCTGGCGCCAAATTTCAAGTATGTGGGGGAAGATGCGGTGGCGAGGATGTCGGCGGAGGAGAAGGAGATACTGGAAGTTTTGGAGACGATTCAATCGGGAGATGGTTATGAGGAGGTGGTGGCGATATTAGGGACGCCGGATCGCGCGGGGGGAGGATTACGGCCGACGTGGCGGGTTTCCGCGGGGAATCCGTTGAGTCAGGTGGCGGTCTATTTTTTGGGGGGTGAGGTGCAGAAGGTGCGGTGGATCAAGATTGGGGATTTTACTTGGGAGAAAAATTATTAGGTTAGTGGATTGGAGAAGCGGGAGGTTTTTGGGCGGACGCGGCAGCGCGGGAGCGCTGTCCGCTTTGGATTTGGGAAGGGAGTGTTGGGGAAGGGATGGAGCCTGGGAGGCAGCGGTGATTTTTGGGGGCGGACGATGGAGTCGATTGTTCCTACCGCATTGGGGGAGAGGGGGGCGTCGTGGCAAAAAGGGGGGTAGGTTGGCGCGTCGGGACGCCACGCCCTACCGCACTTTGGGAGGAGGGGATACTAGCCGCCGTCGAGGAATGGGATGGCGGCGCGCATGAATCTTTGGGAGGCGGTAGAAAGGAGGGGGGTGAGGTGGGGACAAAAAATCTGTGGCGGGAGGATTCTCAGAGCTGAGGATAGTTTGCCTTTAGAAGGGCATAGGCATCGCGATCGGTTTCAAGGAAGAACCCGTTGCGATTGACATTTTTCGTGACGCGAACGCGGGTGACATTGATTCCGTTTTCTTCGAAGAGTATCATGAGTTCGACGAAAGCTTCTCTTGCAGCGGCGGTTTCCTTCTTTGAGGACAGTTTGTTGCCGCGCAAGTGAATGACGGAGCCATCCGCGGTTGCGGAAGTTCTGACGACGTATCCTCCGATATCGGCTTTACGATTTGCGAGCATGGCCAGATTTGCATCCTGAACGAGCTTGTAGGGGTGATCGTTTGTCGTGAAGAGGTCACTAATGGTATCGGCCGTTTCGAATTGTTTCATGTGCTCTTTGCGCCGTTCGAATTTGGGATCGGGCGCGAATTTTTTTGGTGGCGATTGATTGTTGGCAGTGCGTGCGTTCTCCGCTCCGCCAATGACGGCGACGCCTTCGCCGCGGCCTTCGAAGAATTGATCTACGAGCAATTTTTTGGAACGGGCCAGGGTTCGAGCGAGCGTCTCCGTGGCATTTGGGTAATCGGGGGGTTGATCCCATTCACCAATCACGGCTTCGCGAACCGCTCCTGTGACGGAACCGGTATCCCAGATCACTTCGAGATTCGTGCCGTCAATCATTTGCCCGCGGACATCACATACGGCAATCGGCTCTCCGACCGGGATGAATCCCATGTAAGCTCTCGCGAAACCGAATCGCTTTAAGCGCAGATGGATGAGGTAATCAGCGCCGGTCAGGTTGAGAATGCGGCGCCACTCATCGGGGTTATCGTGTTTATCCAGGACAAGGGGTGGTCGAGTCACGGTGGCGCCATCGGCTGTGAGGCGAGACTGGAAGGTATCGGCGACGCCGGCGAAAGCGGTGGGACGTAATTGTTTAAGATGCTTTCGGATGCTTTGTTCCGCGGCGGAGGCGATGGCCAAATCCAGGAGGCCTTGGCTGCCTTCTTCGTAGACGTAAGCGTGTTCGGGTCCGGTATTGAGAACGATCGCGACCTTGGCATTGGGATCGGCCCAGAAACTGGACGCGACGGGGCTTGGGGTGCTGATGCAGGAGGCAATTGCGATGGAGAGGCCGATCAGGATCAGGCGAAGTGGAGAGCTCATGGTTAGCGTATCGAGATCGCATCTAAGAAATTTTTCGGGAGGGGTTCCGAGAGTGAGACGGTCCCTGTCGGCCCGTTGACGAACGTGATGGCCCCGACACCGTATGCGTAGTATTGGCTCACCTCGGTATCGACGTCTTGGAAGTATGTGCGAGCTTCGCGCGGCGTAGAGTCTGTCAGGTAGACGCCACCCCGGACCCCTTTGCTAAAGAGGTACTGTTCGCGAGGAGTAAATGGCGCCTCGAAGTATTCGCCATTTGAGTCTCGGAACTGAGAGACATAGGTTCCCGGTGGCAGGATGTCTGTTATTTCGCTATCGTCGGCCTGGAGTTTTGTATCGAACGGTTTTGCGAGTACAAAGACTCGGGAGGTTGGAGGTTTTAGGGCGTCCCGCTTGACGACTTTTTTTTCTGTCGTGGTGCATGCCGTTCCAGCAATCGATAGGACGAGCGTGCAGAAGACAGTCGTTAATGGGCGGATCACGGATGGATTTGTCACTTAAGTTTGGCGGTTAGGTAGCAAATGGTATACCGGCTGTAAACCTGTTTTGTGAGAAGTTCTTGAGTCGACGCAGTTGAGTTTACTGAGAAGGTGGGAGCATGGCGTAAGCGGTCATTCGGAAAGGTTTGAGCCTGACAATGTTGTGTGAGGCATAGGTCGGGAGTGAGAGGAGGGTGGTGCACGAAGGCGAGCCGACTCGACTGTCAGGTGAGGGAGTGAGGGATCGAGGAAGCGGATGAGAAGCGGGGGTTTTGTGGCGGCCGATCGAGACGATCGTCCCTACCGCTTTTTGGGAGAAGGAGGGCGTTGGGGTAGAGGGGGGAAAGGCAGGCGCGTCGGGACGCCACGCCCTATCGCACTTTGGGAGGAGGGGATACTAGCCGCCGTCGAGGAATTGGATGGCGGCGCGCATGAATCTTCGGGTGGCGGAGGGGAGGAGGGTGAGGTCGTCGACGGTGATTTGTTCGGTGCCGTTGCCGAGGTCTAGTGGGGGGTTTGTCAGGGTGTGGGTGGGCCCGGAGAACCAGTCGGCGAGGTTTGGGGAGACTTCGATGGTGACGGCGACGTGGCACTCGGAGTCGACGGGGCGGGTGTAAGCGAACTGGAGGTGATCGGTGGCGAGAGTGGCGAAGGGGAGTTGGGCGGATTCGTTTTGGAAGGGGAGGAGGTTGAAAGCGAACTTGGTGTAATTGGGGATGTCATCGCCGCCGGGGGTGGCATGGGGGCCGCTGACGGTGGGATCGGCGAGTTGGGCGGGGAGGGGGAAGTGGAGGGCGCGCCAGGCTTGCCAGGCGGTCACTTCGAAGGCGCCGATGGCGGGCGGGTTTTTGTAAGGGGCGCCGGCGAAGTCGGTTTCGTTCGCGGGAAGGGCGAGGCCGTTGCCAATGGCGGGGCTGCCGGCTTGGAGGCGATAGTCGTCGGTGGCGGGATCGGCGAAGTCGGGGTTATCGCCGAAGATGGCGTTTGATTGGGTGGGGTTGGGATTGGGGGTGGATTGGGCGGGGTTGTTGTGGGCGAACCAGAGGTTGTTGGTCCAGGTGAAGGACGGGGCGTTGGTATTGGCGCCGATGTTAATGGTGCTGTTGGAGAGCGTGCTGCGATCGAAATAGAAGATGTTGTTTTTGACGGTGTTATTGGCGCAGGCGAGGAAGTTGTAGGTGGCGGTGCTGGTGGTTTCCTGGAGGATGCGGACCTGCCAGTTATCGGGATCGATAAAGGTGTTGTTCACGGCCTCGCAATCGACGCAACCGACGAAGGCGAGCGAGGCGACGCCGCCTTTGATGATATTTGCGATGAGGCGGATGTTTTTGGCTTCGAAGTTTGGGTCGGTGGTGGAGAGGGGCGGGCGGAAGAATTGGAAGTCGGTGCTGCCGCCAATGTTGACGGAGCGTTGGCCGAAGTCGGTGATGCGATTGCCGCGGATTTCGAGGTCGCTGGTGCCGCCTTTGCACTGGATACCGCTGCCGGCGGTGTTGCTGATTTCGTTGTATGCGAGGATGCCGTTGTGGCAGCCGACGTGATCGACGCCGGCGCCGGAGATGCCGCCGCCGATGGTGTCGATCTGGCAATTAAGGACGAAGTAGTCGTCGACGCCGGAGAGTTTGATGCCGTCCTGGTTCCCCGTGCCGCCGATGTCGTGGACATAGAGATCGCGAAAGATCATGTATCGGGTGGCGTCGGGGTTGGCGTATTGGCTGCCGTCGTCGCAGTTGATGCCGTTTTGGGAAGTGTTGCGGACTTCGAGGTCGTGGAGGATGAGGTATCGGGTGCGGGTGAGGTGGACGCCTTCGGATTGTCCTTGGATGATGGGTTTCGTTTGGCCGGGGACGCCGCCGATCCAGATGGGGTTGGTGGCGGTGCCGGCGAGGTCGGTGATATTGACGCGGACGTTGTAGGTGCCGGGGTGGATGCGCACGGCGGCGCCGGGGACGGCGTCCTGGATGCCGCGGGCGATGGTGGCGTATGGGGTGGCGAGGGAGCCGTCGCCGGTGGTGTCGTTTCCGGTGGCGGTATCGACGTGGATTTCGGTGGTGGGGGTTTTCCCGGTCTCGAAGGTGAGGATGGGGGGTGGGGTGGCGGCGGGGAGCGAAGAGAGTGTGAG
>JBCCIR010000182.1:0-9830 GCA_039028175.1 Verrucomicrobiota bacterium
AAATTTTTAGACTAGTACAACGTGTTAGACACCATATCGATCGAAAGGCGGCAAGTTTTCGAGATGCGGAATATTCTGAAAAAATATCTAGGCTGGATGAGATTTTGACCGAGCATAATAGAGAAATTGAGTCAATTGAAAATTCTTTGCGAATGGAAGAGGAAATACGAGAAGCAGCAAAGAAGAGTGCGGAAGAAGATTTTAGGAAATTGTTTAATTCCGCAGTTAAATCGGTAGTTGAAAGGTATCGGAATCCAGACAATGCCTCTAACCAGGGTCCAATACAGCTTTACAGTCACGCGCTTCAGGTAGATAAAATAAATGATCTATACGCAGAAAAAACGTCTGACTTCGTCACGATGGACGCTCGAAAGAATTCACCAATAAGAGCAAGTAAATGGTTGCTTCTATTTGCATTTTGTCTTTCTGGTGTAATCAAGGCGGGAGATATCAAGTGTATAGCGCAACAAAATGCTTGGTTTAATTATTCAGATGAAACTAAGCACCTATGCTTTCCCCCGACTAATGAGTCTCCAGTAGAAGCAGGGGAAGCGATGTTATTCTCTGACGTAAATAACATGTTGAAAGAATATACCGAGAATGTCCATCGGATGAACTCTGGTCTGGTTGATAATGTTATTGCTAGTATGGCTCAGAGGAATGAGAACATTTCAATTTCACTGGACAAGGCGGAATCTAGTGCGTCCCCGATTTTCAACGTCAATACCCAAGTAACTGTTAGTGAAGACGAGGCCGTCAAACGAACTTATGCGGTTCAGCTTTCAAAAGGGCAAGATCTCTTTATGTTTCCCGGTTTTATCGCTGGGAGTACAGAGATGACCCCAGCTCTCAAAGAATCGATTCCTCAAATTTTTAATGGTCTAAATGGCTGTGAAGGGGATAAGCAAATCAAAGTTGTAGGATACGCTGATAGAAAGCCCCATACTTTAGAATCAAAAAGCAACAATATTGATCTTGCTAACAACAGAGCTCAAGTAGTATTTAACCAGTTGAGCACTCTAAAAAATGGTGTGGGTGATGTTGGACAACATGGTTGGAGTATTGTTAAACACGTATGGCGTCTTAGTGAATATGACGAGATGATGGATGTGGCGGGCTTCTTCGATGATGAAAATGACCTGGGTGATGCGGACATTGGCGTTTTTAATCGAAGGGTAGATATCTTGGTTAGTATGGATAGCGAGTGTCGTGACCCTCAGTATCGCAAAGTGATATTCAATACATCAGAGTCGAAAGTTTAAGAAACACAGGGTGAAAGCTTGCTGACTCAGAACAGTCTCGAGTTAGAAATTTTTTCGCAAATATCAGACGTTTTCCTAAATCCTAATAATGAATCGCCTGGGCCCGTTTTAGCAGCGATGGGAAAATTGTTTGAAATCGCCCTTGTTGGCCTGTTGAAGGAAACGGAATCTTATCGCTTTGATTCATAACCAAGTGTCCGTTAGTAATCAGTGATTTTTCCAGGATTTCGCAGACGTTGACCTATATCAAGACAATAGGAGTAGAAGGTGATAACGCATATCCATCCAGATTTCCAAGTAATAGCGGAAAGTCTTGCATGATAATCTAGTTTCAACGTCGTGCCGAATCTCCTTTATTTGAGGGTTGATAAATCGTATCTAAAAATAGATACCCGATGTCCCGAAAAGCATTGAGCCCCTCAAGCTTCGTCGCATAAGACTTATTCAAGCAAGCCTGAGTGAGTCCCTTAAAAAGAGATTCAGTCGCATTTCCCTTACTATCATAAAAATAACGTCCGCTATCGGGTGGAGACTCCGCGATGATGACGAGTTTCAGTTTGGTAGGCTGAACTGGCGTATCAGATCATGATAGTAATTTGGTGTATGCACAATTTATTCTCCGTTTCACTACCCACTAGAACGTACAACACCGCCATTTCTCGTTCAAGACTCGCTTCTAGTCTCGTATAGTGTTGTGGTGATTTACTCGTATAATGCACCTAGGGAGGAGTGTGCAATGCAATCAGCAACAATAAAAATATTTTTGGTAAACGGAAGTCCTAACGGACTCAGAACTGCGGAACTTTCAAACTGGTCCGGAAAGGCAATAGCTGCTCCTCGAACGGAGATCGCCGATATTCAGAAACGAGACGAATTAAATAGCCCTGGGTTTTATATACTGACTGGCGTTGATCCCGATTCAGGCGATAGAGCGATTTATGTAGGTGAAGCCGAAAACGTGTCGAACAGACTGAAAGGACATTCAGGTAAAGACTTTTGGAATGCGGTTACCGTATTTGTTTCAAAGGACGAAAATTTAACGAAAGCGCATATTCGATATTTGGAAGGAAAGTTGCTCGATTTGGCGAATGGCAACAGTACGTCGATCGTGATGAACTCAGCTTCTAGCGGCGCTCGGTTGCCTGAGTCTGACGCTGCAGAGATGGATGTTTACCTTGAGAAATGTCTACAGTTGATGCCCGTACTTGGGGTGAGTGACTTCAATCTAAAAGTAGAAAGGGAGGCCACAGAATTAGATTTTTTGTATTGTAAGATCAAAGGAGTGGTTGCTAAAGGGCGGCGCACTCAAAACGGATTTATAGTATTCAAAGGTTCCCAGGCCGTATTAGCACATCGGCCGTCTGCTAAGCGTATGCGTGTGAAAAGAGAGCAGTTGATTGAAAAAGGATATTTGAAAGAACAAGATGGGTTTTTACTATTTACGAGAGATCTAGAATTTGGGTCGCCGAGTACTGCGGGAAGTATCGTCCGTGGCGGAAATTCGAATGGATTAACGTGTTGGAAAAACTCCAAGGGAACGTCGTTAAAAGACTTAGAAAACGAAGAATGAAATTCATAGAAAAACGCAGGAAAAACACTATTGGAATAGATTAATTAGATCTAGTCAAAGTTTTATTAAATAACTCCAAATTTATGCCCGCTAATAGAAAAACACCAAAAAAGACTGCACAAAAGCCGGAAAAGTCCTTTGAGGAATCCCTGTGGGAAACCGCGACTAAACTGCGCGGCTCCGTCGAGTCCTCGGAATACAAGCACGTCGTCCTCTCGCTGATCTTTCTCAAGTTCGTCTCCGACAAGTTCGAGGAGCGCCGGACCGAGCTCGTGGCCGAGGGCAAGGAGGACTACCTCGACATGGTCGAGTTCTACACCATGCAGAATGTCTTCTACCTGCCGGAGACCTCCCGCTGGTCCTACATCCAGCAGCATGCCAAGCAGGGCGACATCGCCCTCAAGATCGACTCTGCCCTCACCGACGTCGAGAAGAGCAATGCCTCTCTCAAGGGCGCCTTGCCCGACAACTACTTCTCCCGCCTCGGGCTCGATGGCAGCAAGCTCTCCGCCCTCATCGATGCCATCAACAACATCGACACCGTCGAGGACAAGGAGGAGGACACCGTCGGCCGGGTCTATGAATACTTCCTCGGCAAATTCGCCGCCTCCGAGGGCAAGCTCGGGGGCGAGTTCTACACCCCCAAGTGCGTCGTCAATCTCATCGCCGAAATGATCGAGCCCTATCGGGGCAAAATCTACGACCCCTGCTGCGGCTCCGGCGGCATGTTCGTGCAGTCCATCAAGTTTGTCGAAAGCCACCACGGAAACAAGAAGGACATCTCCGTCTACGGGCAGGAATTCACCGCCACCACCTACAAGCTGGCCAAGATGAACCTCGCCGTGCGCGGGCTCTCCGCCAACCTCGGCGAAGTCCCCGCCGACACCTTCTTCAAGGACCAACACCCCGACCTCAAGGCCGACTACATCATGGCCAATCCCCCCTTCAACCTGAAGGACTGGCGCGGGCCAGACGAATTGACCAACGACGGCCGCTGGAACGGCTACGAGACCCCGCCCACCGGCAATGCCAACTACGCCTGGATTCTCCACATGGTGAGCAAACTCTCCGAAAACGGCGTCGCCGGCTTCGTCCTCGCCAACGGCTCCATGTCCACCAATACCAAGGGCGAAGGCGAGATCCGCCAAAAACTCGTCGAGAACGACCTCGTCGACTGCATGATCGCCCTGCCCGGCCAACTCTTCTACACCACCCAGATCCCCGTCTGCCTCTGGTTCCTGACCAAAAACAAAAAGGCCCAGTCCATTGATGGCGAACGCGACTACCGCAACCGCGAGGGCGAAACTCTCTTCATCGATGCCCGCAAGATCGGCTCCATGATCAGCCGCACGCAGAAGGAACTCAACGAAGAGGACATCGCCGCCATCGCCCGCACCTACCACGCCTGGCGCAACGAACCCAACTCTGTCATTGCGAGCGCAAGCGAAGCAATCTCCACCTATGAGGACGAACCTGGCTACTGCAAATCCGCCACCCTCGAAGACATCCACAAGCACGACTACGTGCTCACCCCCGGGCGTTATGTCGGCGCGGCCGCCGTGGAGGATGATGGCATTCCCTTCGAGACCAAGATGGCCGAGCTGAGCCAGACCCTCTACGCGCAAAAGGAGGAGTCGGCGAAGCTCGATGAAGTGATTCGGAAAAATTTGGAGGGCTTGGGGTATGGGAAGTGAATGGTCATATTCAACGATAGCCGACTGCGCTAGCGAAGAGCCGTTTTCGACCCAGATCGGCCCGTTTGGAAACAAGATCAAGGCGGAGATCTACACGCCAAAAGGCGCGCCAGTTCTGCGAGGCACCAATGTAAATACCAACTCACGATTCAACGACGCGGATTTCGTATTCATCGATCAAGACTACGCAGACTCAGAATTTGAGAAGTTCACGTGCAAGGCAGGCGATGTCGTCCTCTGCCATAAGGGAACGTTAGGGAAGATCGGCATCATTCCCAAAAATTCGCGCTTCGAGACCTACATCATGGGCAACAGCATGATGAAGGTCAGAACTGATGAGAAGAAATTGAACTCATCGTTCCTATACTACTGGCTTTGTTCATTCGAAGGTCAGGACTACCTTTTTAGTCGAGTATCCCAAGTTGGAGTTCCTCAGATCCAACGTCCACTCAGCACCCTACGCGAGGCTGAGATTCCACTTCCACCCCTCCCCGAACAAAAAGCGATCGCGCACATCTTGGGCACCTTGGATGACAAGATTGAGTTGAATCGGCGTATGAATGCGACGCTGGAAGGGATGGCGCAGGCGCTCTTCAAAAGCTGGTTTGTGGACTTTGACCCGGTGATCGACAATGCCCTCGCCACCGGCAATGCCATCCCCGACGAACTCGCCCCCCGCGCCGAAGCCCGCAAGAAAGCCCTCGCCAGCGACACCACCCAACAGGGTTCAGTCGACCACCCAACCCTGTCTGATCCCAAATCCCTCTTCCCCGCTGCGTTTGAATTCACCGAAGAGCTGGGCTGGATGCCCAAAGGTTGGGAACTCAGCACAATCGGGGATGAGTGCGAAACGGTGGGTGGAGGAACTCCAAGCACTAAGAATCCCGATTTTTGGGATGGCGGAGAATACCCTTGGGTCACGCCAAAAGACTTCTCGTCCCTCCAAGACAAAGTGTTGCTCTCCAGCAGTCGTTTTCTAACAAAGGAAGGGCTCAACAAAGTGAGCTCAGGATTGCTCCCTATTGGAACGGTACTAATGTCATCACGAGCACCTGTTGGCTACTTAGCAATCACCCAGATCGAAACAGCGATCAATCAAGGATTCATTGCCATGATCTGCAATGGAAGGCTCTCGCCAGAATACATTCTTCAATGGGCGAACTCACGTATGGACGACATCAAGCAGACGTCCAGTGGTAGCACATTTGCAGAGATTAGCAAAAAGGCGTTTCGCCCGTTCCGAGTGATCGTGCCCACTGACAACGCACTGGAGTCTTACACGAATTTAGTGGGATCGATCTACCATCGTATCGCCAGCAACCTCGCCGAGAGCGCAACTCTAACGTCCTCGAGAGATGCGCTTTTGCCTCAACTAATTTCAGGAGAATTGAGAGTCGATGCCTGACGCCACTACATCGCTTCAGTCCAGCACTGAAGCTCTGGCGCTCTCGCCGGAGGCCGTCCATCTTTTGGAGCAGAAAGAGAGAATCCAGCAAGCGATTGCTAGCTCTGACCCAGCATTGATCTTGGATACGTCGAAGGCGTTTCTAGAGAGTATCTTTAAGACCATTCTCGAGGATCGCGTTGGATCCTCAGAGATACCCTCGGACTTCACACCCCTTTTCAAGGCGGTCCGAGACAGCCTGCCGATGAGCAGAGATAATGGTGTTGCGGACCGCCTTCAGAGGATAGCTGGCTCAATCGTTCACAATGTTGGCGAACTTAGAAACGACTACGGAGCAGCCTCTCACGGTAGTGATGGATACTATCAATGCCCTGTTCAAATGGACGAGGCTCATATGGTCGTCCAATTTATCGATGGCCTAGCTGGTTTCATCTTCAGCAAGCATAAAGCATCTAGCGATCCAATTAGAGCCACCCGCATTCACTACGAAGACTACCCTGAGTTCAATAGCTTTTGGGACGAGCAGTATGAAGGGTATGAGCTGCCATTCACAACCACTGAGATATCCGTGATCCCAGCGAGTGAAGTGCTCTTCAAGAGTGATCTCAGGGCTTATCGAGAAGCTCTATTGCAGTTTCTTGAATCTGAAGCGGAAGACGAAGAAGATACTCAGGAAGCATCGGCATGAATCCCCCTCAGAAATCAGGGGCGATGCTACGCCAAACCACCGGGCGAAGCCTAAGCGCAGACGGAGCCTTTGAAGGACTCACCGACTTCGGTTTGTTCGCTGAGAAGATGCCGCCGTGCTTCACCTCGGAGGGTCTGTCTGCTCACGTCAATGCAGCTCTGGCAAAGATCGAAATGGAAACTGACTCCAATAAGCTCAAAAAACAATTTGAGAAAGTCATCCATTCACAGATCCGATACCAGTCGATGCGAGACATCAATATTCCTCGCCATTTAGCAATACCCCACCCGGAAAGCTACTTAGCGCACTGCCTTGCGATCAAGCGATGTTGGCAAAAAATAAAAACCCATTGCGCCAAGCCCTCAAAACCGATCAGCCGCATCTTCGTTAGGCAGACGAGCGAAGACCATGTCTTCAAGATGAACTACAAAGGCTTGGAACGCTTTGAGGTAGAGGAAGATGAAATCGCCCACCAAACCGGTGCAACTCACCTGGTGAAAGCTGACATTTCCAAGTGTTTTCCGAGCATCTACACTCATTCAATTCCTTGGGCCATTCACGGAAAGTCTAAAGCCAAGAAGAACCGAGACCTCCTTCTAGAAGGGAACCTGCTCGATCGGTCATGCCAGATTCTCTCTGACAATCAGACCAATGGCTTGGCGATCGGGCCTCATTCTTCGAATGTGATTTCGGAGATTATTCTAACGAGGATCGACGAAACCCTCCTGAAGAATGGCTATACGCGCTTAACTCGCCATATCGACGATTACACGTTTTACGCTACGAGTCACCAGGAGGCAGAAGCGTTTGTCCGAGACTTGAATTTGGCGCTCCGCGAATATGAGCTCTACCTCAACGAGAAGAAGACGCAGATCGTTGAACTTCCGCAGCCGGCATCAGCCAGCTGGGTGAACGAACTCAACCGATTCACGTTTCCCGACGGGGAAATTCGCTTTTTGACTGTTCGCACGTTCTTGGATCTGGCCCTCGAATTGAGCAGGCAACATGGCACCTCGGCTGTCTTGAACTATGCAATCAAGATGGTTCCAAATCGCCTAAATGATCGAGCAAAGCGCCTGTTCACAGCTGAGGCCACCAACCTCTGCCTCGCCTATCCGTATCTGGCTCCCATCATGGAAGAGAGCGTGTTCGTGAAACATCGAAACCCCGACACTGATGACCAGATCGAAGCTCTTGGCAACGAGCTGATCAAAATTGGGATCGAGAAGATTCACCCAGACTCGGTCGCCCACGCTCTCTACTTCGCAATCGAACACGACTTTGAAATCGACCTCTCTGAAGACGAGCTCAAGGCAATCATCCAGATCGACGACTGCCTGAGTAACGTCCTTCTCTGGGATTACGCCACCCGGAGGAGTCTTACCAAACTCAAGAAGTGGCTTCGAACCCGAGCGAGCAACCTTAAGAGCCAAGAGAAACAAGATCAGGATGCCCAGTGGCTCCTAATCTACACGATCTGGAGTGACGGGGACTTGCGCGGAAACGGTCAAACTTTTCTGGCTGACCTCAAGAAAAACAACTTCGAGTTCACAAAGTTCTCATCATGAAATTCACCGAAGCCCAACTCGAATCAGCCATCATCGAGCTTCTCGAAGCCGAGGGCTACCCGCACGTGTTGGGCGAGGCGATTGAGCGCCAGCCGCAGGAAGTCCTCATCAAGGCGGACCTCCGTGCATTCCTCGCCAGGCAATACGCCGCCGACCACATCACGGCAGAGGAAATCGAAGCGGTCATCAACCGACTCGAAGCCTACTCCGCTGCCGATCTCTACGAGAGTAACAAGGCGATCATTAAGCTGGTCGCCGACGGCTTTCTCCTGAAGCGCGAAGACCACACCCAGAAGGATCTCTATATCCAGCTGATCGACTATTCCGGACTGTTCGCCTTTCGCGAACCGACTCCGGATCAAGTGCCCTCCATTGTCGCGGAGGACGAAGCCACCTACGGCTCCAGCAACAACCTCTTCAAGATCGTCAACCAGCTGGAGATCACCGGCAGCGAGAAACGCATCCCCGACGGCATTCTCTACATCAACGGCCTACCCCTGGTCGTCTTTGAATTCAAGAGCGCGATCCGCGAGGAAGCGACGATTCACGATGCCCACGTGCAGCTGACCACCCGCTACCAGCGCGACATCCCCGAGCTGTTCAAATACAACGCCTTCTGCGTAATCAGCGACGGGGTGAACAACAAGGCGGGCTCGTTCTTTGCCGCCTACGAGTTCTACTACGCCTGGCGCAAGACGGACGGCAGCGACCTGGTCGAGAAGGACGGGATCAACTCGCTCTACACCATGATCCAGGGGCTGTTTCACCAGACCCGGCTGCTGGATGTCATCCGGAACTTCATTTACCTGCCCGATACCTCGCGCAAGGAGGAGAAGATCCTCTGCCGCTACCCGCAATACTATGCGGCGACGAAGCTGTATCGGAACATCCTCGAGCACCGGAAGCCGGAAGGCGACGGCAAGGGCGGCACCTACTTTGGCGCGACCGGCTGCGGCAAGAGCTTCACCATGCTCTTCCTGGCGCGGCTGCTGATGAAGAGCGTGGATCTCTCCAGCCCGACCCTGGTCGTAATCACCGACCGTACCGATCTGGATGATCAGCTCTCGGGCTTGTTCACCAATGCCAAGGGCTACATCGGCGATGAGTCTGTCATCAGCGTGGAGAGCCGCGATCACCTGCGCGAGCTCTTGAAGGGCCGCAACAGCGGCGGGGTCTTTCTCACCACCATTCACAAGTTCACCGAGGACACCGAGCTGCTGACCGATCGCACCAATGTGATATGCATTTCCGACGAAGCACACCGCAGCCAGGTGAATCTGGACCAGAAGCTCAAGATCACCGAAGACGGCGTGAAGCGGACCTTTGGCTTCGCCAAGTATTTGCACGACTCCCTGCCCAACGCGACCTACGTCGGCTTCACCGGCACGCCCATCGATGCCACCCTCGATGTCTTTGGCGAGGTGGTGGACAGCTACACCATGACCGAATCGGTCGCCGACGAGATCACCGTGCCCATCGTTTACGAAGGCCGCGCCGCCAAGGTGATCCTCGACAACAGCAAGCTGGAGGAGATCGAGAAATACTACGACGAATGCGCCGAGGCCGGAGCGAGTGACTACGCCATAGAAGACAGCAAAAAGACCATGGCCAACATGGGCGCCATCCTCGGCGATCCGCAACGC
>JBCCIR010000183.1:0-9800 GCA_039028175.1 Verrucomicrobiota bacterium
AGTTTCCAAAACTTCTACATGCTCACTTATGTTTATTGACGATGCCTGATTTTAGGAGTTGTTATTCCATGCACCTACTATGATCTGTTTTTTTTTGTTTTTAGCCACGGATTGCCTGTCCTTACTGCCTCCATGTATAAAGTCTATAGCTGGCGAGAAATACAAAAACATGATCACAGACTTGAGAATCAGCTACAGCTACCAAACTAAACCAGCGTAAAATTACTCAACAAGAACGCTATCAACCCTGACATACTCTCCACCCCATTCAGCTACCCCGTCAAAAATCTCTCCCTTTTCTCTGTTTCCTCCTGTTCAAACAAAACTCACCCCTCCGCCTCAAAATCATCCTCCCGTAATTTCGCCGTCCCGTCCGCCTGCATCACCCACAACTCCCGGTGAATCACCCCCGCCGCCTTGTTCATCTTCCAGCGCGACTTCAATACCGCCGACGTCTCATCCACCACCTCGATCTCCGGTTCGATATAATCCACATCGCTAAACCCGTCCCCGATCAATTTCTCCCAAAACCCCCGTATCTCGTCCGTCCCCGTAAAGGTCCCGAACGGCCGCGCATGCATCACCGCATCCGCCTCATACTCCGCCGCACACCCCGCTGCGTCCCCCGAATTAAACGCCCCCTTCCACCGCTCACTCGCCGCCTTCACCGCCGCCAACACATCACTGCCCGTTTCACTCTCACTCATAACGATTCTCCTGGTTGGAATTAAGAAGCCCATTCTACCCATCCCCTCCCCACTCTTCAAGGCGCTCCGCTCCCACGTGCATACACACCATTCCCATTCAAATTCTGAACCTTGCAGATTGAAACTCCAAAGTTTCCATCCAGAGACGCCGAAAAACCATACACAATTTATTGCGATTGCCTGGTTCAGTCGTCCGGATCTCTACTTTCTAGTGTATCGGAAAGCAGCTTTTCACGCAGGTACTCCCAATGGAATGTGCCATAGGCAAAGATCAGGACGATAGGCACCTGAATCAACGTATAGATCAAGAGAAAGTAGTCTTCGTCGGTATGAGCCAATAGCCATTTCACAGGCCAAGCGAGTGGAGCGGCCGGCAACAATAAGTAGAAAACTAGTGGGCCAGAATAGATCGCCCAAAGCCCAGTAAGATAAACCGTCACTCGGGCCAATCCCCCAAGCACCCACACGACCCTTTCTAGCTTGGCGAGATATCGAGCCGGACACTTCCGGAGAATCCAAGGTGTCTTGGTTTGGTACATCGCAGAAAAGTGGGCACAAAGCCATCTCGCCCATCACCCCTTCAATTCTGAAATTGATCGGAGTCCCGCGCAAGCACACACGAAAGAACGTGCCGACCGGTGGGTAAAGAGTCTCAGCATCCACTCGCCCTTGCCCGTACTTTAGGACTTAGGCATTTCGTCATTCCTGCTCCCCCTTTCCCATTGACCTTTCCCCCCCCATTTCGCTCACTAAACTCGGTGCACCCATCCCCTCATCCCTTCACCGCCAACACCATCGCGCGATACTGCCTCCTCACTCTCGCGCTCGTGCCCTTCGCCCTCTTCACCCCCGCCTGCAAAGTCGGCCCCAACTTCAAAAACCCCGACGTCTCCCTCCAAGCCAACTGGCGCCAACACCAACCCTCCGGCAAATCCACTGCCGCTTCCTCCCCCGAGGTCGCCTGGTGGAAAACCTTCAACGATCCAACCCTCGACAAACTCATCGCCAAAGCCTACGCCGATAACCTCTCCCTTCAAGCCGCCGGCACCCGCATCCTTCAGGCCCGCGCCGCCCTCAACCAATCCATCGGCAAACTCTTCCCCCAAGACCAAGCCCTCGCCGGAGGCGTCGATTACTTCCACATCAAAAACCCCTCCGGCACAATCGACGGCCTCCCCCTTCGCGAATTCCTTCCCGGCCTCGGCTCCGACTTCGCTTCCGCCAATTACCTCTTCTCCGCGTCCTGGGAAATCGATTTCTGGGGCAAATACCGCCGCGGCATCGAATCCAGCCAGGCCTCCTTCTACTCCTCCATCGCCGCATACGACGATTCCCTCGTCACGCTCCTCGCCGATGTCGCCAACGCTTACATCAATATCCGCACGCTCGAACAACGCCTCGCCGTCAATCGAGAAAACGTCGCCAGCCAGGAAGAAACCCTCAACATCGCCGAGGTCCGCTTCGAGGCCGGCGAAACCTCCGACCTCGACGTCGAACAGGCCAAAACCAACCTCGCCGAAACCCAATCCGCCGTCCCCGGCCTCAAGTCCAGCCTCCGCCAGGCCAAGAATGGCCTCGCCATCCTCCTCGGCCTCACCCCCGATGAGATCGATCCCTACCTGGGCGATTCCCGCGGCATCCCGCGCCCCCCGTCCACCCTCGCCACTGGCATCCCGCACGATCTCCTCCGCCGCCGGCCCGATGTCCGCGAAGCCGGCCTCAACGCCGCCGCCCAATCCGCGAACATCGGCGTCGCCAAAGCCAACCTCTATCCCTCCTTCTCCCTCAAAGGTGCCTTCGGGTTCTCCTCGAGCGACATCGGCAACTCTTCCCTCGACAATGTCTTCAACTGGAACAATCGCATCGCCCGCGCCAACGCCTCCTTCCTCTTCCCCATTTTCAATTACGGCCGCCTCGTCAACGAAGTCCGCATCCAGGACGCCGCGTTCCAGGGCGCGGTCCTCGATTACCAAAACACGGTCCTCACCGCGCAACAGGAAGTCGAGAACGGCCTCACCTCATTCCGCTTCGGCAAAGAAACCGCCACGCTCCTAAGCAACGCCACGGAATCCTCTAACAAATCTACCGAACTGGCCGTGGTCCAATACAAGGCCGGCGCCGCATCCTACACCACGGTCCTCACCGCCCAACAAGCCGCCCTTCGCATCGACGACAACCTCGCCAACGCCCAAGGCAACACCGCCCTCGCCGCGGTGGCCGTCTACCGCGCCCTCGGCGGCGGATGGCAAATCCGCGAAGGCCAACCCGTCCTCTCCGAATCCGTCCGCAAACAAATGGCCGAACGAACCAATTGGGGAGATCTCCTGGAACCGGAGAACGAAATCCCCAAGGAAAAGCCCAAAAAGAACAGGAACGATGAAGAGTCCGCCCAATCCTAGCCCCGTCGCTGCCTTCCTTGCCGTCACCCTCGCGCTGGTCATCGCCGCCTGCGACAAACCAAAGTCCACCCCCCAGGCACCCCCCACCGTCACGGTCGCCAAACCCGTCACCGAACCCGTCCAAGACTACATCAACTTCACCGGCACCTTCCAGGCCTACAATTCCGTCGACCTCGTTGCCCGCGTCCCCGGATACCTCGAGACAGTCGACTTCATAGACGGCGCCTTCGTCGACCAAGGCCAACTCCTCTTCACCATCGAAAAAGACCAATACGTCGAACAACTCAAACTCAACCAAGCCCAGCTCGACAACGCCCAAGCCGAATACGATCGGCAGAAAAAGATGGTCGCCCAAAACGCCACGTCCGTCGCCGAAGTCCAAAAATGGCAAAGCCAACGCGACCAAGCCCAGGCCGAGGTCGCCCTCTCCAGCATCAATCTCGGCTACACCAAGGTTACCGCTCCCTTCGCCGGGCGCATCGGCAAACACCTCGTCGATCCCGGCAACCTCGTCGGCGCCGGCCAAGCCACCAAGCTCGCCACGCTCCAACAACTCCTCCCTATCTACGTCTACTTCACCGTCAACGAACGCCAAGCCCTCGAGGTTCGCCAAAAACTCAACCCCGACAACAAAGACCCGAAGGCCGTCCTCGAAAATGTCCCCGTCTTCGTCGGCCTCTCCGAGGAAGACGGCTATCCCCACCAAGGAAAACTCGATTTCACCGCCAACGACGTCGACACCGATACCGGCACGATCGAACTCCGCGCCGTCTTCGAGAATAAAGACAAACTCTTCTTCCCCGGCCTCTTCGCCCGCGTCCGCATCCCCGTGGGTAAACCCCAGGAGATGCTCGTCGTCCCTAACGACGCCGTTTCAAACGATCAAGCCGGTCCCTTCGTCCTCACAATCAACGACCAAAATACGGTCGTCCGCAAAGACGTCACCCTCGGCCCTCTCACCAAAAACGGCGGCCGCGGTATCACCGACGGCCTCGAGGCCTCCGACCAAATCATCACCAACGGCATCATCAACGCCCGCCTCGGCCGCCCCGTTAACCCCGAGGCCCCCTCCGCCTCCACTACCAACAACAACACCGCCCCCTCCACCTCATCCACCAACGACTAGCACACCCCGCCTCCCATTCCCTCTCCCTGGGGAGAGGGTCAGGGTGAGGGGAGGCCGCTCCCACCAAGCTTCCACTCCAATCTCAATTCTCCCCCCAATTCCTAATTCCTAATTCCTAATTATTAATTCCTAATTCGCCGTCAGGCGTCCCCATGTTCTCCCAATTCTTCATCGAGCGCCCCGTCCTCTCAAACGTCATCGCGCTCCTCATGCTCCTCCTCGGCGGCATCGCGATCTTCCAGCTGCCCATCGCCGAATACCCGGAGATCACCCCACCCACCGTCCAAGTCACCGCCCAATACCCCGGCGCCAGCGCGACGACGCTCATGAAAACCGTCGCCCTGCCCATCGAACAACAGGTCAACGGCGTCGAAAAGATGCTCTACATGCAGTCGACCTCCGCAAACGACGGCACCTACACCCTCACCATCACCTTCGAAGTCGGCACCGATCTCGATTTCGCCCAGGTCCTCGTCCAAAACCGCGTCTCCGCCGCGCTCGCGAAACTCCCCACCCCCGTCCAACAACAAGGGGTCGTCACAAAGAAAAAATCCACCGCCTTCCTCCAAATTATTTCCCTCGTCTCACCCAACCAAGAATACGACGCACTCTTCCTCTCGAACTACGCAACGCTCCAACTCAGCGAAGAACTCCAACGCATCCCCGGCGTCGGCGATGTCATTATCTTCGGCGCCGGCAACTACTCGATGCGCATCTGGCTCGATCCCGATCAGATGCTCCAGCGCTCGCTCACCCCCCAGGACGTGATGTCCACCATCAACGCCCAGAATGCCGAGGTCGCCGCCGGCCAAATCGGCGCCCCGCCCTCCGCCGAGGGCCAGGACTTCCAATACACGGTCAATGTCTACGGCGCCCTCGATGAGGTCTCCCAATTCGAAGATATCATCGTCAAATCAAAGAACGAATCCGGCGGCGAACTCACACGCCTCGGCGATATCGCGCGCATCGAACTCGGCTCCGATTCCTACTCGCGCTTCTTCACCACCGACGGCCAACCCGCCGCCGGAATCGCCATCTTCCAACTTCCCGATGCCAACGCCCTCGACACCGCGCAAGCCGTGACCAAGACGATGGAACGCCTCTCGGAACGCTTCCCCGAAGGCCTCAAATACGAAATCCCCTTCAACACCACCATCTTCGAAAAGGAATCCATCAAGGAAGTCTGGGTCACGCTCTTTCAAGCCGGCGGCCTCGTCCTCATCGTGATCGTGGTCTTCCTCCAGGACTGGCGCGCCTCGCTCGTCCCCGCCACAACGGTCCCCGTAACCATCGTCGGCGCCTTCGCCGCAATGGCCGCACTCGGTTTCACCATCAATCTCCTCACGCTCTTCGCGATCGTGCTCGCCATCGGCATCGTGGTCGACGACGCGATCGTGGTGGTGGAAGGCGCCACCCAACACATGGACCGAAACAAAACTCCCCGCGAGGCGGCCATTCTCGCAATGAAAGACCTCTTCGGTCCCATCATCGGGGTGACGCTGGTCCTCATGTCGGTGTTCCTCCCCGCCGCCTTCCTCCCCGGCATCACCGGCCAAATGTACCGCCAGTTCGCACTCGTCATCGCCGCCACCGCCATCATCTCCGCCATTAATGCAGTCACGCTCAAACCCACCCAGTGCGCCCTCTGGCTCCGCCCACCCAAACCCGACAAAAAGAAAAACGCGTTCTTCCGCGCCTTCGATGCGGTCTATAACCCGGTCGAAAAGTGGTACATCGGAATCATCCAACACATGGTCAAACGCTCCGGCGTCATGATGATCATCGGTCTCATCATCATCGCTGCTGCCGGCTGGGGCCTGACCAAAGTACCCACCGGGTTCATCCCCACGGAAGACCAAGGATACGTCACGGTCATCATCCAACTCCCCGACGGCGCCTCGCTCGATCGCACCCGCGCCGTCACCGCCCGCGTCTCCAAAATCGTGCGCAATACCCCCGGCGTCGCCAGCACCCAATCCATCGGCGGTGTCTCCGCCATCGATAGCAACGCCACCCTCGCCAACGCCGCGATTATTTACGTGGTCCTCGATCCCTGGGACGAACGCGGAAAGAAAGAGGACATCGAAAACATGTATGCCGCCCTCACGAAAAATCTCAGCACAGTCCAGGATGCCAACTGCCGCGTGCTCGTGCCGCCCCCCATCCTCGGCCTCGGTCTCTCCGGCGGATTCCAAATGGAAATCCAAAACATCGACAGCAATCTCGACTTCGCAAACCTCCAAAAATACACCGACAAAATCGTCGACGAAGCAATGGAGAGCGACATGATCCGTCTCGCGTTCTCCACCTTCCGCTCCGCGGTCCCACAATTCGACATCGATATCAATCGCGACCAAGCGGAGTCCCTCGATGTCCCCGTCGGCGATGTCTTCGCCACACTCCAAACCTACCTCGGCTCCAGCTACATCAACCTGATCACGAAGTTCGGATACACCTACCCCGTCTTCGCCCAGGCCGATGTCGACTTCCGAATGACACCCGAAGCCCTCCAGAACTATTACGTCCGCTCCAATAGCGGCGACATGGTCCCCCTCGGCGCGGTCGCGTCCATCAAGTCCTCAGATGGCCCCGCCATCATCTCCCTATACGATCTCTACCCCTCCGCCCTCATCAACGGCATGGTCAATCGCGGATACAGCTCCGGCCAGGCCATGGAACTCCTCGAGGGCATCGCCAAGAAAACCCTCCCCGAAGGCATGGACTTCCGCTGGACCCAAATGTCCTACCAGGAACAACTCGTCGGCTCGTCCACCTACATCATCTTCGCCCTTGCAATGGTCCTCGTCTATTTCATGCTCGCCGGCCAATACGAATCCTGGATCACGCCCTTCGCCGTCCTCCTCGCCGTTCCCATGACGCTCGTCGGCACGGTCTCCGTCCTCCTCGCCGTCGGCATCTATAACAATATCTACGTCCAGATCGGCCTCGTCCTCCTCATCTCTCTCTCTGCCAAGAACGCCATCCTCATCGTCGCCATGGCCCGCGACCGTCACATGGAAGGAATGGACCTCGCCGAAGCCGCGGTGGAAGCCGCCCGCGTCCGCTTCCGCCCCATCGTGATGACGTCCTTCACCTTCATGCTCGGCGTCCTCCCCTTGGTCCTCGCCAGCGGCGCCGGCGCCATGGCCCGCAAGTCCCTCGGCATCGCCGTTCTCTCCGGCATGGCCGCCTCCACCTGCCTCGCCGTCCTCTTCGTCCCCGCCTACTACGTCGTCCTCCAAAAATTCTCCGACCGCCAAGCCAATAAAGAACAACCCGCCTCCCAAACGGCCTCCCCGTAACCCCAGGGCCCGGTCGCGACGACTGGCCTCAGTCGTCCGCTCCCTCCATCTCCGACAAACCGAGCCTACTCATTAAAAACAAAACACTTTTCGCGACGCACCTCACCACGGCAAAAGCCCTTCCCTCTCGTCTGCCTTGGTTCAACGTTCACCATTCAAAATTCAAAATTCTCCAATGCCCTACTCCGGCCCATCCATCCAACACCCCATCTACCCCCAGGACCTCCTAAAAGCTGGTCTCGCCGCCCACCCCGATACCGACGCCCTCATCTCCATCGAAGACCGCTGGACTTGGCGCGAGCTCGATGAAAAAAGCTCCCGCCTCGCCGGTCAATACCTCGCTCTCGGCCTGAAACCCGGCGATCGCGTCGCGTCCTTCATGCCGAATCGCACCGCCCTCGTCGACCACTACCTCGCCTGCTTCAAAGCCGGACTCGTGATCGTCCCTCTCAACTACCGATACACCGCCACCGAAATCGATCACGCCATCGAAGTCAGCGGCGCCACCGCCCTCCTCGCCCACGCCGAACGCGACGATGACCTCGCCGCTTCCAAACAGGTCGCAAACCTCCCCATCGATGTCATTACCTACGGCGCCACCGACGATCGTCCCAACCCGCGCTTCGAAGAACTCACCGCCCTCACCGGCGAACCACTCCCAAATCTCGATCGCCCCGATCCTGGCGCCCCGGCTGCCATTTTCTTCACCTCCGGTAGCACCGGTAAACCCAAAGGCGTCACCCACACAAACGAATCCTTCGGCTACATGTTTGCCAGCACCGTGGCAGCATTCAAACTCGCCTCCGATGATATCACGCTCCCCGCTTCCTCCATGTCGCACCTGGGTGCCTTCCTCTTCGGATTCAGTTCCATGGCCTCCGGCGCCCCCATCGTGATCGCCCGCACCTTCGACGCCCATGAAGTCATCCCGCTCCTCGAGAAAGAACGCCCCACCGTCCTCGCCATGCTCCCCGCCGCCCTCATCGCCATCGTCCGCGATCACGATGCCACGCCCGATCTCTTTTCCTCCCTCCGCGTCTGCCGCGCCGGCGGCGATAAAGTCTCCCTCGAACTCGAAAAAGAATTCACCGCCGTCGCCGGCTTCCCCATCGACGAAGGATACGGCATGACCGAAGTCGGTCTCATCACCCTCAATCCCCCCGACGGCGAAATCCGCATCGGCTCCGTCGGCCAAACCATCCCCGGCTTCGCACTCTCCCTCCGCGATGACGATCACAAGGAAGTCCCCCACCACACCGACGGTCGCGTATGGATCAATACGCGCTCCAGCACGGTCGGCTACTGGGAAAACACGGAAGCCACCGAGGAACTCTTCCGCGATGGCTGGCTCGACAGCGGCGATGTCATGTCCGCCGATCCCGACGGTTACATGCACTTCCGCGGACGAAAAAAACAAATTATCGTCCACGATAGCTCTAACATTTGCCCTCAAGAGGTCGAAGAAGCCCTCTGCGACCACCACTCTGTCGCCTTGGCCGGCGTCGTCGGCGTCCACGACCCCATACACGGCGAAAACGTCCGCGCCTACGTCACCCTCGAGGAAGGCCACGAACGCCCCACCGTCCAGGAACTCATCCACTTCGCCCGCGAACGCATCGGATACAAAGCCCCCGAAGAAATAATCTTCCTCCACGAGATGCCCATGACCGTCAGCGGCAAAGTAAACCGAACCACGCTGAAGGAACTCACCCACTCAAGACACGAAGACCACCCCCTGCGCTAGCCGATTGCCTCTTCTGCCTTTCTTGCCTCCCCGGTAGGGGCGAGCGGCCCTGCTCGCCCGCCGCTGTTCCTAGTACCCCGCGCTCTTCCAAACTCACCAACTCTAAGCCCTCGATCCCCCTTCACTCCCCCTCCCCAACAAACCAAAACCCCAAATCCTCCCACCTCTCAACCAACCCCGCCCTCACCGGATTCTCCAAAACATACATCGCCTTCTCCCGCTCACTCTCCTCCGACCGCAACCGATGATCAAACCACCCCCTGCGTTGACCTGCCTTGTCTGCCTCCCCGGTAGGGGCGAGCGGCCCTGCTCGCCCGCCGCTGTTCCTGGTACCCCACGCTCCTCCAAACTCACCAACTCTAAGCCCGAAATCTCTCTTCACTCCTCCTCCCCAAGATACCAAAACCCCCAAACCACCCACCTCTCAACCAACCCCGCTCACACCGGATTCTCCAAAAAATACATCTCCTTATACCGAACACTCTCCTCCAACCGCAACCGATTCTCAAACCACCCCGGCGC
>JBCCIR010000184.1:0-9765 GCA_039028175.1 Verrucomicrobiota bacterium
CACACCTCTCATCGGCTGGACTTCGGGTGACTCGAAGTCTGAGATTGATGCGTCGAAAGTCGGTGCCTTGGGGAACCCAAGGCCAGTTTTTGGAAAAGCGTCACACCTGATGCACCAAGAGGTAGTACCGAAACTACTGGAAGCATAGTGAAATCAATGGTTTAGTGGTATTACCTGTAGGTAATACCGATCTGGGGTAAACGATTGATCTAATTCGGGAATTTGGTTATACCTGCGGGGTTAGCCAAATTTGGAGGAAAGCAGGCATGGGAATGAAGCGTCAGACGATCCACATGGATCCGGAAATCTGGGACGAGGCAAAGAGCCAGGCCAAGCGAGTGTCGATGACGACGGCGGAATATGTGCGCCAGGCGACGCTCGAAAAACTGGACGGATCGAGCAACCAGCGGGTGATGCAGGAGGTGGAAAATCTCCGCCAAACGGTGGAGGAATTGCGGAACGATTTGGCCGAATCGACCAGGGCGATTCTGATTCTGGCTGGTAGCAAAAAGCCCCTTCCGAAAGACAAGGCTGAGGCCTGGGTGAAGGAAAATCTACAACTGAGAAGAACCGTCGGAGAGGAAGGATAAGGGATGCTCACGATCGGCAAAATGACCCCGGGTCAGGAGAAGTATTATGCCGAACTCGCCCGAGAAGATTACTACCATTCAAAGGAAGGAGGGGAGCCGCCCGGGAAATGGTATGGACGCGGAACCGAGTTCTTTGGCCTCTCAGGAAAAGTGGAAAAAGACGACCTTTCCCAGCTCTTCAAAGGGGAGTGGAACGGGCGGAATTTCGTGCAAAAAGGGAACGGGCTATTTGGTCGGTGCCCAGGCTGGGATTTGACGTTTTCGGTTCCAAAATCGGTCTCAGCCGCGTGGAGTCAGGCCGATGAAAAGACAGCCCAATCGATTCAGAAATGTCAGCAGCGAGCGGTCGAAAAGGCCCTCGACTATATCCAGTCCGAATGCGGTTACACGCGCCGCGGTCACGCCGGAGCCATCACCGAAAAGGCGAGCAACCTCGTTTTCGCCACCTACGAACATGGGACGAGCCGGGCCCAGCAACCGCAGCTTCACACTCATGCCCTTCTCCTAAATGTTGCGATTCGGGATGACGGGACGACCGGGGCTCTCAAAACCCAGCCGCTCTTCAGGCACAAGATGGCCGCCGGCGCCATCTACCGAGCAGAGCTTTCCAAACAACTGGAAGCCGAACTGGGGCTCGAAAGCCTCCGGAACGGCCGAACTTTCGAGATGGCCGGAGTGAGTGAAGAGCTCCGGGATCACTTTTCAGCTCGCCGCAAAGAGATCCTCAAGAAAATGGAAGAACTGGGACTCAAAGGAGCTCGGAATGCGGCCACCATCACCTACACCTCGCGGGAACACAAAAAGCACATCCCGAGAGCGGAACTTTTCAAAGCTTGGGAGGAGAAAGGGCAGGAATTCGGGTGGACCCGGGAGGATCTCGAAGGGATCCTCGGGAAAGCCGCGGAACGGTCCCCCGAAGAAGTGGAGATTCAGGCCAAGCTTTCCGCCGTTCAGGGCGTGGAAGAACTGATGGAAACGAAGGCCTATTTCACGGAAAAGGATCTGGTGCGGTTCGCGGCCGAAGCCGGGCAGGGGAGGGGAATTGGAGCGGAAGACGTTCTTCAGGCTGTTCGCGAGCATTTATCAAAGAGCCCGGGAATCGTGGCTCTCGGTAGCCTCCGAGAGGAAGCGCATTTCACGACCAAGGAGCATTACGAACTCGAAAAGAAGATGGTCCGGACGGTCGGTTCCATGCAGAAAGGACCAGGCCTCGAGGTTGCCGACGGAGAGATTTCGAAAGCAATGGGAACAGCCGCAGCTGGCGGAACGGCACTCACCAAAGAACAAGAAGGAGCCTTGAGGCATATCCTCAATGGAAGCGGCCAGGTTTCGACCATCACAGGAGATGCCGGCACTGGGAAAACGACCGTTCTAAAACCCGTCCGAGAAGCGCTCGAAGGCGCCGGTTACGATGTTCGTGGAGCAGCCCTCGCCGGGAAAGCCGCCCAAGGAATGGAAGAAGGGGCCGGGATCGAATCCCAAACCATCGCGAGTCTTCTTTGGTCATTTGACCAGGTGGAAAAAGGTTGGGATGAGAAGCAGGCCCAAACGGAATTTGAGGATTGGGTCAAAGAACAGCAGAAAACCCGGGGCCCGTCCTTCGATCCAAAGTTCACCGACAAAGTCGCTGAACGGGCCTGGGAACGCTTTCAAAAGTTCGGAAAGAAGAACGCTCTGAATGCAAAGTCCGTTCTCGTTGTTGATGAGGCCGCGATGGTCGATACCCGAAGCCTTGCCCGGGTGATCGATCACGTGGAGAAAGCTGGGGCCCATCTCGTTCTTGTGGGTGATGAGAAACAATTGCAAGCGATCACCCAGGGCGGAGCTTTCAAAGAGATCGCCGAAGAAGTAAAGGGAGCGCGCCTGACCGAAGTGTTTCGGCAACGGGACGCGAAGACCAAGGCCGCGGTTCAGAACATGGCCAAGGGCCAGGTCCGTGAATCGCTCAAACATTACGCCGAATCGGGTTCACTCCGGATTACGGAGAATCGGGAGGAGGCCAAGACCAAGTTGATCGCCGATTGGGGGAAGAAGGGGATATCGCGAGCCGCTGACAATCTCATTCTGGCCAGTCGAAACGTTGACGTTCGAGATCTCAACCTGTCGGCTCAAGATCAGAGACTTCGTGAGGGGGCAATAGGAAAAGAATTCATTGGGGTAGGGGGTTACAATTTTCACCGAGGCGACCGAGTGGTGTTTACGCGGAACAACAAGTCACTGGGAGTGAAAAACGGGAACTTTGGAACGGTGAAGGGCTTCAACGAAAAATTCCAGTCGGTGACGATCGAACTTGATGGGGTGGGGGAGGCAAGAGACCGAACGCGGACGATTCGGGTTCAGGACTACGAACATCTAAAGCTTGGCTATGCCGTCACAACCCACAAAAGCCAGGGGATGACGGTAAAGAATTCTTACATCCTGACCGATGAAACGATGATCGATAGGGAAATGACCTACGTTCAGATTTCGCGGGCGAAAGATCAGACGCGGCTCTACACGACGAGGGAAGAAGCAGGGGATAAGCTCCGGGATCTCATCAGGGATATGGAGCGAACTCGGCAGAAGGAAATGGCACTTCGCCAGGAACAACAAGCGAAGAAGGAAGCCGATCGGAGTCAGGAAGATTCTTTGCTTTTATGAAAGAAGCCGGGACTCCTGGGACCCGGGGGGTGGTTTTGGTTCCGTTGGAGCCATGATCGGTCGTCATGCCAATGACAGGCGGGACGCAATCTAAGGAAATTGCTTAGATGAGGGTGGTCTTTTTCGAAGGCTTGCTCTTCCTGCCAATAATTTGATAGATTCCCTCAGGGAGGATGGATGCTGACAGAATTAATCGATGTTGTGGGACTCGTCACCATTGTGACGGGTGTCGGGCTCACTTCCCGAGCATACAAAAATCGTCCACCGGTTAAAAAGGTTTTGCGCGGAAACTCACTCACATTGGCTGAACAGATGACGCCCGATGAGAATCGGCCTTATCTCTTCGGCTCCATGTATCTCTCGTTTGATGACCTGAGAAAACACACAGTGGTTGTGGGTTCCTCCGGAGCCGGGAAAACGGTTCAGATTATTCTTCTCATGAAGACAATCTGTAAACGGATGGTAGAGAAGGGAACCGGGGTGAAAGCGCTTCTGTATGATTCAAAAACCGACCTTCTTTCTCAAATTCGAGGGATGGGGGTTCCCGAGGAACAAATCCTTATCTTGAACGCCCTCGATCGACGTTGTCATGCCTGGGAAATCTGCAAGGATATTCGAACCCAGCCCGAAGCCGAAGACGTGGCTAAGGTGCTCATTCCCGAAATTATTGGCTCTGATAAAGACCCCTACTTCCGGCTAACCGCGCAGGGCTTTCTCTCCGCTATCATCGAAGTGCTTCAGGAGCGGACGCCTGACGATTGGGATATCCGGGATTTGATTCTCGCTACGAAATCAAAGGCCCGTCTCGAGGCTTTCCTTTTGGCCGGGGAGGACACCGACGACCTTATCGAGGAATTTGAGCCAGAAAGAACGTTTAAGAATGTCTTCTCTACACTTCGCGGTAATCTCAAACAGTTTCGATCCGTTGCCGCTTCGTGGCACTTGGCAAGGGAAGCTGGCCGATCCTTTGGAATCTCAGACTGGCTGAATTCTCAATCGATGCTGGTTCTCGGAAATGATCCGAAGGCCAAGGCGCCGATTCGTATACTGAATCAGTTGCTGTTTACAGAGGTTTCCAAAAACATTCTTGCTCAGCCAGGCACATTGAATGACGAAAAATTTATCATTCTCGATGAATTCAGAGAGCTCGGAAAACTGGACTCGATGGGAGATCTCATGATTACCGGTCGCAGCAAGGGAGCCGCAATTATTTTGGGCTTCCAAGATATTCTCGGAGTTGATGCAGCCTACGGTCACGACGAAAGCCGTGAGATCATCGGAAACGCCTCAAACCTCGGAATTCTGCACATTAACAGCACTGCACCTGACACTCAGGAATGGGCTTCAAAAGTCCTCGGAGATCATGAATTTATGAGGAAGGAGACAAGCATTTCTCACTCCAATTCCAGTAGCAGTTCGATGCAGGGTGGAAGTTCCGGCAGTTCCATTTCGACAAACACGAACTATCGGCAGATGATGGAAAAGGTTTGGTTTCCTTCGCTCTTTGCAACCGAGCTGCCGCCAACCAATCCGGAGAACGGGCAAAGAGGCCTCTTCCGGGTAAATAACCATTTTTTTAGGTCTAACATCCTTGGGGAACATCTCTTCTTTGGTGATGGTCCCCATGGCCTCCCGAAACCAGTCGATGACTTTCCGAATCTCGTTCGCAGGGAGCGTGACGAATTTAAGCTAAAGCCGTGGACCGACGAAGACTTCGAGCGTCTGGGCATTCCAGGTCTAAAAGAAGCCTGTGCGAGATCGCCGCGAAGGAAGCCTGAGGGTGAGAGGACTATCGAGGAACCAACACAAGAACACCAAGACGAGGAATACGCTGATCTTGATTGATCAGCTTCTGGACAAATGGCCACCAATCACGACCCAGAGAGCAGCTTCAATAAGCCGAATGAACTGAACGAAGCTCAACAGAAGGCCGCGCAAGCGGAAATAAACCGGTTTCAGCGCAGGCGACCAGTGCTGTTCCATGCCTTGATATTCGGAATGATTCTTCTGTTGTTCACTTTTCCCATCATCTTTCCCTTCGCGTTTTTTGCTCTCCCGATTTTTGGAATCATCTACAAGTTCCGAATTCTTGAGGACGGTTACAATGACGATCCAAAAAAGCCGAGTTATCGCCTTTCAACGAAGTTTGGAGGAGGGCACAACGATGGAGGAAAGTCCTATTTCCGGGAGTTCAAAGATGTTTTGGTTTCACTTTGGTGGGGAAAGACCTGGGCATTCTACTTCATGCTGTTCGTAACTCCGATTGTGGTGTTTATACATCTATGGTGTATGGGGATATGCCTCTTGCGGGATTTCTTCTTTCTGAGCTGCTGGGACAATTGGATCGAGGCGATCGAAAGTAAAAAGCCGAAAACTAACACGTTTATTCGGGGATCATCGATTACTGATTTACCGATAACTAACGGATCGGGGCCAGTTCCATGGGCTAGGAATAAGGCCCAGAAGGTAATCGATCGGGTGGTGAAGGTTCCGGTTCCGGAGTCGTCCTAATACCTAGTAGGCCATATCAGCCAATTATATTGAAGGCTGCATCGATTTTCAAACCGTTCACGGACATCTATTCTGGTAGCGCTACACTGGGGGCCTATGGCCTGTCTTGAGTGTTAGGTTTTTTTTGCTGGGAACGACCCCACTCATTGATTAGCCAATGGGCCGTCTCGATCGCTCGAGGATCCATATCAGGATTCTGATTCTTTAGAATCTGATGTTGGTCAGAAAGAATCTTATCGACGATGGGTTTGGGTACAGCGCCTATTGGTTTTTGTGCAAGGATTTCAGCGATTCCCTGGCGAACGCCGCGGGAGGCGGCCTTTTTTGGGTCTGTTTGTTTATAGCTCTCAAATAAAGATTCAGAATCGATGTCCAATAAGTGTTTTCGTTTGAGAAGATCAGGGCGCATCGACATTGGGTATCTAAGCTGTCCCCATTGTCGGGAAAACGGATCAAGTTGCATGCTGGCGAGTAGCAGTCTAGCTCGATAAGATCGAAGTATCTCCTGATCGGATGTTTTATTATTACGAACGCGGTTCTGAAAAGTCCTTAATATGGCGATGCTAGTTTCGCGATTGATTTTGAGATTTTCGATCTGAGATAGAAAGTTCTCATCCGATTTCATTAAGGTGTCGACGTTATCGGTTGAGTCTTTGCTTGCCATGAGTGTTAGCAAAGAGCTGATGCGAGGATTACCATCCCGTCCGCGGCGCTGGCTAAGTTCCTGTTTGAATCGTTTCTGAAGTTCGGGCCGAATGTGCTTGTCAATGATCTTTGGCCCGAAAATGTAAAGAACCTTTGGAACCTCTGATTCTGGGATGGTTTGCAGCATGACAATCATTAGGCCCTTCATACTTCGCCAATGTTTAGAATTGGGATCGTAGGTCACTAGAGGAACCAAAGTTCGGAAGCGCTCAGTGAAGTCGAATTTATCACTATAGGCACGCTTCCACCAGTCGGGAACTAAAGATGGGCCGTGTTCGGATAAGCTTTGTGTTAAAAACACAGTCATGCCTAAGTCATCGGTTTCCAATAAGATTGAATTGAGAAATCCGACGTCTTCTTGGCGGCATAGTAATGCGCGAAGTCGGATTTCCTTGTCCTCTGTCAGGTCTTTCTGGGCTAGTTGACTCTCAACCATTCTTTCGACTTCAGGTCCCGATTCACGAAGTGCCTCAACCAGAGGTGGTAACCAATCCAGAGGTAATTCCTGTAGCTGGCGTATCCATTCTTCACGACGTGCCTCCTCGCGATCAGCGATTTGATCAAGTAATACGCCTTGCCGGTGTGCGGTCCAGGTGCCTCCGATACTGAAGACAAGCAAAAGTGAAACTATCAATCCCCATACCGTGGCCAGAAGAGGGTGAGCGTGTAACCAAAGCCAGCCACGTCCCAAGTTTGAAAGTGGCCGAGCGGTAACCGGACGACCTGCAAGGAAATTATGGATGTCGTTAGTAAATGCTTCCGCTGTTTGGTAACGCCTTGAAGGATTCTTGGCCAATGCTTTGTCAACAACGGCTCGAAGATCCGCTGGAATGCTTTTTGGAAGCGGTGGGTGGGGTTTGTATAAAATTTGGTTTAGTAGATCGTGTAGTTCGATAGGTCCGGTTGGATTGGTTGGATATAATAGCCGCCCGGTCAGGATTTCGTAGACGATCACACCAAGGCTGTAGACATCACTAGCGGGGCCGATTTTCAATTTCCCTGCCGCTTGTTCTGGGGACATATAAGCAGGGGTTCCGAGCAAATTTCCTTCCAATGAAAGTGCGGTAAGTTCGGATTGATCACCTATGAATTTCGCCATCCCAAAATCCAAAATGCGGGGTTTTCCGGTGAGATCAACCAAGATGTTATCAGGCTTTAGGTCTCGGTGGATCACCTCCTGGGAGTGCGCATATTGAACTGCTTCCAAGACCTCGCCTATAAGACGTAATTGTTCGTGAACTTCACGGTTGCAAGCGTATTGGCTTAGCGGAACGCCGTTCTCGACCAACTCCATGGTGTAAAAATGGAGGTTCTCTTCTCGGGAAAATCCGCTTTCGTAGATGGTAACAATACCAGGGTGGTTTAGGCGCGCTGCTAAATCTACTTCCCGCTTAAACCGTTCGCCGGCAGTTTTAGTCGAAAATCGCTTGTCTAGCAAAACCTTAAGGGCAACTATTCGATTAGGATTATGCTGCCTAGCCTTAAAGACAATGCCCATGCCTCCCCGTCCAATACGCTCGAGAACTGTATATCCGGAGATTCGAATTTCCTCATCGAGGCCTTGATTGGATGAGGGTGCTTTATCATCTTCGTCAAAGAGCCTAAGAAGATTGGCGGCCGCACAACGGCGGCAGATACCGGTTTCTGTTGACTGTGGGTTTCCGCAGACGTTGCAGGGAGTCATTTTAGATAAGCAACTGAAGAAGTTCTTTCGATTCCTTAGCGATTTCGCGATCGGAGGAATCGAGCAATTCTCTCTTTATGTTTTCCTTGAGCTGATCGCGGAATCTGGAGACGGTTGTGCTTAGAGTGGATTCGTTCACGTCGTGCCTGACAGCGGCCTCACGAAACGGAGTGCCGGTTGTGAGGATTTCTTTCAAGGCATTAAATAAATGACTTTTCCCACTTTCAGTGAAGTCCTTTTGAAGTTCTGAAAAGGCGTTGTCCAGGTGGTCAAGCGCCCAGCGGAGCGCGAAGATTTCATCTGGACTCTTTGGAGCGGGATGCCAGCTCGCGACTTCTTCGTATTTTGTCTCTAAAATTGAGAGGGCGACTTTTGGGTGCTGGTTTCCGCGCTTAATGGCTTTTTTCGCCTTTAAGTGATCAAAGCGAAATTTCTTGATCGCACCGATAATGAAAGATCTCAGTTTTCTGCATCGTGAACTGTCCGCTTTTCCAATCAGATCCTTAATAAGGAGGTGTTCCATGAAGCCTTGTGTCAGGTCCTCGGCATCTTCGTGTTTCACGCCATATTCAAAGCGAATAAAACAGTAAATTGGTGCGCGGTAGAGCTCGCAGATCTCACTAAGCGCCTCTTCGCGTTCTTTAGTTGAGGAATCGGGGTCACGAGCGCGTGCTATCAAACTCCATCGAGTAGAGGGAAACCCGATCGCCTGATTCTCCTTCGGATTGTCTTTTTCGCTCATGAACAACTTTTTTAAGAAATTTGGGACGAGGAGGCAGGAAAATTCCGAGGAAGGGGTGGAACAATGAATTATTGCGGTGAATCACCCATTCTACCGGGGAAATGTCCCCTGGAGACAGGACGAAGCGGGCTTTCCTTTCGAGCCTTGGACACTCAAAGGCAGATCGATGAGTAGCGAAATGGTCGATCTGGAAGCGTCTGATTATCGGAGCATCATCCGAGTTGTTGGAGAGGCAGCGCTTGGGTATGAGCTCAATGAGAAGAAGCGCTCCCTCATGGTGGGAATATGCGAACTAGTCGACGCCGACGCCTGGCTCTGGACCCAAGGAAAACTCTCGAATGTAGAAGACCGGCATGCCTACGTCGGTTACTTGAAGGAAGGATTTGATGAGGAACGATTTGTTCACTTTTTAAATGCTGTAGAGCATCCGGATTCCAATATCGCGGCTTCTCGATTCTATGAGCAAGCTCAGTCATCGATGGTTCAAACGACGATCGATCACGAGGAACTGGATCCAGAAGGTTTAGCTTGTCGTGGAGAGCTAGGAGCATTGTGGAAGCTAGTGGAAATCGGAGCGGCGATGCTGAATGGCCTTTACCTGGATAAGGAATCAATCAGCGTTATCGGGGTCTTTCGATACAAAGGGGGAGAGGCTTTTAACGAGCGAGAAAAGGCGATTGTAAATACCACCCTCGCGGCTCTTGATGGACTTCAAAGAGTTGGTTGGCCAGGAGAAAAGGCGGAGCAAATTCCTAGACTATCCCCTCAGCAGCGAAAGGTAATGAATTTGCTGCTGGAGGGATTTACGAAAAAGGAAGTTGCGGAACAAATGGGGCTACAGAACTCGACCGTCTCAACCTACACTCGGGAAGTTTATCGTCGATTCTCGGTTC
>JBCCIR010000185.1:0-9755 GCA_039028175.1 Verrucomicrobiota bacterium
CTCACCATTTCGTGAGGTTATCTTTTTAGATGCTGACAACGTACCTCTCATAGATCCGGAAGCGCTGTTTGATACGATCGAGTACAGAGAGCATGGCGCGCTCTTTTGGCCAGACTATTGGATATTCGAAGCTTCGGATCCGATTTGGCAAATCTGTGGAATCCAAGCTGATCGTCGACGTCAATTTGAAAGCGGTCAAATCGTCATCGATAAGCGTCGCTGTTGGGAATCTTTGATGCTATGCCGCTGGTATAACGAGCACTCAGGTTTCTATTACAAGTACATTCTCGGAGATAAAGATACTTTCCAGTTGGCTTTTCTAAAGATTGGGAAGTCTTTTGCCATGCCGCAACGTGACATTCAGAATCTTTCCGATGTGGTGATGTGCCAACACGACTTTCAGGGTGGAAGAATTTTCCAGCATCGCAACCTTAGAAAATGGTCCTTGTTTGGCGCAAATGAGTCAATATCCGGCTTTGCGTTAGAAGATAAGTGTGTGGATTTGCTTTCGGATTTACGCCAACGATGGGACGGTCGACTGCCAACTCAGCTGAGGTTTAATAGTACCGATTCTCCTCGTCGCGAACGCCAACTCGCGGAAGATTTAGTCCAGGGCCCTTGGGCATACTCTAGAGTCGGTTTTGATCATCGATTGTTACGATTCCAAATAGATGGGTCCGTTAGTGGCGGGGGCGACATGGAGCTCTTTTGGGATCTGCGACTCGAAGATGAGTCACCCAGACTAGTATTATCCTCAGAACATCGTTTAACTTGCGAGCTCGAACTCGTGAATGATGATAACTGGATCGGTCGATGGGAGATCGGGGAGAAAATGCCCGTGGTCATAGCGAGACGGACACCCTCGATTGCGGACTCTGAGCTTCGCGAACAATCTGCACTATTGATTGGCAACGAATGGGCATTTCGGGTTGTCGATGAATCACAAAGAACGCTGGAATTTTGCGAACATGGGACAATCTCAGTTGGTTCATCTGAAGAAGTTGCTCAGTGGCGCTTAGTTGAGGAAGACGCGAGATTGTCTCTGCATCTTTGCACCTCGTCAGGAGATCGCTCATGTCGTCTGAGTTTCTGTGGGGATGGAGTCTGGAAAGGGTGGTGGGATGAGCCAGGACGAAATGAAATTCATATGTGCCTTCTCAAGGGATATGACATGACGGAAGAGCCGAAGCTTAGTGAGTTCGCTACTCAAATAGTCACTCAAAGCCAAATTGACTCGGAGGAGTATCAAAGTTGGTGTGAACGGTTGGGCGAACCCCCGAGGTATCACCGCCGACAATGGGAGTACGTTTTCTCGTTAAAGGCTCTCGAGAGACGATCACTTGTTGGACCTGATTCAAAAATCGTTTCTTTCGGTGATAGCTCGCGCCAAGTTGTATCGGTTTTGAGCGCTGCAGGATGCTACGTTGATGAGGAATGGGAGCAACAAACGGAACCTGCCACCATCGACCTCGCGTGGGACGTTCTATCACATATTTCACGACCGAACAAAGAATCGAACATCGAGAATTCGGCACGAGAGAAGCCCCAGTTTGAAATCATTCCCCGGAACTATCAGAATGAGAACTACAGCGCACTCTTAGCCATTTCGTCTCTTCCACGATTGGGCGATCACAAATTGCTTGAATCGTTTATTGATCAAGCACTGAATTGCGTTGCCCCTGGCGGTGTCGTCCTAGCAACTGGCGACCTTTCACTTTCTTCTCCGAATCGGGGATATTTCGGAAGGGGAAAACTAATTCTCTCAGCGAAGGATTTGCACAATTTGGAAATCTACTGCACCAGTCTGGGGCACCAAATGGAGCTTAGGCTTGGACAGGGCAACGGACCGGTCGATGAATACTGCGATACGGCCCCCTTTCAATCAGATCACCATCTTAAATTGTTCTCTAGTGGCCATATAGTCACCTCGGTTGGCATAGCAGTGCAAAAGAGGCAAGACGCCTAAAGGCGCTTGGCGCTGGTCGGAAATCACACCCCTCCAATGGGAGATACCTTGCGCGCATTGGCGGAGCACATAAGAATGATCAGGTGAAGACCACTCGTAGCCCGCGGTTCCCATTTATATCGCTAGAGCAAGCAATTCAATACACTCGACTGCTCTATAAAGCCTTCAAAGTCAGCGAGAAACCGGAGCCCAAGACTCTTGTGGCACTTGGATTTTCTGGAGCCAGCGGGAAAGCTAACAAGGTCCTCGCAGCTCTCAACTCGTACAAACTAATTTCCGTCACTAAAGTAAGAGGTCGCCAATTTCGGGTATCCCCCCTAGGTGCCAGAATTGCCCGTATGGCAAAGGCAAGTCGTTCCCTTCGCGATATCCGGATGGCAGCCTTGTCTCCCCCGGTGTTTGCTCTGCTCTGGCAAAATCGGGCGGGCATTGTCGAGAAACAGATTGAAAACGTCCTTAGGAAATCTCATTTCACAAGAAAAGGAGCTCATCGAGCGGCTCAAATCTACTTGGAGAATATAGCCTTCGCCGATCTTGAGGATCCAAAGTTCAGAGCGTCATCCAACAATCAGCTATCATCTATCCCCATTCAATCTAAGAGCAAGTCAGCGAAGGTCCCATCAATAAAAAGTATCAGACAAGACAATCGACCTAAGTCACTGCGCATACCACTGAGCCGGAGAACCGCAACAATTCCTATTGGAATAACCGAAAAGGAATACAGACTTCTGATGCGCACTCTCCGGTCTTGGAAAGAATCGATCATATCAGATGACGATTAAGCTAAGCTCCGCCAGTGATCTGAATCCTGAAAACTGGGCCATTGAGGATGTGAAGTTCTGGGGCTAGAACCCAGAATCAAGCATGAAGAAAAAGAGAAACTCGACCGAGGAAATCATTCGGATACTGCGCATGGCCGATGGCGGAAAGTCCGTCGAAGAAGTGTGCCGGAAGGCAAACATCAGCGAACAAACCTGTTACCGATGGCGGCGCAAGTATGGCCGGATGGAAATGGCCGCTGCCAAGCGCATCAAGGATTTGGAGAACGAAAATTTGGAGCTCAAGAAAATGCTCGCCGATGAGAAGAGCATTTTCTTTGTGCCACTAAAAACCGGAGAATACCGAGCCGATTCCCTCTAGAATTGAGACGAAGGCATCGAATACAATTTCCACAACGCTTCCAAGGACCTCAACCAGTCCGCCACCTTCGGCAATTGCGGGACCTGATACCAAACTCAATCCGGCCAAAATGGCCAATCCGATTTTGATGGTGAAGCCTACAAATGCAGCGGTAATAGCGGCCGCCAAAATCAATACACACCCCAAGACTGCAGCTAGTCGCACCAGCCAGCTACGGTTTCGTCGTTGTTTTTTCATAGTTGATCCGAACACTAAGCCTCGCGTAAAGCACGGGCGGTCTATTGTTCGCTGGAAACCGGGTTGGATGCTTCCTCAGAAGGCGCTGGTTCAGCGGAAGGAGACTGGGTCTTAGCCACAAACCCTCCTACTAGGACTAGACTTCCAAGCGCAAGGGTTGCAAGGCTTAAAACTAGCGATGCTCTGGAGTGATAAACCTGTTCGTTAGTTTGGCCAGTCCATTCGTGAAGAATGGAACGCCCGGTCTTGGAGTACGATTGGAAGAGGGATGCCAGAGCTGCGACTACTAGCCCACAACCACCCATCATTGATAGATTGCGCGGGGCGGTAGGTGCTTGCTCAGAGTCGGTGAGAAATAACATCCCCAAAGTGAATCCCAATAGTCCACCGAGAATGAAGTGGAGCGTCCATCTTTTCCAATCGGCTATTTTGAGGATATGCATAGGGTATTGGCAGATTACATTCTGGAGGGTCAAATCCGAATTTTTCGTTTGACGCTATTGATCTTCTGCTTCTATGAGAATGCGCATTTACCTATCGTCCGAGCGCTGGCGCCCGCTTCTGGAAGCGCCACGTCGCATCAGGGTTGAGTATTGAAGTGTGAAGAGGGTCACGTTGGCTTGCCAGCGGTAGCGGGTTGCTCAGCCCCGTCTTGTTGGCCGTTGTTTGTTTCCAAGTGGCGTGGCATGCGACGCCCACTTCCCCGCAGGTAGGCGATCAACCGGTCCCGTGTCTCTCCCAATCCGTCCTTTAGATCAATTGTGTATGGCTTCCCGTCTGCGTGTATCTTAATACCATCTTTGGTGAGGCGTTTCTTGTGATGTCGATACATGAAACGTCGCGCTCTAAGTCGCAGGCACCAGTAGAATGCCCAATGACGCATCTTCGAATATGGGTTCGAGTGGTGCCTGGTTAGCCACCTTGTCCACCAGTAGCGTTTTAGGATGTTTTCGGGGTAGCTGAATAGGTAGTTGACTTTGCCCACATCTTTCCGGAAATACAGATACGCCTTTGTATCGCGAAAATCATTCGCTCGCATTATGACTCTCACGAAGAGTATTCTATACTCTTCCCATTTCGAAGAGTGAGCGAGCTTCTGAAAAACATCGATCAGATACACAGTGAAGTGCGCTATCGCGCAAAGCTGCCTCGCGTCCTCTGAATCATAATTACCCCTGCAGAGGTCGTTGTAGCCCTTTGGATCAAGGCAAAGGTAACTTAGAAGCCCGGCGAAAAGCTTACGCTTGGACTGTTCCTCTTTGAGCAACTCGCAGAGATCCCTCAGTGTTGGGCCTTCAATTGAAGAGAGCTTCACATCATGGAAAAACAAGCTAAGTTCCTCTTGTTCCTCTCGAGTGAAGTATCCGCTATAGTAGACCTTCCCCCGCATTGCTAGAGGAAGCTTATCAACGAGAAAATACTCTAATTCCGAAACATCAGGATTGTTGATTAGCTTCTCTGTCTCTTTGCGGAAGCGTTCTACAGCCCAAAGGAACTCAAGAAATCGGAAAGCCAGCACTTCGATCCAAGTCATCTCTGTTGGGGTAAGTCCCTGTAGTCTCTGATCGAGCATATCTTCAGAATTGAGGAGGTCCTGCAGAGTCTTTACGTCTTCGGGCGAAGCCCAGTCGATTAGCAGGTTAGACAATCGAGCGGTAAGATTATCCGCTCTTCTGCGAATTGGCTCCGTCGCGCTTGCAAGAATGTCAGCTTCTGCTGCACTAACGCGGACGCGATCAGAAATGCGCTCTTTGAAGAAGTGTGTGATCGCGTTAACCAGAATCAGTATGATCCCAAGGACAGAGATCGTCGCAACTGACGACCAGTCGAGTTTCGAAACGCCATCAATAAATATGCGCAGGACTGATTCCATCTACTCGGTTTTGCTTGGGTCAACGTCAAAGGTGACTCACGCGCGGCAGCGCGTTGAGTCCACCTGCTTCCATGAGAAGGCATTCAAGTCAAAAAGCAAAATTCATTTTGGTGAGGTTTCATTCTCTCCTCTCATCGCCCCGATGAACAGGAAATCCCGCTTCCATTCGCAATCTTGGCTGGAGCCGCTTTCGTGGACCCCGGCGCATGATTTGATCCGTGTTCATCTGTAAATAGTCAGGGACGCTGCCATCTTGTTATCGCATTCGTTGATCTTGGTTCGTAATGCTGCAGGTAGACCGCAGTCGTCGCAAAGCATCCTTGCTGCTCATGGAACGCAGTCGCCCCAAGAGCGGTTGCCGGCGTGGCTTCGGAATCGTCCCGGAAGTCCGTTCTCTGTTCATCATCTTCATGCGGCCTCTCGCAACGGCCGGTAATCACTCTGTTGCTACCCCATCGCCAACATCTCCACCGATAGCTTCCGTGCCGTCGCCACCACCGCCTTCTTCTTCGCTCCCCGCCCTCCTCGTTCAATGAGCCTCAATCTCTGCCGGCGCAGCTCACAGTCCTCTCCAAACGGCCCCAGAATATACTGCGCACTGCCCACCAAAAGCCGTCGCATGTATGCGTTGCCCGCCTTGCTGATCGACAACTTCTTATCCACTCCGCCCGATTGATCGCGCTTGGGCACCAGCCCGAGATACGCCGCCACCTCACGCACCTGCTCAAATCGATCCGGATGCCCCACCACCAGCACGAAACAAAGCGCAGTGATCGGTCCCACCCCTCGAATCTGACGCAATCGCGCCGTCTCCGGGTAGCGCTCCTGACACAACGCTTCGATCGCCCAGTCCAGCTCCCCAATCCGCAGGGTCAACTCATCAATCACACCCAAGGACGGCTCGATCATCGCCAGGAGCTCCGCATGCTCTCCGCCCAACAGCGCCCGCGCCTGCTTCGCAAAACACTTCGTGTTCGGCGAGGGCAATCGTATCCCCAGGCTCTTGAGGGCAGACCGAACCGAACTGATGATATCCACCTGCTGGCGCACCAGGTTGTCGCGCAGCTTGATCTGCAAAAGATCGCGCTGCGCCTGCTCGCTGCCGTGCTCGATCGGATAAAGCAAACTCGGCTCCACCCGAGCCAGCTTCGCCAGCAACCGCGCATCGAGCTCATCACTATTGCGGTCGATCAAATAGATCGCCCTCAGCTTCCGCGCATCAGCCACAATCACCTCCAGTCCCAAATCCTTCAAGAACCGACTCGTCCACGGAATGTTCATCCCCACCTCCAAGGCCACCCGCGCCCCGGGATACTTCTTGCCCAAGCGCCTCAGACTCTCCCGGTAACTCGTAATCGCTCGCTCATCTATGATCGTCCCCTCACCATCCAGCACGCACACCGCATGCTTCATATCCCCCCTATCAAGGCCGCTCGTCCAACTATCAGACAACTCTTTGGTCTTCATAGACAGTGAGTCTATCAAGGCGCATAAGCGCCCTCACTGCCTTCTCATCCAATCTTGTTGTGCCAATTTGTTCGGTGGGCGTTCGAGGAGTTCTTTGTCCGAATAATCAGGGGCCCCAAAATCTATACCCCATGTGTCCGTCGCATGAGCAATCGTGCGGATCAGGAGTACGAACAGTCTGTCAGGAAAGACACTCGTATCGTCTGCCACCTCCTGTTCCGAGACTGGACGCAAATCCAACTTCTCAAGGATGAAAGCAAGCTCGTGGCTGATTGTCGAACTGCGGTATTCAGAAACGATCCTCGCGATGAGCTCCAGGAAAACGCGCCCCTTTGCAGTGTCTTCGTATGCCAGATCTCCGATAGGCGTGGATATGAAACCTGCGCCTGCGATCAACGGAAGTTTCTCTCGAACTGGCCCGCTACTGATACCAAGCCGATCCGTTAGCTTCGGGATGTTCCGGTAACCCCGGGTTGCGATGTCATAGAGAATCGCAAGATTAAGTCCTGGAGTCCCTCCTGTGTTGAGGAATAGTCGGATGTCGTCGGCGGTGAGTCGGCCAAAGACAACGTTGAACAGGATGTCTTCGACGATCTGTGACTTGAGGCGTCGTGCGACTGAAGAACGCTGTTCAGCCTTGTCGGCGTCGAAATCCGAAGGCACCCATACAGTCCGAAGCTTAAACAAGTCGTTGTATCGACCTGAGCGGCGATAATCGGTGACAACCTCCTCGAATTTTTGAAAGTGGCCGATCGTGTCGGTCGCCAGATATACCTTAATCTCTGACTCTTCGTCCGTTAAAAGAGTTCGAATGTCCTTGTCGACACCAGCGACGTTTCCGACCAAGACCTGCCCGGCGAGCGGGCGAGTCCAATCACGCTCGATAAGGCACGAGAAATCAAATCGCTTCCGTTCGGTCTCAGTGAATCCGTAAAGCGTGAGAGCCGAAAAATCGTTCAGAACGCGATTAAACTCGCTCTTCAGAAACTGGTGTTCTGGACTTTCTGCCATCGTTCTGTCCAGTTGGTAATTTTAGGCATAACGTCGAAGTGTAGGCATCGGCGGGGTGGGGCGTCCAGAGCGAAGCGAACTAGGAGCGCTGGCCGCCGTTGCCTACCACGTCTTGTTCTGCCTTTCTTTTTTCGGGGCCGACCAAATACCAATCGTAGTCCGGATACTTCCTTTTCCAATGTCCCGTGAGCGGCATTTCGGTTGCCTGGAGAATCTCATCATTAAGCCGGGTGGTATCCCCGTCGTCAGATGCGACCGTAAATACTTCTCCGTCATAAGTGCCTGTTCCAGCGCAGATCGCTTGAACGTCACTATCGTGGATGGGGCGATCCAAAACGACGATTCGGATACCATCAAATTCAACAGGATTCATGGGGCGTATCTTTATGCAGAGTAACAGAGTTCGCGCGGAAGATCGCCGCTCTCCAGTGCTTTTTGGATCGCGCGTCGTGCCCGTGGAAAAGCGAATCTCTCGGCGCGTTCATCTTCGGCATCGAGGAGGACGATCTCTTCCGTCGTCGTATCTACTGCGATCGATCCGTATGGCGTCCCATCCGAGGTGAAGAAAGAGTAGGTGCGAGTGGTGCCTACTTCATCCTCGAGTTTCAGACCGATATAGATGGCCATGATTTCTTGGCAGAACAATTGTTTAGGCAGAATCTTTTCTACCCGCTTTTTGCTTATGTAAAAAGTGGTTATGTAGAACAGGGACGGCCATTTTGTACTAAACGCCATAGCATAGCTTCACAGCCAAAACTCTCCATAATCTCTGGGTGTCCAATAACAGTATCCCCTGCTCGTGCTATTGCACACCCCCCCTCTCGTGCGTTCCCTGCCCCGGCTCCCTCCCAAAACACAAGCTGCCGCCCTTGGTCGCTGACCGCCGGGAAGCAGTGGACCAGCTTTCCTGCACTTGATCTTGTCCGCACTCCTAAGAGACATCCTCGCCTCAAGAAAGTTCTAACCTTCAAGACCATCCCGGTAAAGCAGTCGTTCACTCATCCCCCCACCCTTGGGATCATCGATCTAATATCAGGGCGTGTATACCAACGGGTTAGCACAACTCAGAACATAGGGGCCCTGGTCGAGCCTGCCCTGCTGTCGAGTTCCGATTCCCCCGGAATGTCCCCAACCCCGACAGGTCAAAAATCGCGCCTCCAGCGCTGAGATACCTCAAGAAGTTGTATCCGTTTTTGTATCCGTTTTTCTCCGGGAATTATCACGCAGCATTGTGCACCAAGATGAAGAATCATTGGATTTACGGGGAAACATCGATTCCAACTTTCCTTGAACACCCGTTGTAACGGATTTTAAGTCCGTTGCGTCTACCAGTTCCGCCACGGCAGCCTCAGTCAATAGACCGATCCATCGCCTCACGAGACGACCCGCAATCTATAGTCCCACCCTCTCAACCTCGCGAGAAAAATCAACGATCCTCCCCAACCGCCACCGTCGCCTCCCGCTCCACCTTGTCGTCCTCCCCGTCCCCTTCCGGCTCTTCATCCCCCTCCGGCACAATCTCCAAAATCGCGTCCGCCGTCGCCGGCAACGGCACGCTCACCCCCTCCTCCCCATCCCCCACGCCGTCCACTGCCCCCAAGGCATCCCGGATCGCCTCCCGCACACACAAAGCCAACACAAACGGCGCCTCCACCGCTGCCTCTCCCTTCCCAATCCCATCCTCACGCCGCCCCTCCATCCAAAACTGCGTTCGCATATCCATCGGCACCTCGCCGATCCCCATCGCTTCCGCCCCCTCGCCCCCCTTCAGTAACCAACCCATCCCCTGGGCAAATCCCCCCTCCACCAATCCCAAATCAATCGCCGGATGCAAGGGCACCCCCGCCTCCTGCATCACGTCCGCCCGCAACACCCGCACTTCCCCGGTAAACAAATCCAATTCCACTTCCGCCGCCGCCACTCCCGTCACAAACTCTCCAAACGGCCATCCCTCCCCCTTCTCCCAATCAAAAAAGACCCCGCTCGCCCGCGCATCGCCCGTCGCCGACAAATGAACCCGCTCCTCATACGCCCGCTTCACCACCTCCGCAAAACCCACAC
>JBCCIR010000186.1:0-9635 GCA_039028175.1 Verrucomicrobiota bacterium
CTTGGCCGGTTCCCGAATTCCCTGCTGCCACAGTTCATCGGGAACCGGCCCAACTTCTTCCCTCCCTCCCCCGCCACGTGTTCTTGCTTCCCCCGCTCTCCGGCTCCCGCAGCACGCCACTCTTTTCCATCCCGGTCCCATGAAAATTACTCTCGTCAGCGATACCTTCCCGCCCGACGTCAACGGCGTCGCCATGACCCTGCACCGCCTCACCAGCGGCCTACTCGCCCGGGGTCACGAAATCCACCTCTGCCGCCCTGCACCGGAACGCCACGACGACCCGCCGCCCGCCATCAAACACCCCAACTTCCACGAACTCACCCTCCCCTCCGTCCCCCTGCCCGGTTACCCCCATCTCCGCCTCGGATTGCCCGCCACACGAAAACTCCGCTCCCTCTGGTCCAAGAACCGACCCGATGCCCTCTACGTCGCCACGGAAAGTCCCCTCGGCTACTCCGCCGTGGCCGCCGCCGGCACACTCGACATCCCCGTGGTCTCAGGATTCCACACCAACTTCCACACTTACACCCACGACTACAAACTCCCCATCCTCGAACGCGCCGCCACTTCCTACCTCCGCTCACTCCACAATAAAACCGCCTGCACCCTCGTCCCCTCTCACGACACCGCCAATCAACTCACCGAAGCCGGATTCGAACGCGTGAAAGTCCTCGGCCGGGGCGTCGATACACAACTCTTCTCCCCCTCCAAGCGAAACCCCAAACTCCGCGCCCTCTGGGGCGCCAATGACGATACCCCCGTCGCCATCTTCGTCGGTCGCCTCGCCTCGGAAAAAAATCTCCACCTCGCCGCCCGCACCTTCCAGTTCTTCCAGGCCGTCAGCCCGGAAACCCGCTGCGTCTTCGTCGGCGATGGCCCCCAACGCGCCGCCCTCGAAAAAGAACATCCCCATTTCATCTACACCGGCATGCGCTCCGGAGAGGACCTCGCCCAACATTACGCCTCCGCCGACCTCTTCGCCTTCCCCTCCCTCTCGGAAACCTTCGGAAACGTCCTCCTCGAAGCCCTCGCCTCCGGCCTCGTGACCGTCAGCTTCGATTACGCCTGCTCACAACAACTCATCGAAGACGGCTCCAATGGCTTCCACGCCCCCTTCGACGACGAAGACGCCTTCTTCGCAAAAGCCGCCCTCGCCCTCCAACACTGGAACACCATCTCCGTCGCCGAACGCGCACGCCAAACCGCTCTCAAACTCTCCTGGGATACCATCGTCAAACAATTCGAACTCAATCTCAAAGCATCACAACCACACAAACAATCACCGGCAGCTGTCGTATCCATGAACAAGCCCAAACCAAAAAAGAAACAAGTCCTGCGATTCAAAACGATCTTCCTGTCCGATATCCACCTCGGCACTCCCGACAGCAAAGTCACCCAGGTCATCCACTTCCTCCGCAACACCCGCTGCGAAAAACTCGTGCTCAACGGCGATATCATCGACGCCTGGAGCCTGCGCCGCTCAGGCAAATGGACCAAGTCACACACCTACTTCATCCGACTCATCCTCAAAAAAATGCAGCGCGAGGACACACAGGTCGTCTACATCCGCGGCAATCACGACGACATCCTCACCCGCTTCCTCCCGCTCAAACTCGACAACCTCGAGATGACAATGGAACACATCCATCACTCCCCCCACGGAAAATACCTCGTCACCCACGGAGACGGCTTCGATGTCGTCACGACCAATCACCGCTGGATGGCCGTCCTCGGCGCGGTCGGATACTCCTTCCTCCTGCGCCTCAATCGCGCCTACAACGGATACCGGCGCCTCTGCGGCAAACCCCAGTTCTCCCTGTCCAAGGCGGTCAAAGCGAAGGTCAAATCCGCCGTCAGCTTCATCGGCAATTACGAAGAACAACTCCAGAAATTCGCCGCCCAACGTGACTGCCAGGGCATCATCTGCGGCCATATCCACACGCCCGCCGACAAACAAATCGGCGACGTCCATTACCTCAACTCCGGCGATTGGGTCGAATCCCTCACCGCCGTGGTGGAGAATCTCGATCGCAGTTTCGAGGTCATCACTTACAATGACTTCTGCACACGCGCCCACCGGAATCCCAAGGGCGGCGCCATCACTCAATCCCTCGTCGAACGCGACGACGACAAATCCGAAAAAGAAGAACCCGCCCCCGCGATCTGATACCACCCGGGAAGGCAGCACCCGGCAATGAACCTCTTTCTCATCGATGCCATCGGTCCCTTCTTCCGGGATGACGACCGATACAAAATCAATTGGTCGAAAATCCCTTTCGACCAATTGAAACTCGACGGCCCCGATCGCGAACCCTACTTCGCACGCATCCGCGAAGACTTCGATACCTTCTGCCGCCGCGTCGCCGAGATCGGATACAATGCCGTCTCCCTCGACGATCTCGCCCATCTCGCCGATCACGAATGGATCGAACCCGAAATCCGCGAACGCATCGCCATTCTGCGCGAAGAGTTCACCAAGCTCTTCGCCATCGCCCAAAGCCACGGCCTCGATGTCTATCTCACCACCGATATCGTCTCCTACACCCCCGCCCTCAAAAAACGCCTCGGCTCCGACCCCGACAAAACCAACGGGCTCATCCGCGTCTTGATCGATGATTTCCTTCGCGACTTTCCCCAGGTCGCCGGTCTCATCCTCCGCATCGGCGAAACCGACGGCCTCGACGTGGAAGGCGATTTCAAATCCGAGCTCCACCTGAAAACCCCGGCCAAGGTCAATCGCTTCCTCCACGAACTCCTCCCCGTCTTCGAAAAACACGATCGCAAACTGATCTTCCGCACCTGGACCGTCGGCGCTTACCCCGTCGGCGATCTCATGTGGCACCGCCGCACCTTCGCCCGCGCCCTCAAAGACATCGATAGCCCGGCCATCATCGTGTCCATGAAATACGGCGAGTCCGATTTCTTCCGCTATCTCCCCCTCAACGCCAATTTCTTCCGAACCGAGCTGCCCACGATCGTGGAACTCCAAACCCGGCGTGAATACGAAGGCTGCGGCGAATACCCATCCTTCGTCGGTTGGGATTACGAACGTTACGCCCGCGACCTCAAGGAAGCCCCCAACCTCGTCGGCATCTCGGTCTGGTGCCAAACGGGCGGATGGCACCCCTTCCGCCGCCTCGCCTACATCGGCGACGGCTCACCCTGGACGGAGATCAATACCTTCGTCACCCTGAAAATCTTCCGCGACGACGCCCCCGTCGAAGACGCCTTGAGAGCCTGCCTCCCCGACGCCGGCCAAAGCCATCTCCTCGAATTTTTCCGCCTCTCCGACGAAGTCATTAAGGAACTCCTCTACATCGAAGAGTTCGCCCAACAAAAACTCTTCTTCCGCCGCGTCCGCATCCCCACCCTCCTCGGCGTCTATTGGAACAACATCTTCGTGAATCACTCCCTTCGCAAACTCATGCGACACTTCGTGAGCGATCCCGAGGCCTGCATCCGCGCCGGCCGCTCCGCCCTCACGAAAATCAAGGAGATGAAAGTCCTCGCCGCCGAAGCCGACCTTCCCGTCGACGACATCGCCTACATGGAACAAACTTTCGAAATCCTCGCCCTCGCCCGCGAATACTTCTTCCTGCCGTACGACGAATCGGTCGCGAAACGCCTCAAGAAGGCCAAAAAACGATATAAGAAAGCCTATCCCAAACGCCTCCGCCCCCGGTACTCCATCCGCCTCGACTTCGAACCCTTCCACGTCCGTCGCCGCTTCCTCAACTGGTCGCTCGCCGTCGCCCTCCGTCGCCGCCGCGGTTACCGCGCCATCGACAGCATCTTCACGATCCACTTCTTGTCCTTCGTCTACCGCGCCGTCCGCACCACCCGACCCAAGTGGATCCCCAAGTTCGCCCGCAAAAGCGCCATGGGCATCGACACGGTCTTCCGCTGAAGCACCATCGCATCAATCTGTCTCCCGTCGTCCAACAGGCCAACCCCCTTCGACCACCTCGAGACAAAACACTAAAATTTTAGTGATTCCCTATTGACGCCGCAGCCATGATGCACTAAAAAATTAGTGCAATGAGCCAAGGGTCCCGACATTTAAAGCTTTCCCGTCGCGAACGCGAAATCCTCGAAATCCTTTTTTCCGCCGGCGAAGCCACCACTGCCTCGATCCGCTATCGCCTGACCGATCCTCCCACCGGCAACGCCGTACGCGCCCTCCTCCAAATCATGGAAGACAAAAACGTCGTCATCCGAAAACGTAAGGAAGGCCGTGAGTGGATATTCGCGCCCACCGAAAACTCTAATACCGCCGGCCGCCGCGCGCTTCAGAACGTCATTGAAACCTTCTACAAAGGATCGGTCGCCAGCGCTCTCGCCGCGCATTTCGCCAAAAACACACGTCTTTCCCGTGAGGACTACGACAAGCTCGTCGAATTGATTGAACAATCCGCCCCCGACGAGGACGAACCCCAATAACTCATCCTACATGATGGACTGGCTGTATTCGCTCGAATCAACTTCTTGGAACGCGCTACCACTCTGGATGCTCCGCTCCGCAATACTCATCGCAGCGGGACTGGCCACCTGTCTTATTCTCTCTCGAGCTTCCGCCGCTACCCGCCACTGGGTCCTCACGGCTTCTCTCGTCGCCACCGCTGCCCTCCCCTTTCTCTCTCATTTGCCCGTGCCGTGGAATTCCCCTCCCGCCTTCTCGGTGAATATCCCCCTCGCCCTCGACCCGATCACGACCCCACGCGCCGACGCCATCCCGGACGAGGCGGGCCCCCCAATCATCGCCGGCGGCGAAGACACCGTTCCCGTCACGACCGGAGTAACCTCGATTTTGCCTTGGCGAACGATCGCTCTTGCCGTTTGGCTCACCGGCGTCGCGGTCGTTCTGACGCGAATGCTGCTGAGCGCTTTCTGGCTGGCACGTCTCAAGGCAGCCTCCCGCCCCGCCGAAAGAACACTCGTTGCCGAGTTAGACCAGCTCCTTCCACACCATCACATCAAGCGACCCGTCCGCCTCCTCACCATGCCTCCGGGCGAAAACATTCCGCCGCTGACCAGCGGGCTGCGCCACTCATGGATCGCGCTCCCACACAATGCCAGCCAATGGAAGTCCAATAGCCTTCGCGTGGTGCTAGACCATGAACTTGCCCATATCGCTCGGAATGACCTCCTCGTGCGATGGTTCTGCCAAATCTTTTGCGCTTCCCAATGGTGCAACCCTCTCGCCTGGATACTCGCCCGCCGCATCTCTGTCGAAAGTGAAAACGCTTGCGACGATGTCGTGCTCGCCCGCGGTGTTTCGGTCCGGACATACGCCGATACCGTCCTGGAGATCGCGGCGAATACCCGAAGCTCAGATCCCATCGCCCTCGCCCCGGCGATGGCGCAGGAACACGACCTGGAATCACGCCTTCGCCGCATCCTCGATCCTCGGATCAATCGGCGAAAACCCCGCGCACACTCCCGACTCTGCTTGGCCGCCGCAGCCACCTTGGTTGCACTCGCCATTGCCTTTCTCGTATCAGGGCCCTCGCACGCCACGCCGTCGACGCCACGCCCGAACACCACAGCCTTCGACGTCGTCGTCATCGACGCCGGCCATGGAGGTCATGACAGTGGGGCAATGGCCGAGAATAGCCACGAGGCCGATTTCGCACTCGACGTGGCACGGCAGCTGAGAAATAGCCTGAAAGAGGACAAAAGCCTAAGGGTGGTCACAACCCGAGACAGAGACCTCCACCTTACCCTAAGCAGACGCCTCGCGATCGCCGCCGAATACGATCGTGCCGTTCTCGTTTCGATTCATTTCAACGCAAGCCCCAACGAAAATGTCTCTGGCTCAGAGATCGCATACTCGCCCGATGGCCACTCCGACAGCGGACCGCTGGCTCTGGCAATCGGAGAAGCGCTCGACGATCTCTCTTCAACGCATTTCCGCGGCGTTCGACCAGAAAGGTATACGCTGCTCCGAGACGCGAGCCAACCTGCCGTGATAGTCGATGGCGGATATCTAACCAACCCGGGTGATCTAAACAACGCTCTAAAACAGTCCTACCGCCGCGAGCTTGCCGAAGCCATCGCCGAAGGCCTCCAGAACTTCCGCGCCGGCAATCCGTTAAGTGATAGAGAAAATCCCGGACCCGATTCGGCACCCGGTCGGACCTCCTCCTCCTCCCAACGCTCCGCCGAGTCCCCAAGCTCAGGAAATATCACGGCGGAGATTCCCCTCGCCGATGGCTTCGACTATCCCGTGGCACCGCTCGATGACTATTACGTCTCAAGGGGCTTTCGACCCAATGCCCATGCGGGCGAAGATTGGAACGGTCGAGCAGGCGGCAATACCGACCTCGGTGATCCCGTTTTGTCCATCGGCGATGGCCTCGTCGTCCTCTCTGAGAACGTGAAAAAGGGATACGGAAACGTAGTCATCGTGAGGCACCGGTATCGCGACTCAAAAGGCGAAATCAAGTTTGTAGACTCCTATTACGGCCATTTGCTCAACCGCACCGTCACCATGGGAGACACTGTGAAACGCGGCCAACCAATCGGAGAAATCGGAAACAATGACGGCATGTATACGGCCCACCTGTGCCTGCAAGTTCGCAAGAACCTCGAGGTTGGCATTAATGCCGGTCGCTACCCAATCAACTACGATCACTACCATTCCCCAAGGGACTTCATCGTAAAACACCGCCCGACTCGGCGCTGAACAGACCCCCTTCCCCTGCCCTTTTCGCCTTGATTCAGCCGCCCGATCCCGCTCGAATCATGGAATCATAACCCGGGGAAAAGATACCGATGCCCCGCGCCCACGCTCGGGCTCGCGTCCACATCTTCCCCACCTATACATAAACCCCGTTCCGGAGATTCCAACGTCATGAATTCGCCCTTTTCCGTGTCCTTCGCACGGGTCTTCCTCATCCTCATCTGCTGCTTGGTCGGCCTCAGTATCGACGCCGGTATCCGCGGCGAAGTCTGGGCCGGTATCCTCGGCGGCGCCCTCTTCGGCGGGATCATCATCCTCATCGAGATGGCCATCAAGGATTTCACCTTCAAAGCCTTCTCCTCCGCCGCCATCGGTCTCCTCGTCGGCATCCTCTGCGCCTTCCTCGTCACCCGCATCGACATCTTCGACACCCCGTGGATGAGCAAATACGACGAAGTCACAGTCCTCACCGCCAAAGCCATTTTCCAACTCGCCCTCTACACCGGCCTCGGCTTCCTCGGCATGATGCTCGCCCTCCGCAGCGATCGCGAAGAGTTCTCCTTCATCATCCCCTATGTCCGCTTCCGCCAGGAAGCCGTCCAAGGCCAACCCATCCTCGTGGACACCAATGTCATCATCGACGGCCGCATCCCCCGCATCTGCGCCACCGGTTTCCTCAGCGGCTCGCTCGTGGTGCCGCGCTTCGTCCTCGATGAACTCCACATCCTCGCCGACTCCGGCGACGCCATCAAAAAAGAACGCGGCAAACGTGGCCTCGAATGCCTCAACAAAATGAAGCAAACCCCGGGCCTCGAAATCACGGTCCACGAAGCCCTCCAGGACAGCCAAGAACCCGTCGATACCCGCATGATCCGCCTCGCCCGCATCGTCGGTGCCCGCATCCTCACGAACGACGCCAATCTCGGCAAAGTGGCCCGCCTCCAGGGCGTCGCCGTCCTCAGCCTCATCGAATTAGCCAAGGCCATGCGCCCCGTGGTCGTCGCCGGCGACGAAATCGAACTCGCCCTCGTCAAGGAAGGCAAAGACCCGCACCAAGGGGTCGGATACCTCGCCGACGGCACGATGATCGTTGTCAATCACGCCGCGGAACTCATCGGCACCACGCAACACATCATCGTCGCCGGCGCCCTCCAAACCCGCGCCGGCCGCCTCATCTTCGCGGAACTCAAAGGCAACCACCTCGCCGCCGAAGAAGCCAAAGCCGCCGCTCACCAGGATCAGCCGGCAGAAACGCAGACTTCCTGATCAGCAAAAAGCGCCGCCCCGCGAACACAGCGCAACCCGGACGGTTCGTGTCTATTACTCTAGACCCCGGTCAATCCTCCGATCGACCCCTTCCCACCGCGCGCGTCTTCCGATCAGCCCTCGGTCCCTGTTTGCAATCAGCTACTCAATCCGAATCTCTGTCGATGGAAGCGATCTCTTGCAACGATTCAATCAAGTCATCGAGCACTTCGCACGGCACCATGATCGTGTCACGGCGTCCCCGAACGTCCTCGGTAATCTTGATGAAACGGCCTCGATCGTTCTCACGCAGATCCAGAAAGAATATCTTCCGGTCGGTGACAATTTTCTCCGTATGAATCGGATCATTGTCGCCACGACGGTCGTCATTCACCTCGTAATCCAGCATTCCTTCAACCCTCCGCTTTTCTCTTCTTTACCTCTGATCGCCTCGTCCCAATCCGGGCCTGTCCCGAACCTGACGGACGATCCTTGTTCTTAAAGCGGTATTTAATCCCGCTTCCCTCGCTTTGCAACCATTTTTGAAATTCTCGCAACCCGCCGCTATTCCAGGCCAACCGCCCGCCGAACCCGCTCCAGCACTGGGCCTCCCGCCGCCCGCGCCTTCTCCGCTCCCGCCGCCAAAACCCCATCCACATAAGCCAGATCCGCCTCGAGTTCCGCCCGCTTCTCCCGTGCCTCCCCAAAAAACGACCAGATCGCCTCAAACAAATCCTGCTTAAACGCCCCATACCCCGCCCCCCCCGCCCGAAACCGCTCCTCCATCGCCGACACCGCATCCGCCCCCGCTACCAGCTGATACAACGCCAGGATATTCGACCCCTCGATCGGCTTCGGCTCCTCCACCGGCGTCGAATCCGTCACGACCTGCATCACCCGCTTCCGCACCCGCTTCTCAGTATCAAAGATCGGAATCGTGTTGTCGTAACTCTTGCTCATCTTCTGCCCGTCGATCCCCGGCACCACCGCCGTCCCCTCCCGAATCCGCGGCTCCGGCAATTTCAGTGTCCCTTCCCCGTAGCGCTCATTGATCTTGATCGCGATGTCCCGCGTCACTTCCAGGTGTTGCTTCTGATCTTTCCCCACGGGCACGACGTCGCTGTCATACAACAAAATATCCGCCGCCATCAGCACAGGATACGCAAACAACCCATGACTCGGCGCGATCCCCTGCGCGATCTTGTCCTTGTAAGAATGACAACGCTCGAGCAATCCCATCGGCGTGGAACAACTCAAAATCCACGTCAGCTCGGTCACTTCCGGCACATCGCTCTGCTTGAAGAGCACCGACTTCTCCGGATCAAACCCGCAGGCCAGCAAATCAATCGCCAGGTCCCGCACATTCTCCCGCAGTTCCCCCGCGTCCCCCACTGAGGTCAGCGAGTGATAATCCGCAATAAAGTAAAACGCCTCCCCTTCCTCCTGCAGCGCCAACGCCGGCTCCATCATCCCAAAGTAATTCCCCAGGTGAAGTTTCCCGCTCGGCTGTAATCCAGAAAGTATCCTCATAACCCAAAATCTTTCGTCATGCGCTCGAGCCAGGCCATCTGCCGGTCCGGCCCGGACCCTCATAACCGACGCCGACTCTCCCCAACCCCCGCTCCCCCGTCAAAGTCCCCCCCCCCCCCAAGCCACCCCCATAAAAAATAAAAAATTGTAAATACAAAATTTTTAATTGGCCCACGCC
>JBCCIR010000187.1:0-9558 GCA_039028175.1 Verrucomicrobiota bacterium
CAGATTCAAACGCCCCCCCATTCGCTTCTCCCCCAAAAAAGGCGCCAGCATCGACACAAAATCAAGGGTATACGTCGGATTCGAATACTTGTCCTCGATCGCCCCCGCATCCTCGTGATACATCGCCCGCTCAATGATCGAATCCAAAAAACTCCGCCGATCCGGCCCAAAAACCCACGACGTCCGCACCACCAAATACCCCTCATCCACCCCCAATAACGCATTCTCCCCCGCCAACTTCGATTTCCCGTAAATACTCCGCGGCGCCACCGCATCCTCCTCCCCGCGCAACCCCTCCTTCTCCCCATCAAAGACATAATCCGTGCTCACATGAACCATCCGCGCCCCCCTCGCCCGACATATCTCCGCCATCGTCCGCACCGCCTCCTCGTTCACCAAAAACGCCTCCTCACGATTCAACTCACAATAATCCACGTTCGTCACCGCCGCAGCATTGATCAATACCTCAAAATCCAAGTCCCCCAACGCCTTCTCAATCGACTCCCGCCACCGCAAATCCACCCCAAACCGGTCCAACCCCGTAACCTCATGCTCGTCGCGGTACCCTCTCGCCAATGCCGCCCCCAGTCGGCCGCCGCTCCCAGTCACTGCAATCTTCATCAAAAGCATTAGCATTCCACCATTTCCACCTGCCCCGCCAGTATATTTTCTCCCCTTCTCAAGACTCCTCGCATACCCTCCATAAGCACTCAATGACCACCCCGCCAACTCATTACCAATGCCAACGCTGCGCCAACTGCTGCCGCTGGCCCGGTGAAGTCGTCCTCACCACGAACGATATCCAAACAATCGCCCGCTTCCTCCACCTCACCGAAACCGAATTCATCGAAAACTACACCCGCCTCCGCCAAAACCGCACCGGTCTCTCCCTCACAGAAAAACCCGATGGCGCCTGCGAATTCCTCCACGGCATCGATTGCACCATCAACGACGCCAAACCCGCCCAATGCCGCGATTTCCCCAATAAATGGAACTTCCCCGGCTGGCGCCAAGTGTGCGAAGCCATCCCCGTGCCCGCCCCCTCAGCCCCCGCGAATTCATGAAAATCGCTTGCATCCAAGCCCCCCACCACCTATCTGTTTCCTCCCTTCTTGCTCGGGTGGCGGAATTGGTAGACGCGCAAGATTAAGGATCTTGTGGGGCAACCCGTGGGGGTTCGAGTCCCCCCTCGAGCACTTCTTCTCTCCATCCTCCAACCAGAAGCTCAACACGCCACAACCCACACCCATGGCCGGCATGACCGCAGCTTCTTCTTCTCCCACCGCCATCCTCCTCAGCTCCTGCCCAGATCAACCGGGCATCGTCCACTCCACCACCGGCCTCATCGCCGAACACGGCGGCAATATTGTCCATCTCGACCAACACGTCGATACCGAGGCCAATACCCTCTTCATGCGCATCGAGTGGACCCTCGAGAATTTCTCCCTCTCCCACGACGAACTCCTCCCATCCCTCCAACCCATTATCGACCGCTTCCAAATGCGCGCCGATCTCGAAATCTCCGACACCGTCCCTCGCGCCGCCATTTTCGTCTCCAAAGAAAGCCACTGCCTCCACGACCTCCTCTCACGACACGAATCCGGCGAACTCCACATCGACATCCCCCTCATCATTAGCAACCACGAGTCACTCAAACCCGTCGCCGATCGCTTCGATATCCCCTTCCACCACTTCCCCATCACCCCCGACACCAAATCCGATCAGGAAAGCGCCGAACTCGAACTCCTCCGCTCCGAAAACATCGATACCGTCATCCTCGCGCGCTACATGCAAATCCTCAGCAGCCGCCTCATCGACGCCTTCCCCAGTAAGATCATCAACATCCACCACTCCTTCCTCCCCGCCTTTCCCGGCGCGCGCCCCTACCACTCCGCACACGCCCGCGGCGTCAAAATCATCGGCGCCACCTCACACTACGTCACCGAAGACCTCGACGAAGGCCCCATCATCGCTCAAGACGTCATCCATGTCTCCCACCGCGACTCCGTCCAGGACCTCATCCGACGCGGAAAAGACCTCGAGAAAATCGTCCTCGCCCGCGCCCTCTGGGCTCACACCCAACGCCGCGTCCTCGTCTACGACAATAAAACCATCGTCTTCCGCTAGACGTTGCCTCCACAAATCTTGGAGGGCGGCGCTCCGTCGCCGCCGCCCGTCAGCGATGCGCCAGCAAGCGTGAACAGAATTCGTGTCTCTTCGTGTCCATTCGTGGTTTTCCCCTCACACCCCCATCACCGTCTCCAACAGAAACGTCTGAATCACCGCATACAAATGCGACTGCGCCCCCGCTAACCACCGCTCGTCAAAAACCGCCGACTCCGATAAAAATTCCTCCTCCGAAGCCGGCAAATCATACCTCTCCGCCAATACCAATCGCGCCTGGTTCAGCGCACTATACCAGTGCTCCGTGTGCTCCGCCGGCACCGCCACCCGGAATATCTCCTCCCCATCCTCCTCGGAACGCTCCACCGCCGCCAAATCCCCGTTCACTACGTCGATCGCATTCCGAAACGCCCGCTCTAACTCCGGCACCACAAATTCCTTCCAGTCCGCCCCCTCGTCCTCCCCGCCCGTCGCCCCGGTCGGAAAAAGACGCCGCTTCGCCTGGTCGTCCCCCGATACATCCGCCGCCGGTGCAATGCTCGAAAGCAAATGCAATTCCATTTCCCGCATCCCCGCCATCTCCCAGGCACCTCCTCCCGTCGCTTGCAATTGCATGAGTCAGCCCGCCTTCGCCATCGACGCCTGAAGCTGATAGCCGTGCAACTGCTGCACATACAACTCCGCCCGCTCCCGCGCGCCCGACCACACCACCGACTTCCCACTCTGATGCACCTCCAACATCAACTGCGTCGCCCGCTCCTCCGAATACCCGAATATCCGCCGCAACACCAGCGTCACGTAACTCATCAAATTCACCGGATCATCAAACACCACCACGTTCCAGGGCTGATCCAACTCCGCCTCATCCTCGACCTCCACCTCGGGAATCTCCACAACCTCCACATCCCCGCCGCCCTGCATCCTGAAAACCCTGCCCATCTCGCTGCTTCCCGTTGCACCCATCTCACGCACAGGCCGCCGGCGCAAAATCACCCAAATGTTTCCGCAATAATTCACGAATGTTCCCCAATGCCCCCATCGCATCCCGAATAAATCGCTCCTCGCTCAACTCAAACCCCCGATCCTCCAACCCACCCGCCCCGCATCGCCACTCCAAATACAAATACGACACCAACGCCGAAAATAACGGCACATGAAAAGCCCCCGCGTGCGCCCCAAACACCGTCGCCGCATGACCCGACCCCTCATCCTCCCCCACCTTCTCCGAAAGCTTCGCCATCACCCGATGATGCCGCGCCTCCGTCGCCGCCTCCAATAACGCCCGCCCTCCGGCCAAACTCCGCTCCGCCTCGTCCGCATCCAAAAATGCCGCCAACTCCCCGTCCCGCTCCAACACCTCCCGCCCCTCAAACGCTCGCGCCTTCAAATACACCTCCACCAAGTGCTTCACAAAAAATGGACTCCAACGCCCGTCCACCCAGTCACACCACTCCGTCGAAAACGATTCCCCGGACCGCGGACAAAAACTCAATGGCGCATCAAAATCCGCACCCAATGTCGATATCCGGATCGCCCGGCGAATCTCTTCACCGTCATGCTCGTCCTTGATGTATATCTCCTGATCCAACACTCGTGCCAATGGGTTCCCCCCAGTATCTCCGCTTTTACACCGAAGATCAAGCGCCCGACACTTCCCAAAACTCGCCCAGAATCGCCTCCTGGCACGCCCGCATTTCCGCCGCCGCCGCCTCACTCCGGTCGTCATACCCCCGCAAATGCAACAAGCCATGAACCAAATACAACGCCACCTCCTCCTCACTGCCCGTCCCCTGTTCCCGCGCTTGCACCGCCGCCGTATCCGCACTGATCACAATCTCCCCATGCGCAAACGTAATCACGTCCGTCGGTCCCGCGATATCCATAAACCGCTCATGCACCTCCGCAATCACCTCGTCACTCACAATCGTCACCTCCACTCCGGAAAGCGCCCCCAATACATCCGCTGAAACATCCCCCTCCTCCGTCCCCGCCAACCCCATCACCTTTCCATACACCCGCTCCGCAAATCGCCCCAAGCGCTCCACATCGACCCCCACCCGCTCCTGCCGATCAAAAATTTCAATCATTTCCCCCTCCACCTCCGATCCTCCGCCACACCACGTCTCCTACCCGCGCACCCCGCCCACCGGCTCCTTCTCCCGCTTCGCCTCACCACCCTCTTCTCCGCCTCGCTCCGCCGCGTCCCCTCGCTCCTCACCATCTTTCTTCTTTCGACCCTCGTCACGGCGCCGCTTCTTCTCCTCGTCCTTCTCCTCCTGGTCCTCCTTGGGATACGAAATCCGATTGTGCAACATGCTCCGCAAAGTCGCGCAAAAGCTCGCCTTGATCTCCGCAAGCTCGCTCATCGTTAGCTCACACTCGTCCAACTGACCGTCCCGCATCCGCCCCCGCACAATCTCATCCACCATCTGCTCGATCTTCTGCGGCGTCGGCTTCTGCAACGATCGCGACGCCCCCTCCACCGCGTCCGCCAAACTGATGATCCCGCTCTCACGCGTCCGCGGCTTCGGCCCCGGATAACGAAAACTCTTCTCGTCCACCTCAGGCACATCCTCCTCGTTCGCCTTCCCGTCCTTGACCAACTCCCGAACCTGCTCCTGCTGATCCAATGCCCGACGATAAAAATAATACACCAGTGATGTCCCGTGATGCTCCTCGATCACATCAATAATCTCATGGTTCAACTTGTTCTTGATCGCCATGTCCACGCCGTCCTTCACGTGCGCCGTGATAATCAACATGCTCATGTTCGGCGTCAGCTCATCATGCGGATTGTCCTCCTCCGTAATGTTCTCAATGTAATACCCCGGCTTCTCCAGCTTCCCAATGTCGTGGAAATACGACGCCACACGACACATCGTCGCATTCGCCCCGATTCGCTCCGCCGCCGCCTCCGACAAATTCGCCACCACCAAACTGTGATGATACGTCCCCGGCGCTTCCAACGTCATGCGGCGTAACAACGGATGATTCAAATCCGCCTGCTCAATCCACGACACGTCCGTCGTAATCTTGAACAAACCCTCCACCACCGGCAACACTCCCCCCACCACCGTGCTCGTCGCAATCCCCACCCCCAACGGAATCAAACACTGCCAGCCCAATATCTGCCAGTCCGTCTCGCCCGGATTCATCACGTCAAAGGCATCAATATACCCCGCCACCAACCCCAACCCCAAACTCGTCAATCCCACGTTCAACCCCGCCCGAATCAATCGACTCCGCTTGCGAATCTGATTCGTCACATACACCCCCACCGTCCCGATCACCAGGCTCACAATAATATACGTAAACACCTCCGGCCGCCCCATCATCATCGCCCCAAACAAACTCGAACTCACCACCGCAAACATCCCAAATGCCCGACCCAATAAAATGGAAAGCAACATCGGAGTAAACGCCATCGGCGCCAGCAAATACACATATCCCACCGGCAACCAATTACTCTCCACCACCCCGATCACCCCGCGCAACAACGCCACCTGCAACAAAATTGCCCCGAAGATCAATAACACCCGCGTGTTCTCCGCAAAATTGCGCGGGTGATTCAAATAAAAGTGAATCAACGCCGTCACACACAATAACCCCGTCACCAAAATTGCCCGCAACGGATAATCACTGAACGGAGGCGCCTCACCCGCCGCCGCCTCACCCGTGTTCACCGACAAAACCAAAGCCATCATCCCCGCCCCAAACCCAACGAAAATCAAAACCTTCACCCACGGACTCTCCCACAACGCCGCCAACAAAGCATTGTCCGTTTGCTTGCGCCGCGTGCGCCCGCAGGAAAATCCTTTTCGTTTCAATTGAAGTCTGGCAAGAGCGTCAAACATATCGTCCGGTCTCAGGGGGAAGAAAGTTTCCAGCCGCAAATACAAGGGCCGGCAGCAATCAGAGCAATGGAAGTATATCCCTCATCCCCGCGCCGCATCCGGCCGGAAAATCATCGTTCGAAACCAATTGGGGTGGCTGTTTCCAAGATAGAAGTAATATACCAGCTTTCGCGCCCGGAAAGACAAGAATTCCACGATTTTTCCCGGCCCCACCCGAACCCCCCTATCCCTTGAAACATCAACCCCTCCCAGCCTCGCCCCCGCCCCGATGCCGGTCATAGGCGTCAATAATCCCCTGCACCACCCGGTGCCGCACCACATCCCGCCGGTCAAATTCCGTCATCCCCACCCCCCTCACCCCCGGCAACGCCGCCAAGGCCTCCGTCAGCCCCGATCCCTTCCGGTCCCGCAAATCAATCTGACTCGGATCCCCCGTGATCACCGCCCGAGAACCCAACCCCAATCGCGTCAAAAACATAAACATCTGCTCCCGCGTCGTATTCTGCGCCTCATCCAAAATCACAAACGCCCGATTTAAGGTCCGCCCACGCATAAACGCCAATGGCGCAATCTCTATCATCCCGCTGTCCATGAACTTCTCCACATCCTTCGGCTCAAGCATGTCATACAACGCATCATACAAAGGCCGCAGATACGGAAATATCTTCTCCTGCATGTCCCCCGGTAAAAAACCCAATGCCTCCCCCGCCTCCACCGCCGGCCGCGTCAATACCAACCGCGCCACCTCCCCGTCCCGCATCGCCTGCAAAGCCCGCGCCATCGCCAGATACGTCTTCCCCGTCCCCGCCGGCCCCACCCCGAAGACAATATCATTCTCATCCATCGCCCCCAAATACGCCAGCTGACCCCGCGTCTTCGGCATCACCGGCGGCTTCGTCGCCGAACCCAACATCTTCCGCTCCACCAAATCAGACAAAACCGACGTGTCCTCCCCCTCCGACGCCATCTCCACCGCAAACCGAAACGCATGCTCGCTGATCTCCGCTCCCTTGCGCCGCGCCGCCTCCAAATCCCGAATTACCGTCTCCGCCCGCCCCACATCCCCATCCTCACCCTCAAACTTGATCCAACCGTCCCGCGTCGTCACTCGCACCCCCAACTCCCGCTCCATCTCCTTCAACAACTGCAAATCATCCGCAAACAACGATTGCAAAAAATGCGGACTCTCAAACTCCAATACCTCCGACCTCATCCCTTCGACCACCCAATCCTAGCGATACCCATACGCCAGCGCCCAATCCACCTTTTCCCCCTTTTTCGCCGATTCCACCACCACATGAATAAAATACGTTCCCGTCTCCGGTGGCAATACCCGCGCCGCCGCCATGTGCGCCTCCTTCGTCGCCTCCACCTGCACCAACTTCCCGTCCTCATCATAAATCTTCACCTCAGGCTTCGTCCCGTCATAAGAAGACCCCAGCCAAAACCAATACTCGTTCCCCTTGAACAACTGATGCTTGATCAACTTCGGCTCCCCAGACTTGATCTCCCCACTCCAGTAATCCTCACGCACCGTAAACCCCTGTCCCACCGCCGGAACCGCCGCCTCCATCGCAAACGTATGCGCCTCATCCAAAATCGCCCGCGCCTCAGGCGCTCCCAACCCCACGATCCCCACCACCAAAAATAACATCCAAACCCGGCCCCAAATCACCTCTCCCCTGTCCCAAAATCCCCTCACCACTAAGCCCCCCCTCCTCCCACTTCACCGCCGCCGCTGCCCGACTCACGCACCAAACCCAATAGCCGCGCACACACCTCCTGCATCTCCGTCACCTCGTCCGCATCCAATACCTCGTCCCCGTTGTCCATCAACTTGCGTATAATCTCCAACCCCTCACCCACCGCCACCATCTTCTCGTTCCCCTTCACATCCTCATCCATGTCGTCAATCGACCGGCCAAAATACGCCACCAAATCCGGCTGACTCAATAACTCCGCCTTGTCCTTGCTATACGCACCCGTAATCAGTGACGTAATCACTTCCGTCCCACGCAACCAACCGCCAATACTCACCGCCTGCGCCAAATCCTCGTCCCGCATCCGCTCCATCGTCGTCCGCACCGTCGACTGAGTCCGGTCCAACTCACGCCGAATCGACTTCCAATCCTCATCGTTCGCCGACTCAATGATGCTGTTGCAATGCCCCACCACCGCATCCCGAATCCCAATCGCCTCCCCTAACCGCAATACCTCGCGCCCCAATCGCTGAATCCCCGCCCGGTCCTTCGCCTGCACCGCCACAAATCCGTCGGCCACCGCCGTCCCAAACACCAGCGCCAACTGCGTCCGGTCCGTGTATCCCGAATACTCCCCCTCATACAACTCCGCCCCCCAATCCGGGTCCCCCAATTTGTCCAACACCATGAATACCTCGCTCGGCACCGGCACCACCACATCCTCCACCAAGGCCCCGGGGAAATTCGAAATATCCAGCTCATCGACCTCCACCACCTCTTCCACCTGCCCCCATACCGGCCCCGCCATCACCGCCAAAATCAATGCCGCCCGTAAAAATGTCTTCGTCGCCATAATCTCCGCAATCAATACGCTCGCTTCTCCCCCAACATATAACGCGCTTCCCCCACCCGACAAGCGTTTGCTTTCCCCACCCCCCCTATTCCTGCGTCAAATCACCCGACCCGCGCCCTCCTACCCTGAACTCCGCCAATTCCAAAGAATAAGCAATATACCCCCCGAAATACTCCGGCGCCTCCGCTTCGATCTTCACAATTCCCACGTCCCTCCCAAACCAAACCCGATACGTCCAAAAATTCGACTCAAACGAGACCAGCTGACATTCCATTCTCCCAAATCGAGTCGTCACCCGCTCAATCCCCTCCACCCGCCTCACATAACCCGTCAACGGCCCGTCCTCCACCTCACTCGGGATGACCTTCCCAAGCGCACGCTGCTCCCTCGCCGGAACCAAAAGCAGCGGACGATGAAACAACGTAAGATGTTCCCCCTCTCCGTATCCCACCACTCGCACCCCCTCCCTCGTCTGCTCCAAGAACCAACTCCCCGGCAACCCCCCCGGTAACCCGGTCAGTTCATAAAGCATCGCACCCTCAACAGGATAAGGCCCCGTCACACGCACTTCGTCCTCTTGAAGGCGACCCGAAAACCGCCACCAATTCCCACCCTCCAAGGGCATCCATCCCCCTACCCCCCTCCACAGCAACACATCCTCTCCCATCATTTCATCACCGGCCGGCAAGCGCTCTTCCAGCTCCCCCAATAGTAGGCCCTTCTCCAGCCAAGACACGGTGCCCTGCAAGAAAAAACCCAACACCACCAACACCACTAAATACCCCGGACCCCGAAGCCACCACGGGATCAATAACACTCTCCTGATCGTGTCTCTCATCGGAAGAAAACTTCCGCGCCACCCCTCTCTCACCCTCCTATCCTACGCCCCGCCCCCCCCCCCCCCCCAAGCCCCAACCCCCCCCCGCGCGCGGGCGCGGGGGGGGGGGGGGGGGGGGGGGGGGGGGGGGGGGGGGGGGGGGGGGGGGGGGGGGGGGGGGGGGGGGGGGGGGGGGGGGGGGGGGGGGGG
>JBCCIR010000188.1:0-9535 GCA_039028175.1 Verrucomicrobiota bacterium
CAAAAACTTCGCGGCCAGGTACACCGCTCGCCCTCCCGCCAAACTTCTCAATTCCGACCACCAAAGCCGGATTGATACTCTCACCCAGTGTCTTCTCCACAATCGAAATCGCCGCCTCATCCGTGACCCGTAGCCCGCCGATAAACTTTGCCTCCAATCCCTCCCTCCGCATTGCCTCAGAAATAGCCTTCCCGCCCCCATGCACCAATACCGGATTCACTCCTACCGCCTCCAAAAATACCACGTCCCGAAGCAATTTCTCAACCAACTCCGCATCTTCCATCGCACTTCCACCTACCTTGACGACGAAAGTCTGACCACGAAATCCCTGCATGTACGGCAAGGCCTCCACCAAGACCGCGGCCTTTCCTATCTGCTGCTGCAGCAAGTCTCCACTTAGCTTCGTCGTCATCATTCACACCCGCCTCGGGCAAAAAGAAACCGAAAATCTCGCCGATTCCCGTCATTGAGCAAATCTTCTTTTCCAGCTCCACCAGCTTTACCATCCCAACCCCCACGATTTCCTCCCCTCCACCCGCTCACCGAAGCCGAGATACCGCATACTCGGCGCGGTTAAAATCGACATACTCCGGAGAAAGGTCACTCGTGTACGCTGTGTAATCCGCATTCCCGAGATTCAAATTGATCGAGACCGAAAACGACTCCTTCGACACCGCTCGCTCCAACTGTTTCACAGGAGTGTCCGCAGCCATCCCATGACTGCAAGCCGTCATTCCATTGAAACCGATATCCACCATGTCCTCCTGCACATCCGCCCCTGAATAACCAATCGCATCTATAATTCTCCCCCAATTGGGGTCGTTGCCATTCCACGAACACTTCACTAGCGTCGAATTTGCGACCGACTCCGCCACCTTTCGAGCGTCAGCAAAAGTACGCGCCCCAAATACTTTCACTACCACGAATTTCGTCACCCGCTCCCCATCCTTCACAATCATCTTCGCCAGTTTCAGCATCAACCACGATAGGGCCGTTCGAAACTTCCTTGCCGACTTCGAACCATTCTCAATCAACTTGTTCTTCGCCGCTCCGTTTGCCAGCACCACAACCGAATCATTGGTGCTCATATCCCCATCCACGGAAATCCGGTTAAAAGACTCCCCGACGGCTTCGAGCGTTGCCTTTTTCAGTTCGCTCCGATCAATCACCGCATCCGTCGTGACAAAACACAGCATCGTAGCCATGTTTGGGCAAATCATGCCCGCCCCCTTTGCGATCGCGCCTAGACGCACCTCTTTGCCCCCCAATTTCATCTTAAGTGCCACCGACTTCGACCGCGTATCGCTCGTCATAATCGCCTCCGCCGCCCCCTTGCTCCCTCGCGCACTCCGCTGCTTGATCAAATCCGGTATCCGCGGAAGAATCCTCTCCATCGGCATGGGAACTCCAATGATCCCAGTCGAACAAACCAACACCTGATTCGGCTTTACTCCCAATTCCGCCGATACGGTATTCGTCATCGCCTTTGCATCGAGAATCCCATGTGGCCCGGTGCAAGCATTTGCATTGCCGCTGTTGGCGATAATAGCCCTCACCTCTCGCCCCCTTAAGTGAGCCGCAGAAACGATCACGGGAGCCGCCTTGATTCGGTTCACTGTAAATGCTCCGGCTGCAACCGCAGGCACCTCGGAATAAACCAATGCGAGATCCTTCTTTTGCGAACGAGAATCCTTGATGCCACACACCACAGAACTCGCCTCATACCCCTTCGGCGCCGTAACACCTCCCCCGATTTCTTTGAACTTTGCCTCCATCCACCTCCTTCCTCGCAAGTTTTATTGCAAAACTCAAGATTGCGATGGGATTTGCTCAGAAATTCTTTAAACCCACACCTTCTTCGAACCCACACATCAAGTTAAAACTCTGAATCGCCTGGCTTGACGCTCCTTTTCCCAGATTGTCTTCCGCGCTCATCAAGACACATCTGCCGGTTCGCTCATCCTCTGCCCATCCGATATCGATGTAATTTGTGCCCAAGACATCACTCGTATCCGGCAAGCCGCCCTCACCTAACAGCCTCACGAACTCACTCGACCCATAGGCGTCTTCCAAGGCCTCCCCGACTACCGCCGCCTTCACCCCCGCCGAAAAGTTCGCGACAATGTTACTGCAGATACCTGCCGTAACCGGTACCAAATGTGGCGTGAAGGAAATCACTACCGATTCTCCCGCCGCCGCCGATAGCTCCTGCTCAATCTCACTCAGATGACGATGCTTCGGCACCCCGTACGGACGCACACTCTCGTTGCACTCTCCGAATAAAAAAGCTTCGACCGCCGAACGACCAGCGCCGCTCACCCCGCTCATACTCGAGACGACAATACTCCCGTGATCAAGCAGTCTATCATCCAATAGCGGGAGCAGCGGGAGCAATATACTCGTCGGATAGCAGCCCGGACTCGCCACAAGCCGCGCCCCCTTGATCGAGTCCCCATGCCGCTCCGGAAGGCCATACACCGCCTCCTTGAGCAACTCGGGAGCAGGATGCGGCGCGCCGTAAAATTCTTCATAGACAGCAGCGTCACTCAAACGAAAATCAGCACTCAAATCGATCACCCGAAGCCCCTCATTCAAGAGCACTCCCGCATACTCCGCCGCGACTCCATGCGGCAGCGCCAAAAACACGACCTCAGCACCAGACTTCGCCACCACCTCCGCTGAAGACTCCACGAATGACAATTTCCCTGCCTCCACATTGCCGCGAAACCTCGGATACACCTCAGCTAATCCCTTTCCCGCATGCTGTCGCGAAGTAATCCCGGTTAAATCCGCCTCCGGATGCTGAACCAACAGCCGCAGCAATTCCTCACCGGAATAGCCGCTCGCTCCCACTACCGCTGTCTTCACGTTGTCCGCCATCGCGCAAACCATGCCGCACCCACTCATCCCAATCAACGGAATAAATCCCTCCTCCGTCTCCACACGACGCTTGCATTTCCCGGTGTTTCATCGGAATAGTGATCGTCCAACACCGGACACGGGCTGTAGCGTAGCTTGGTAGCGCGCCTGACTGGGGGTCAGGAGGTCGTCGGTTCAAATCCGGCCAGCCCGACCACACTTATCAACGGCCTCCTATTTCCTACCGTGACCCATTCGCCCTCAAAGCGCGGTCCCGCCGTAGTCCTCCTCACCGGCGCGAGCTCCGGAATCGGTCTTGCTCTCACGAAGAAACTTTCCCACCCCGCCTTCACCACCCACTACCTCACGATTGCCACCGCGCGGCCCGCCTCCCTCGAAAATCTAAATCAACCGGATATCCGAGAAAGTCCACACGTTCACGTGCGCCCCCTCGATGTCACGGAGTCGTCACAAAGAGAAGACGCGGTGCACCAGATCGAACGCGACTTTGGGCCCGTCGACATCCTTATCAACAACGCCGGTATCAGCTATCGGTCTGTGGTCGAGCACATGACTGAGGAAGATCAGTGGCTTCAGTTTAAAACCAACCTTTTCGGCCCTGCACACCTCATGCGCCTGGTCCTTCCCGCAATGCGAGAGCGCGGCAAGGGGCACATCATCAATGTTTCATCCGTCGGAGGCATGATGGCCATGCCCACCATGGGGGAGTATAGCGCTTCGAAATTCGCCCTCGAGGGACTCTCCGAGGCCCTCTACTACGAAATGAAACCCTGGAAGGTCCATGTCACTCTCTTCCAACCAGGCTTTGTATACTCTCAGTCGTTTAAAAAAGTCCTGCTGAGCAAAGCCGCTCAGGCCGCTGTCAATACCGGTGACACATATGCCAACTATTACCACTACATGAGCCGGTTTATCGAGAAGCTAATGGGCCAGGCCCTGGCCACTCCCGAGTCTCTAGCCGATCGCATCCTCAAGCTGATGGCCCACCCTCATCCGCCCCTTCGTGCGCCCGCCAGCGCTGACGCTCGCCTCTTCGCCCTTATGACTCGTCTTCTACCTCGTCGAGCCTATCACGCTCTCCTTTACCGCAGCCTGCCTGGCATCAAACACTGGCGTTCCGAAATTCCCCCGGATTCCGATACCTAGAACAACACCGCGGCTATCCCAGATCCGGTCGCCGCTTCTTTGTTCGTCGGAGCCCCTCTTCTCGCTTCCACCGGGCGATCCGAGCATGATCCCCGGAAAGCAACACTTCCGGTACTTCCATTCCTTCAAACTCCGCCGGCCTGGTGTAGTGAGGCGCCTCCAATGCGCATTCCGCCTCCCCTGCAAATGATTCCTCCTTGGCCGATCGTTCATCTCCTAGCACACCGGGCACCAACCGCGCCATCGCATCCACTAACACCACCGCGGCGATCCCTCCATTGGTCAATACGTAATCCCCAATGGAAATTTCTTCGTCAACCAATGCATCGATTGCCCGCTGATCGATCCCCTCATAGTGACCACACAACACCACAAAATGCCCACCTCTGGTCGCAAGTTTTCGAACTGCCCTCTGCTTCAATGGGATGCCCTGAGGCGTCATCAACAACACCCGCGTATCCCCTCGTCCAAACTCCTCCTTTAAAGACCGTACCGCGGAAAAGATCGGACCGCACATCAATACCATCCCGGGGCCGCCACCATAAGGCTCGTCGTCCACGGTTCGATGCCTATCCGTCGCCCAATCCTTCAAGTCATGCACTCTCACCGACACAAGCCCACTTTCCTGTGCACGCCCCACGATACTCTCTCCCAATGGGACTCGGCACAAGTCCGGGAAAAGCGTCACGATATCGAACTCCAAAATCGCCATCACACCTCCACGTCTCCGCCCCCATCCTTGGCCGCAACTCCTTTTAACTTCGCTTCTATGAACCCCCCGATGCTCCCATCCATCACTTCCTGAATGTTTCCCACCTCAAATCCGGTCCGATGATCCTTCACCATCTGGTAAGGTTGGAAAACATAGGATCGAATCTGACTCCCCCACGCAATCTCCCCCTTGTCCCCATACTGTCGCGCCATTTCCTCGTTCTTTTTCGCCTCTTCGATCTGGTAAAGCTTCGCCTTCAAAATCTTCAGCGCCTGCTGCCGATTCTTCAACTGACTCCGTTCCGCGCTGCAGCGAACAATGATTCCCGAAGGAATATGTGTCATATGCACAGCAGTCTCCACCTTGTTAACGTTCTGCCCGCCCTTTCCACCGCTGCGCATTGTCTTAATCTCCAAGTCCTTCTCTTCCACCTCGATTCCACTGTCATCTTCAATCTCCGGCACAATGTCCACGCTCGCGAACGACGTATGCCTCCGCGCGTTTGAATCAAACGGTGAAATCCGCACCAAGCGATGCACCCCGCGCTCCGTCTGTAAATACCCGTAAGCGTTCTCGCCGGACACCTTGAGAGTCGCCGAGCGAACCCCCACTTCTTCCCCGGCTTGAAAATCGACGAGTGAGGCAGAAAATCCGGTTTGCTCCGCCCAACGCTGATACATCCGAAGCAACATCTCCGCCCAATCACAGGCCTCCGTCCCCCCCGCACCTGAATGAATAGTCAAAAACGTGTTTCCGCGATCATGCGGTCCGTCCATCAACACCTTCAACTCCAGCGCTTCCAATTGCGCCAACGCGGCATCATGCTCTGCCTTCGCCTCGCGAACGTCACTCGAGGCGCCACTCTCGATCGCCAACTCGATGATCACGGGCAAGTCCTCAAGGCGCGCCTCCAACTCCCGCAACGGGGTAATCTTCGCCTTCAAAGCAGAAACGCGACCCGCCTTCTTCTGCGCCTCTTCTTTATGGTCCCAAAATCCAGGGGCCGCCATCGCCGCCTCAATATCTCCCAGCTCACCCTCAATCGACGAAACGTCAAAGATACCTCCGGAGCTGGCCCAGCCGGGCTTTGAGCCCTTCCGTGTCCAACGCCTGGAGGTCGTCCAAACTAGAGTTGTTGTCGGGTGTTTCCATGACCGCTATGATACGTTGCCGCGGCAAATTCGCAGTCCACGATTACGCCGAATCCCTGTCCCGGTCAACTTCCGACCTAGCCCATTCGCCCCAATCTCACCCTCTTCCGGTTGACCTCGTGCCCAAAGATAATGCCATTCTCCTACGACGCTACCAACTGACGGAAACCAGTCTGATCGTCCATTGGTGCGCAGCCGATTCCGGTATCATTAAAACCATCGCCAAAGGAGCCCAACGTCCAAAAAGCCCCTTCGTCGGCAAGCTCGATCTATTCTTCGATGCGGAGATCGAGTTCTTCCGCAGCCGCAAAAGCGACCTCCATACCCTGCAGGACCTCGAAGTCACAAATCCACGCATGAACCTCCGGACCAGCTATCCCCGAACTCTCGCCGCGTCCTACTTCATCCAACTTGTCGAGATCGTCTCGGAAAGAGACACCCCGCTGACCGAACTGCACAGTCTCCTCCAACGGGCCTTGAACTACCTCAACGACAATGAACCTAACCTAAAAGCGATAACCCATTTTGAACGAGAACTCGCCCGAGCCGTCGGAATCGATCAATCTGGCACTTCTCCGATCAACACGATCGCGGACACGTTCCACCGGCTCCCCGAATCCAGAGATGATCTACTGGGCACATTAAACACCAAACCTTCGTAACTGGTCCCAAATTTACTGATTCGAACAGCACCCAAGCCCCCAGCAAAACATTGGCCTCACAATATTCTCGAGCAAATCCTTGATTTACTTCGTAAATACATGGTTTACTGTGTTTGAGAAGGCGCCTAAACCACCCTCAAACCCGCCAAACCCCGTTCCTATGAGCACCGTAACCGGACACGCCAACCTCATCGAAGTTCTCGAAGAACGAGTCCAATCCCTCTTTGCTGAGGGCCAGTTGGAAGACGCCGTGCGCATCGCCCAAACCGCCCTCGATGCCGCACGACGCTCCACCAGTTCCGATCCGTCAAACGCTCCCGCGCTCGTCAGCGCGCTCGAGGTTGTAGGCGACATTCGGCGCGCCCAAGGCCTGTTCAGCGAATCCGAATCCCTCTACCTCGAAGCCCTCGATGTCGCCGACCAGGTCATCGGTAGCATCCCGGCCGAGCAAGTCGCCCGTGTCCAAGGCAGTCTCGCTACCGTATACGACAACAGTCAACTCTACGACAAAGCGATCCCGCTCTACGAAACGGCGCTCGAAATCTATCGCGAACTTGGCAATGACTTCGAAGACAGTGCTGGAAAACTCGGAAACAATCTCGCAATGCTTTACAAAGAGGAGGGCCGCTACGACGACGCGGAACAAACTTACGCTTATGCCGCCCAGGCATTTGAACGCGCCAACGGCAAGGAATCCGAAGAAGCCGCAGCCGTCTACAATAACCTTGGCGGCCTCTACCAGGAAACCGGCTTTCCCGAACAAGCACGTGAAATGCACAAGATCGCACTCGCGATTCGCGAGTCCATCTTTCCCGATACACAGCCCGAAATCGCCCAATCCCTCTGCAACCTTGCCGCTGTTTCCCATCGCCTGCACGAATTCCGTGCTGCGACTGAAAACTACGAGAAAGCCCTTAAGATATTCGAGCGAAACCTCCCTGCCGAACGAGACAACTTCGCCATCACCAGCGAAAACCTCGCAGCGCTTCACCGCGACCTCAAACAAGACAAAAAAGCGGCCGCCTTGGAGAAGCGGGTCACCAAAGCCCTTAAGAAGGTAAGCTGATCCCCGCCCGCAGCCTAGTACCGCATCACGGTCGCGAGAAATCGCCTCACAGTTTCTTCCTTGGGTGACTCAAATAAATCCGCCCCCTCTTCCACCACCTTGCCCTCGGCCAAAAAAAGCGTGTGATCCGCCACCGCTTTAGCGAAACCCATCTCGTGAGTCGCCATTATGATCTCCTGCCCGCTCGCGGACAACTCCTCAATCACCGCAAGCACCTCCGCTGTCATCTCCGGATCCAAAGCCGATGTCGGCTCATCGAGCAAAAGCAACTTCGGCTTCGCCGCTAGCGCCCGCGCGATCCCGCCCCGCTGCTGCTGCCCACCAGAGAGCTCCGCAGGCATCTTACCGCCCATCCCTCCCAACCCGAGCCGATCCAAACACTCCAATCCACGCTCCCGAGCCGCCTTCGGCTCATGCCCATGCACTTTCTCCAAGGGAAGGGTGACATTCCGCAATAGACTCAAATGCGGAAACAAATTGAACGCCTGAAACAAATAGCCGTTCTCCCGCCGATGCTCCTGCAACTCACTCTCGTTTGCTCCACTCATCTCCCTGTCGCCAACGCGAACCGCCCCCTCCTCCGCACGCTCCAAGCCCCCCAAAATCCGCAAAAGTGTCGATTTGCCGCCACCCGACGGTCCGATCAACACCAATACCCGAACCTTCTCACCGATCGACAAATCCACACCATTCACGGCAGGATGCGCCCCATAGCGCTTCACCAAGCCCTGTAACTCAAGTCTCATATCGAAATCTCTCTTCCAAGTGACGAGTCCAAAACGATATCGGCAATGTCAGCACCAAGTATCCCAACGCCATCGGAATATACGATTCGAAGGTCGCGTAAGTCGCCGCATTGGTCTCCCGAGACTGCATCGTTAACTCCTGAACCGAAATAACGAACAACAAGGAAGAATCCTTTATCAGATTCGCAAACTGACCCGCCGTGGCCGGTAAAACCCGACGCATTGCCTGTGGCACCACAATGTATCGATACATCTGGCCGGACGTAAATCCCACTGCCCGCGCTGACTCCAACTGAGATTTCGGAATCGACTCGATCCCCGCACGAAATATCTCACTCAAATAGGCCGCCGCAAAGGTTGCCAACAACACAACTCCGATCCAAAATCGATCATCAATCCCCAGCCGATTCGCAACCAGATAGTAACCGATCAATATTTGGGTCAGCAGCGGCGTCCCGCGAATCAATTCCACCCAACTCCGAGCCAGCCATCGAGTCCCCCTCAAGGAAGACAATTGGCCCGCCGTAAGCACTGCTCCCAGCAAGATGCTCAAAACAAGCGCACATGACGACACGAGAATTGTCATCAACCATCCGCTGATCAAATTGCTCCGGTAAGCTCGTATCCGCCCCCATTCAAAGTCGTGGTCCAGCAGAATAAAAAACAAAAAGCAAAACGAAGCCGCGAAAATCACGGCCAATCCACATTGAAGTGCTTTCTTCACGGGTTCCTATCTAACCCAGCAGGCCTCTCCAGAAAACCAAAACCCCGTTCCCCTAGTGAAATATAAAGGGCACACCCGCCTTCTCGAAGGCCCGCTTCTCCTCGCTCATATACCGCTCAGCTAGCTCATCAAATCTCCCGGCTTCCCGGAATCCCTCCAAAAAGGCGTTCACCGATTCTCGCAGCTCATCCTCCCCCTTCCTGATTCCAATCGCCCAAGTTTCCTCACGAATCGGCTCGAGAATGGCTCTTGTCGTGTCCTGGTGGTTCTCCCAATGTTTGTAAATCGATATCTGATCGTAGATGAACACGTCCGCCTTTCCCTGCACCACCTCCAACGCACAAAGGGCCGCATCGTCCAGCGTCACCAGCTTCACTCCCTCGCCCCGCAGGTGCTCTTTTGCATAGATATCGCCCGTCGTCGCAAGCTTCGTCACCACCGTCACCCC
>JBCCIR010000189.1:0-9496 GCA_039028175.1 Verrucomicrobiota bacterium
GCGTGGAGCGGGCATTGGGTGGATTTGATGATTTTATGGCGAGGCATCTGCCGGATGATTTTGAATCGGGTGTGGGCCGCCCGCACCCGCTCCCCCGCCCGAATCCCCGCCTTCTCTTCCGCCGTCAAGTCTTCCCCCCGCCACGCCTGCATCCGGCCCACACCCGATTCAAAATCATCCGGCAGATGCCTCGCCATAAAATCATCAAATCCACCCAATGCCCGCTCCACGCGAAACTCACCCACCTCGTCTCGACGCTCCACCCACCCCATGAAATCCGGACACCGCAAAAGATCCAAAAAATCACCGAACTTTTCCGATCGCATAAAGTCCAGCAACGATCGCATCAAATGGGCGAACCCTTGCGCTCCCAACGACACCCCCTCGGGATCATACGACGAAACACCCGCGTCCGCCAAACCTCGCTCAAGGAATGGCAACAGTTGCGAATCCAAAACCCCCAACGCCAACGACTCCTCTGGCGACTCCAGACTTCCCACCAATTCCACCACCCGCGCTGCCTGCGACGCCGGCCGACCGCAAACTTCCATCTCCTCGTCCCCAATCGGCAATCGCACATCCTCATGCCCCCAGGACCCGGCCTCCGGTCGTCCCCACTCGTCAAATTGCTCCCGCTCGTCCTCTGGCGCATACACCAGAACGGATACCGGCACACCGACCCCATCCAGCATCCGCACCAGTACCGGCAACGGATCGGCCACCTCCGCCAGGACGATCCGCTCGATCCCCTCCGGCACCACCGGCTCCCCAATCCCACGCTTCAACGCCACTTCCCTATCCACCAGCCCATGCCGTTCCAGCTCCTTAAAATACCGACCCTCCAAGCGCGCCAGGTCCTCCCAACGCCCCGCCTCTTCATAGCTCTCCCCCAACACCCGGCGCGCATCTCCCACAAGCAATCCCGCCTCCCCCAACAATTTCCCCAGCTGCCGAAACTCCCGCGCCGTCGCCAAGGCCCATCGAAACGTCGCTTCCTCCGGCGGCACCGGGAACAACAACGGAAAATCTCCCGGCTCACATCGCCTCAAGACCCGCACCCAGGCCAACAACGACTCCAGCTCCCCCGCCACTCGTCCCCTCTCCCCCTCCCCGGGCGCCAGTTTTGAGATCACCCCGTCCGGCGTCAACACCATCGGCGGCACCACGACACCCCCGCGTTCCCCCTCCGCCGCATAGCCCGCCAAATACTCCCGCAAACGCCGCCCCGACTGCCGCGTCGGCACCACCACCATCGTCGCCGACAAATCCCACACTCCGCCTCCGTCCCAATCCCGTGCCAACCACCCCGCCACCCGCTCCAAAAGCGGACCCTCCCATCCCAAAAATTCACGCGCAACCGGCTTCAAAATCAATCCCGCCCATCATGCCCCTCCCCCCCAAAAAAACTCAACCCCTATCCACACCCCGTCAGTCAGGCCCAAACAATAGGCACCTTGGCCATCGGCCGCCCCTCAAACCAATCGTCCGCAAGCGGCGAACAACGAGCGTGCCCTTCGTAGCCTCGGCGAAGAACGGGCGTGCCCTTCGTAGCATTGGCGAAGAAGGGAGCCAGCGACCCTGCGCTTGACCACTGTGGTCGGACCGCACATCTGGCCAGTCCGGCCCCGGACTGCAGGCTCAGCCTGCTACCGCACCGTCGGATGCATCACATACAACCCATGCGTCGCCTGATACGCATCCCGCATGTCCATATACTTCACCTCATGCCCCGCCCCCCACGAATCCGAAAAGATCAGTTTCCCATTCTCCGGATTATACCCGATCACCATCCGCATATGCCCCCCGCCCGCCTGCTGCGCAATTGAAGGCTCCTCCTCATACTTCCCCAACTCCAACGACCATAATAACGGAATCCCATCATCCACATAGTCCACCACCTTCTTCTCAAAATCCCGAAACTCCGACGGCTCACGACGCCGCATCTCATACAGCTTCCCATTCGTCATCAACGCAAACAACTTCGTAAACCGCGTCTTAAAACGGAAATCCACCTTCTCCAACGCCTCCGCCATCGCCAACGTATTCGTCCCCCGCTGCGCGTCCGCCTCCGCAATCTGCGCGATCTGATGCTGATCACACGGAATCCCATAATACTCCAGCAAACGCTGACAACTCGCCACCACGCAATACCCCTTCGGCCCCTGATCCACCATCGGAATCCCCTTGATGTAAACGTCCCCGTTCGCCTCCCGCACGACGTTGCGCGGCAAATCCGACAGTTTGGTCGCCGAACTCCGGTCGCGCATCGCCGCCGCAAACGCCCCCTTCGTGTCCCGCGGCGCAATCTTCATGCGCAAAAATTCCGGCCGCCCCTGCGCCGCCTCCGGATTGTGCTCCAATACCGCCATCCCCTTCGCCGACACCCAAACCCAGCCCTCCGTCAACAACCCCTGCGTCGGATTCGCCTTCCTGGCCACCGGCCGCACCCCCAGCTGCGCACTCAATGCCTGCCCACATAACTTCTTCCGCCGCTCAAACTCATCGATCGCGATACTCTCCGCATCGCCTCGGTTAAACACCGAGATCGAAATCCCGTTCAACTTCCCGTCTAGGAAATCCACCGTTACATCCTCCACCGGCACCTCCCCGCCAAACAACGTCAAATCAATCGACAAATTCGTAAACGGCCGACGAATAAAATATGCCCGGTCCCGCGCCGTCGTCAGCCACTCGAAGTACACGTTGTCATCCGGCTCCACCCCCTCCGGCACATGATACAACTCATCCAGTCGCTCCGGCGTCAAAGACCACGTCGCCGGAATCGAAACCAGCTCATCCACCGCACACGGCAACTTCCCCGCCTTCAAGCCCGCCAAAAACACATCCGCCTCATCCTCATCCTGCGCCCACGCCATCCCACTCCCCAACAACCCAAGGACAAGCAAACAACACCCCGCCCGCCACCTAGCCGATTCAATCGTCATCATTCAACATTCCCTCTCTTCATCTCAATCAAAAGCCAATCGCTCAGCTCTGGTCGTCAATCACCCTTAAAATCAACGCCTTCGTCATATTAATCCCTTCCACCGGATCCATCTCATGCCCCTCAAATTCAATCCCGCAATACCCCCGAAATCCCGCATCCTTCACGATCTTTATCATCCGATGGTAATCCACGTTCACCTCGTTCCCATCCGCATCAAACCCCTTCGCCTTCGCACAAACAAACTTCGCCCACGGCATCATCTCTTCCACCCCCAGGTAGGGATCATACTCCTTGAAGTTCTGAAAATCCGGCAAGGTCCCCACATTCTCACGATCCACCGCTTCCATCACCGACGCCACCCACGCTCCGTTCCCGGAATGACCGCCATGATTCTCCACCACCACATCCATCTCCATCGATCCCGCCACATCCGATAAAGACCGCAACCCTTCCACGGCATAGCCCTTCTGCGCCTCGGCATCACCCCCCGATCGCGTGTCCACCCGGATCGCCGTCCCTCCCAGGAATTTCGTCGCCTCCAACCATGGCTTGTATTCCTCAACCGACTTCGCCCGCACCGATGCCTCGGGACTGTCCAAGGCATTCTCCGCTTTGCACAACATCAACGTGCTCACCGCTCCCACATCGGCGCACCGCCGCTTGAGCTCCTTGAAAAATTTCCGGTCTCCCGCCCGCTCCATCATGTGACCGTTGAAATATTCCAACGCCTCAATCCCCGTCCCCTCCACCACTGTCTTCGGAAAATCCAAAAGATCTAACGAGCCGTCCTTCAATTGCCGATTGAACGAATACTGCTGCACCGCAAACTCCAACCATGGCCCGTCCTCCTCCGCCCCCATGACCCACTCGCTCCCAAATACACTTCCAGCCCCCACCCCCGCCATCCCCGTCAAAAAACGTCGTCGCTTCATCTCCCCACCCTACCCAGTCTCCCCATAACTGCCAACCTTGTAACTACAACGAAAAATCATGCCCTTTCCCACCCATTCTGACCTTCATAGACCGGCCACAAAGGTTCATGGTTCCCCAAGGCCCAATTTCTGCTATCATAATCCCTAGAGAACCCATGACCACGCCCGACGAACCACGCGTCCAAGCCGCCACCATCGAGGACCTCCCCCAACTGGTCGAATTGCTCATGGAACTCTTCTCCGAGGAAGAAGACTTCGACCCCGATTACGCCAAGCAGGAACGGGGCCTCCGCCTCATCCTAGAACAACCCAACCGCGGCCGTATCTTCGTCGTCCGCACCGACCACCAAATCATCGGAATGGTCAACCTCCTCTTCACCATCAGCACCGCAGCCGGCGGATTCGTCGGCCTCATGGAAGACGTCGTCATCCGCCAGGAACATCGCGGCCAGGGATACGGCTCCCGCCTCATTAATTACGTCGTCTCCTTCGCCTACAAAAAAGACTTCCTGCGCATCACCTTGCTTACCGACAAAATAAGCGCCGAATCCCAACGCTTCTTCCAGAAACACGGCTTTAACTTCTCCCACATGATCCCCATGCGCATGAGCCTCGACACCTGCGAAGATGTCGATCCCAGCATCGATACCGTCCCCATTACCCTCAGGGCGCCCACCCCCTCTAAACCGGGTTCCTCCTCCTGATCCAAACCGCCATGACCGGTATCAACCCCGTCCTCGCCGCCGCCTCCCGCGATAGCTATGGCCTCGGCGTCGGTCCCCACGCCGCCGCCGTCAACGGCCTCGCCATCTTCCTCCTCGGCCTCATCGTCGGTATCCTCGCCTCCGTCGCCTTCCTCGTCTGGCACCGAAAACGCCAAATCCGCAAGCAACCCCTCAACGACCTCGATTCCCTCTTGGAAGACGATTCCCCGTCCCAACCCCTCCTCCCCCCCTCCCAATCCCCCCAAAATCAATCCCACGAACCCAGTCCCGATCCCTGGGAAAAATCAGAGGATTGGTGGAAGAAGCAAGAATAGCTCTTTCTAATTCGCTCAAAAACAACGGATTAAACCTATTCTATACTAAACCGATCTACTTTTAGGTTTTTAGTTGCGCTCCCCTCTCTTTCCCCCTATCTTCCCCCGCCTCCACATCCCACATCTTAGCTCCTAGCTCCTAAATCATTCCACCAAAAAGGCCAAACAAAGCGTCGAAGATATCAAAGACGAATCCCACTCGCTCCGAGGCAATATCGTCGATACCATCCAGTCCGGCGCCACCCACTTCGAAGACGCCGAATACCAACTCCTCAAATTCCACGGCACCTACCAACAGGACGACCGCGACCTCCGCAAACAACTCCGCAAAGAAAAAAAGGACAAAGCCTGGTCCTTCATGGTCCGGTCCAAAATGCCCGCCGGCCGCCTCACCGCCGAACAATATATCGCCCACGATAACCTCGCCGATTCCATCGGCTGCGGGAACCTCCGCCTCACCACGCGCCAAGGCATCCAACTCCACGGCATCCTCATCGGAGACCTCAAAACCGTCATGGCCACGGTCACCGAATGCGGCCTCACCACCTGGGGCGCCTGCGGCGATGTCGTCCGCAACACCATGGGCCCCGCCTCCCCCATCAAGGACACCGCCCACGCCGATGCCCAAGCCCTCGCCGAAGAAATTAACGAAATCTTCCTCGCCAAGTCCACCGCCTACACGGAAATCTGGCTCGACGGCGAAAAACTCGACGTCTCATCCGGCGCCAATGACGCCGAAGAATCCATCTATGGAAAGGTCTACCTCCCGAGAAAATTCAAATTGGCCATCGCCATCCCCCCACGCAACGACGTCGACCTCTACTCCCAGGACGTCGCTTTCGTGCCACATCTCGAAAATGACAGCGTCTCAGGTTACACCATCTATATCGGCGGCGGCTTCGGCATGACCCACGGGATGACCAACACCCGCCCCCTCCTCGCCAAACCCTTCGCCTACGTCGAGCGCGAAAACGTCGTCGCCGTGACCGAAGCCATCGTCAAAGTCCAACGCGACCACGGCAACCGGGAAGACCGCAAACAATCCCGGATGAAATACCTCGTCGAAAGCAAAGGCCTCGATTGGTTCACCGAACAGGTCAAAACCCACACCGACGCCACCCTTCACCCCCCCAAGGAAAACCACTTCGATACCGTGGCCGACCAACTCGGCTGGCACGAACAAGGTGATGGCAAACTCTTCTGCGGCATCTACGTCGCCCAGGGCCGCATCCAAAATGTCGAGGACGGCGCCCAATACAAGGACGCCTTCCGCAAACTCGCGGAAGAAATCGGCTGCCCCACGATCGTCACCCCAAACACCAATATCGTCGCCGCAGATATCGATCCCGCCCAAAAAGACGCCGTCAACGCCATCCTCGCCAATCACAACATCGTCCACACCGAAAACTTTACCGAAGCCCGGAAAACCGCCCACGCCTGCGTTGCCCTACCCACCTGCGGACTCTCCCTCGCGGAAAGCGAACGCGTCTTTAACGGCGTCCTCGACCAAATCGACGACATCCTCCGCGAGCTCGGCATCGGAAAAGAACCCCTCCTCATCCGCATGACCGGATGCCCCAACGGCTGCGCCCGCCCCTACAACGCCGATATCGCCTTCGTCGGCCGCGGCCCCAACAAATACGCCTTCTACGTCGGCGGCTCCAGCCGCGGCGATCGCCTCGCCGGCCTCGAAGAAAAAGTCGTCACCCTCGACGGCATCCCCGACGCCGTCCGCCCCCTCCTCGAAGACTTCGCCACCAACCGAAACGACGGCGAATCCTTTACCGACTTCATCGGCCGCACCCGCGAGATCGGTCCCGAACCCGATTCCGAACAGTTCCACGTCGAAATCGAAGAACGCCGCCAAAAACTCGCCCAAGCCTGAGGGCAATCGTCACTTTCTGCCAAATAGGGCTATGGCCGCCCCAGCGGGTAACCATCAGCCATCCCTTGGTATCCTGAAATTTGGTAACTGGGATTTATTTGGAAATTGGAACGTGGGTATTTCCGCCTCCCCGTATCATCCATTCCCGCACATCCCCCAATACCTCCCCCGCCCGATCCCCAAACAACGGCTCGTGCAACTCCCCATCATAGAGCCGCCACTCCTTGTCCTCCACCCCCAACGACTCATACAAAGCCCGCGCATGCCGCGTCGGACAAATCGGATCCTCGCTCCCCTGTGTCACCAACACCCGCAGCCCCGGATTCACCCGCCCCAACTCTTCATAAATCTCTTTCTCCAAATTCCATAACTCCACCCCCCAGCCCACCGTTACCCAGGCATGAAAATACGGGTCCGCCTCCTCATCCTCCGGAATCACGCGGCACAACTGCGGACGCACACCCGAATCCAAACGAAGCCGCGGCCACATCGCCGCCAACATTCGCCCCCCCAACCGCACCGTCCCGGATTTCATCTCCCGCGGCCGTAGCAACGGCGAACTCAACCAAGCAAACGAAAATACCTCCGGCTTTAATTCCAAATACCGCAGCCCCAAAAACGCCCCCATCGAATGCGCCACCATCCCCAAAGGCTTCCCCTCCCCCGTCGCCTCCCGCAATCGCGCCACCTGCTCGTCAAATACCCGCTCCACGGCCTCCCAGTTCCCCAAATGCCCGCGTATCCCCGGCGACCGCCCATGCCCCTCGAAATCCACCCCCGTCACCACATGTCCTTCCGCCGCCAACCCCTCTGCAATCGACCGGTATCGCTCAATATGCTCCCCCAACCCATGCGCCAACATCACCCCGCCCCGAACCTCGTCCCCCGCCGCCTCCACATCCAATCGATGCAATTGCACTTCAGCCATCCTCAATGTGCCGACAACATTTGCTGCAAACAGTCTCTCACGAGCGCCGCATCCACTTCCTCGCCTCGACGCAAAAACGCCGTCTCCAACCCCTCCAAGGCCCGCTTCAAAATCGTCCGCGCCGTCGCCGGACGCGCCATCGTCTCCCGAACCTCGTCCCCCGCCACCGGCCGCACCTCCGTTACCTCCACCCCCGGGATCAACTCCCCGCCGTGACACGCATCAATCAACCAAATCTCCCGCCCCTCCATATAGCGCGCCATGAACCGGCCCGGATAATCACAACCATCCACCTTGATCCCCAAGCGACGCCCCACCATTACCGCCAAACACGCCAAACTCCATTCGTTGCCCTTCCCACTCTCAATCACCCAATACAAATCAAAATTCCGCGGGTCATAGTAATCCTCGTCGTTCTCCGAAAACGCACCCCCTTCTCCAAACAAATATGCCGCCAACGTCGCCGGCGTCTCATCACCACCCCGCTCCCGGCAACCCTCCGCCACACCGTCCAGGGCATCCGTCAACGCCCCCTCCTCACGCCCACGCAACGGTCCCAAAAACTCCGATAAAATACTCATCCCCGCCTCCAACCGATTCGGCTCGCCATGCACATGCGGCCACTCCGCCCAACGCGATACAAACTGCCCCCGCACTCGCTCGCGCACCATGCCCTCAATCACACGCCGCTGCGTCACACTCAACTCCGTCTCCACCCCGTCCGCCCCCTCCAAGATCGACAACAACTCCCCCTCCCGCTCCGCCAGCTGCGCCCGCACGCCCTCACGAATCGCCTCGGTCTCATCTTCCAGCAACCCAATCAACCGATACGTCTTGTCCGATACACTGCCCGTTTCCGCCATCCCAACCCTCTATCATCCCTCCACCCCCCCATGGCAAATCCAAAAAATCACATCCCCTCCCCAAGCCCCCGACTCCCGGATTCTAGCCCCCTCTCCCAAAACCATTTGCACACCCACCTCCCCTCATTCTATAATGCCCCTCCGATTCTCTCCGAATCCATCGCATGCGCGGTTAGCTCAGGGGTAGAGCACCACCTTGACACGGTGGGGGTCACTGGTTCAAATCCAGTATCGCGCACCACCTTCTCCCCAAACCCCCACGGGGATATCCACTCCAAGGCGCAGACGCTAAAGCCCTTCCCGTGAATCAAAAAAATACCCCCCAGTCCCACGGACAAACCCTCTTCGCCCTCGCCATCGCCCTCATGGTCGTCCCCGAATGGGCCACGATTTGGCAATTCATCGATCACGGCCCCATCTGGATCGCATCCATGCTCCTCTCCGCCTTCCTCATCACCCTCGCCGCCCTCGCCTGGCGCGGCCTCTACTGGGCCAAAGTCACCCTCATCGTCCTCATCTCCCTCGGCGTCCTCATCAAAGCCATCTCCCTCGTCTCCGGCCAATTCAGCAAACCCGCCCTCGTCGGACTCACCTGCTACAGCGCCGGCCTCCTCCTCCTCACCGTCCCCAAATCCGTCGACACCTTCCTCACCACCCAACGCGAAAAATACGAGAAAAACAAAAACCAACCCCCACCCACCACCTAGAGCCCCTCAACCCTGCCTCCCACTTCATCATTCATCATTCCTTGTTCAATATTCACTGTTCAATAAAACCCAAGACCCTCTCCCACCAACCCCACACCAAAGTTCTTCCGGAGATCTATTGGCTGGTGTTGGAATCCTCAATTTCAGCCACCTTTGATCCTGGCAGTGCTTCTGTATCATATACGTAAGTTAGTA
>JBCCIR010000190.1:0-9391 GCA_039028175.1 Verrucomicrobiota bacterium
AGGCAGGATGGGATTGGGGTTGCGGAGCGGGAGGGTGGTGGGCCCAAGGCGGGGGCGCGCTACCGGCGTCGCCAGGGGGGGATGGGGAACGCGTGAAGGGACGGGGGGTTTGTGGTTTGGTGGGGGCGATGTCGGTGACGAAAGAATCGGTGGCGGTGGAAGATTATCTGGAACAGGTGTTTCAGTTGATTGACCGGAAGGGGTATGCGCGGGTGGCGGATGTGGCGGAAGGACTGGAGATTGCGCAGTCGAGCGTGTCGAACATGATGCAGCGGTTGGATGAGAAGGGTTTGCTGGTTTATGAGAAGTATCGGGGGGTGACCTTGACGGCGGAGGGGGAACAGGTGGCGCGGCGGATCATCAAACGGCATGCCCTGCTGGAGGAGTTTTTGGATTTGTTGGGGATTGATAAGGATGTGGCGTATGAGGATTTGGAAGGGATGGAGCATCATATCAGTCGCGGGACACTGCGGGGGATCGAGCAGTTGGTGGCGGAGTTGAAAGCGGATGAGGGGTTACGGGAGCGGGTCCGGGCGGCGGCGACGGCGCGGGGGGGAGAGTGAATTTGGGGGGGAGGCAGTGAGTATGAGTATGAAGATGAGGGGGAGGGGGATGAATATTGAATATTGAACACAGAACTCAGAATGATGAAGTAAAGGCAGGGGGAGCGGGGGGCGATTGTGTTTAAACGGGAACTTTTTTCTGAGATGATTCGGATTTTGCTAGTTATTGCGATGGGAATTGGGGCGGTGTCCTGCAAAGGGACGGGGGGTGGGTTTGGGGGGCCGATGGGGGGGATGGAGAAGGCTCGGGCGGCGCAGATTTCAGCGGAGCAACGGGGGCCTTGGTTTATTGGGAGACGGTATTACACGGCGGGGACGCGGTTTTGGGGGTTTATGAGACGGCCGGGCGAGTCGTGGGAGAAGTCGCAGATGGTGATTATCAACGAGAAGGAGATGAAGCAGCCGGATCGGTTGCCGGAGTATAATCCCGGGGGTGACGAGCATGGATTTGATCACAACTATGAATACAAGTTGTGGGGGTATTACACGGGAGGGCGAGTGTATGATCCGAACAGCAATTATATTATACCGGAGTTTGTATTGCAGAAGTATGAGTTGGTGAGCCGGAACCCGGGGTATTTGTTTCGGCCGGGGGAGCATTACAATCCGAAGTTGTTGCCGCCGTATCGGCCCCGCAGCCGGTAGGCAGCGTGACGCTGCACCCGGAGGCGCTGTTGGCGCGCGGCTCTCGTTGTTCGCCGTTTGCGGACGGGAGTTTTAGAGATGGCCGCTGGCCTTCGGTGGGGGGGCCTTGCGGCGCTAGGGGGTTGCGTAGGTGAGCGGTTTCGCAGTATTGCAGTATCGCAGTTTCACAGGGGAGGGGAAGCGGCTCCTTGGGGACAAGTCGCCCGATGGGTGGGGTCGGAAGTCTTACGACTTCCGCTACGGGAGGATGAGGGGGAGTCCTCGCTCACGCTCGCACCTAAGGGGAGTGAGTGGGGGCGTTGTGTGAAGTGGGGGTGAAGAATTGGTGAAGTGGGGTGGGGGGGCTTGAGTTTTTTTTGTGAGGAGTGGAGAGTGACGGGGATGGGGGAGACGATATTGGTGGTGGAGGATGAGCCGACGATTGTGGAGAACATTGTGTATTCTCTGCGGACAGACGGGTATGCGCCGGTGGCATGCGGGACGGGGGAGGAAGCTTTGGAAAAGGTGCGGGGCGGGGACGGAGAGGGGATTGCCTTGGTGGTGTTGGATGTGGGCTTGCCGGACATGAGCGGGTTCGAGGTGTGCAAGGCGATTCGCGAGCGGTCGCGGGTGCCGATCATTTTTTTGACGGCGCGGGAGTCGGAGATCGACCGGGTGGTGGGCTTGGAGATCGGGGCGGACGATTACATGGTGAAGCCGTTCAGTCCGCGGGAGTTGAGTGCGCGGGTGCGGGCGGTGTTGCGTCGGGCGGCGGGGATGCCAGAAGTGGGGAACGGGGCGGTGGCGAGCGGGGGCGGAGGCGAGGCGGCGCCGACGAATGAGAAGCCGGAGGGAAAGATTGGGGACGAGCGGTTTACGGTGGACGAGGGGCGGATGCAGATTTCGTATCATGGGGAGGTCCTGGGGTTGTCGCGGTATGAGTATCGGTTGTTGTGTATTTTCGTGGAGCGACCGGGGCGGGTGTATTCGCGCGAGCAGTTGATGGACATGGCTTGGGAAGAGCCGGAGGCGGCGATGGAGCGGACGGTGGACACGCACATCAAGAGTTTGCGCGCGAAATTGAAGGCGGTGCGGGCGGAGGTGGATCCGATTCGGACGCATCGGGGGATGGGGTACTCGCTGCGCGAGAATTGATAATTAGGAATTAATAATTAGGAATTGGGACTGAGGTGAGACTGCGGGTTAGTGTATCATTGGGGTTGGCTTTGATTGTGGGGACGGGGTTTTACCTGTTGTTGCGGCGGGTGATCCAAGGGGTGGAGCATCAGTACTTGCGCGGGGTGGAAGAGCAGATGGTGGACATGGCGCACATGCTGGGGGCGCAGATTGAGAGTGAGGCGGAGGATCCGACGCTGGATTTGTCGCGCTTTGAGGAGGCGTTCTCGCGATTGTATGAGCGGGAGTTTTCGGCGCAGATCTATAATTTGTCGAAGAAGGCGATCGTGAGTCACGTGTATGTGACGGACGCGGAGGGGGTGGTGGTGTTTGATTCGAATGATGGGAAGCTGGTGGGCGAGGATTATTCGCAGTGGCGGGATGTGAAGCTGACCTTGGAGGGAAAATACGGGGCGCGGTCGACGAAGGCGGATCCGGATGATGAGACATCGTCGGTGATGTTCGTGGCGGCGCCGATATTGGATTGGAGGGAGGAGATTGTGGGGGTGATTTCGGTATCGAAGCCGCAGAGTTCGATGGCGGTATTTGTGCAGGACACGCAGCGGAAGATTTGGGTGAGCGGTTTGGTGACGATGGTGGCGGTGACGCTGGCGAGCTTGTTGTTTTTCGAGTGGCTCACGCGGCCGGTGAACCGGTTGACGGATTATTTGCGCGCGGTGAAGCGGGGGGAGCGGGTGGCCTTGCCGGACCTGGGGCGTTCGGAGATGCGGACCCTGGCGGAGGCGGTGGAAGAGATGCGGGATGCCTTGGAAGGGCGGCAGTATGTGGAGGAATACGTGCAGACCCTGACGCACGAGATGAAGAGTCCGTTGGCGGGGATCCGCGGGGCGGCGGAGTTGTTGCACGAAGACATGCCGCCGGAGCAACGGGACAAGTTTCTGGAGAACATCCGGTCGGACGTGGGGCGGTCGGAGGATATTATTCGTCGGCTGTTGTTATTGGCGTCGTTGGAGAGCAAGAAAGCATTGGAAGAGAAGACGGACGTCGATGTGAAGGCGCTCTTGCATGAAGTGGTGGACGCGGCGGAAGTGTCGGCGGCGCGGAAGAAGTTGCGGGTGGTGAAGAATTTCGGCGAGGAAGAAGATGTGTGGGTGGTATCGGGCGATGCTTTCACCCTGCGGGTGGCGTTTGATAATATGCTGCGCAACGCGATTGATTTTTCGCCGGAGGGCGGGGAGTTACGGGTGGGCTTGAAGAACTTGGGTGAGAAGATTCGGGTGGCCTTTGAGGATGAAGGGCCGGGAGTGCCGGACTATGCGATGCCGCGGGTGTTTGAGCGGTTTTACTCGTTAAAGCATTCGGTGGCGGAAGGGAAGAAGGGGTCGGGCTTGGGATTGTGTTTTGTGAAGGAAGTGGCGGAGTTGCATGGGGGGAGTGTGGCGGTGAGTAATTTGGAGGGGGGTGGGTGCCGGGCGGCGTTTGAGCTGAATAGGGGGGAGGCGGAGATGGGGTGAGGGGAGGAGCGGTGGGGGTGGTTGGGCTGTGATGGGGTCTCAGGTTCGTTTTGAATATTGAATAATGAACAAGGAATTTTGAATGATGAAGTAGAGGCAGGGAGGCGGGGAGGTAGGAGGTGAGAGGGTGAGGGGGTGAGGGGGTGAGGGATCGTTTTGGAGGGGCGGAGCGGGAGGGTGGTGCGATCTCGGCGAGGGCGCGCTACCGGCTTCGCCAGGGGGGAATGGGGGATGCTTGGTGGGTGGGATTAAGATTAAGAGAAAGATTAAGATTAAGAAGGGGGAGGCAGGGGAGGCAGCGCGGTCGGGCCGATTCTTCGCGTGAAGCTTCGAAGGCCACGGTGCCCGCGCCTCCAGTTGGAGGGGTGTGGGGGAGTTCACGGGGAGTTCATGGACTTTTCACATGGGGGTCATGATTTGGTCACATGAGGGGGGCAGGGTCGGGGTGTGATGAAGACGAAGAAGAAGACCATCGAAGATTGGCAGACCCGGGATTTCACATGGCGGGTCTGGGTGTTGGGGTTGGGGGCGGTGATTTGCCTGGGGGTGATTTTGACGGCGACGAGTTCGGGTACGCCGCAGCGCGGCGGGCCGAGTGGGACGATGCCGGGGGGTGGGAATGCGGAGGAAACGTTGTCGCCGTATTTCCAAGTGCTGACGGGGCCGGGTGACGACGCGGAGGGGGTGACGGTGGAGCTGCCTTTGCGATCGACGGATGTGAATGTGGAAATCTCGGGGGTGATTGCGCATGTGACCGTCCGGCAGATGTATGTGAACACGGGGGAAGTGCCGATCGAGGCCTTGTATGTTTTTCCGGCGTCGACGCGGGCGGCGGTGCACGGATTGGAGATGCAATTGGCGGATCGGGTGGTGCGGGCGGAGATCCAGGAGAAGAAGAAGGCCAAGGCGAAGTATGAGAAGGCCAAGGCCGAGGGGAAGAGTGCGTCTTTGCTGGAGCAGAAGCGGCCGAACGTCTTTCAGATGAACGTGGCGAACATCATGCCGGGGGACGAGATCGGCGTCACGCTCGTGTATACCGAGTTGCTGCTGCCGACGGATCAAGTGTATGAATTTGTTTATCCGACCGTGGTGGGGCCGCGCTATTCGAACATGGGTGCGGACGAGCCGGGGGCGGAGGAGGAGAATTGGGTCGCGAATCCGTATTTGAAGGACGGGGTGGAGACGCCGTCGACGTTCAGTATGGAAGTGCGTTTGGACACGGGATTGCCGCTGCAGGACGTGACCTGTGCGTCGCACGGTGTGCAGGTGAATTACGAGAGCAACGCGAAGGCGACGGTGGGACTGGATGCGGGGGAGACGCACGGCGGGGATCGGGACTATGTTTTGCGGTATCGATTGGCGGGGCGGGAAGTGGCGAGCGGGTTGTTGTTGTATGAGGGGGAAGACGAAGCGGAGAACTTTTTCTTGCTGAACGTGCAGCCGCCGGCGCGGGGAGAGATCGGGAAGATGCCGCCGCGGGAGTATGTCTTTATCGTGGACGTGTCGGGTTCGATGCGGGGGTTTCCTCTGGAGACGACCAAGGGGTTGATGCGGGATTTGTTCGGGCACCTGGGGCCGAAGGATCGGTTCAACTTGATGTTGTTTGCGGGGGGTTCGGAGGTGTTGAGTGAGCGATCGGTGCCGGCGACGAAGAAGAATCTAACGCGGGCGATTCGGTTTTTGGATGAGACCGAAGGCGGGGGTGGGACGGAATTGTTGCCGGCCCTGGAGCGGGCCCTGGCCTTGCCGCGGGAGGAGAATTCCGGTTTGTCGCGATCGGTGGTGATTTTGACGGACGGGTATGTGCACGTGGAGCGGGAGGCGTTTGATTTGGTGCGGAACCATTTGGATCAGGGGAATGTGTTTTCGTTCGGGATCGGGTCGAGTGTGAACCGGTTTTTGATCGAGGGATTGGCGCGGGTGGGGCAGGGGGAACCGTTTGTCGTGACGGGTCCGGGCGAAGCGAAGGCGACGGCGGCGCGATTTGGGAAGTATGTGAGCTCGCCGGTGTTGACCGAGGTGAAATTGGAATCGGACGAGTTTGAGATATACGACGTGGAACCGGCGTCGATCCCGGATGCGTTTGCGGACCGGCCCCTGGCGATTTTCGGCAAGTGGAACGGGAAGCCGGAGGGCGAGCTGATTTTGACGGGTTTTGCCGGGGGGACGGAGCGGGAACTGCGGACGGACGTGGCGGAAGCGGCGAATGACATGGAGCATGGGGCGCTGCCGTATCTGTGGGCGCGGAGCCGGGTGGCGACGTTATCGGATTATATACAGTTGAAACGGACGGACGAGGATGTGGCGGAAGTGACGAACCTGGGTTTGACGTACAATCTGCTGACGCCATTTACGTCGTTCGTGGCGGTGGATGAAGTGGTGCGCCGAGAGGCGGAAGAGGGATACAAAGTAGCGAAGCAGCCGTCGCCGTTGCCGAAGGGGGTGTCGAACAGTGCGGTGGGTGGTGGTGCGGTATCGGGCGGGGGGATGCTGGTGGCGACCACGCCGGAGCCGGGGGGAGCGGGGATGGTGTTGTTGGCGGTGATGGTGATGTTGGGGGTGAGGCGGCGGCCGGGGTGGCGGAGTGGGGGCGGCCGGTCGGTTAGGAGCGGGATGGCGGGGTGCTAAAGGAGGGAGTGGGAGTGATGCCGAGGACGAGCGTTATCTTTATCAGGAGGCCGGAGCGAGCGGGTTGGAAAGCGGCGGCCGTGGTGCTGCTGGTGGCGGCTGCTTTCTGGCCCGTGGTCTCCTGGTATGGGCGGCGGATGTTGGATGGGTCGGATGATCCGTGGGGGGTGGCGGCGTTGTTGTTGGCGGGGGGATTTTTGTGGATGCGGCGGGGGGAATTGGGGTTTCCCGAGTGGGGGCGTTTAGCGGCGGCGGGAGTGATGGCGGGGTATGCGTTGGGCTATGCGTGGATACCGGCCTTGGTGCGGGGTTTGTTGTTGGTGATTTGCATGGGGTTGGTGTTGGGGTTGTTTCGCCGGGATCTGGCGATCGTGGCGTTGTTGGCTTTGTCGTTGCCGGTCATGGCGAGCGTGCAGTTTTACTTTGGGTATCCGTTGCGGGTCATGGTGGCGATGGGGTGCGAGGTCTTGTTGGCGTTTGGGGGATTGGAAGTCGTGCGCGAGGGGACGGGATTGAACTGGGGTGGGGAGCAGGTGGTGGTGGATGCGCCGTGCAGCGGCGTGCGGATGTTGTGGACGGGGATGGTGGCGCACTTTGCCGTGTGTGCGTGGTTTCGGGTGGAGGGATGGCGATTGTGGGCCTTGAGTGCGGGAGCGGTGTTGTTGTTGGCGGTGGCGAACGTCGTGCGGGCGACGGTTTTGTTTTTTCCGGAAGCGGGTGTGGTGACGTGGCCGGAGAGCGCGCACGAGTTGGTGGGGCTGGTGGTATTTGGCGTGGTGGTCTTTTTGCTGGTGAAGATGCAGAACCTGTTGCCGCAGGGAAGGGAGGTGTGTCGTCATGCGCTGGGTTGAAGTGATTTTTGCGGGGGTTTGTGTCACGGCGGGAGTCGTACCGTTCTTCGTGGGCGGGGCGCATGGTGCGCGCGGGTTGGGGGATGATGCGTTTACGGGATGGCCGGAGTCGTTCGAGGGGCGAAACCTGGTCCAGTATGATTTATCGGAGCGGGAGGCGGCGTTTGCGGAGTCGTTTCCGGGGAAAGTGGGCTTGTTCGGGAGTGACGGGGAAGCGGGGATGGGAGAGAAGCGGGTGATCATGCGATGGGTGCAGGTGCCGACGCGGCGTTTGCATTCGAGCGGGGATTGTCTGCGGGCGATGGGGTATGCGATTGAGCCGGGGAAGATCATGCGGGACGGGCGGGGGCAGCGGTGGGCGACGTTTTTGGCGCGGAAGGATGGGAGCGTGATGAAGGTGCGGGAGCGGTTTTACACGGCGAAGGGCGGGGAGGAATGGACGGATGTCTCGGCGTGGTTTTGGGCGGCGGCGATGGGGAGGACGGAGGGGCCGTGGTGGGGCGTGACCGTCGTGGAGTAATGAAGCAGCGAAATGAAGCGAAGAAATGAAGAGTGCGATGGACAGGGTGAGAGCGTGGGAGGGGGCGACGTGGCGGCGGTGGTGTGCGGGCGACGCGGGGGCGGTGTGGGATTCGGGGGAAGCGGGGCGAGGTCAGCGGTGGGTGGCGGTGGCGACCGTGGTATTGGGGTGGGGTTTGTATGGTTATGCTGTGGGTTATTGGCGGGCGCCGTTGCAGGGGTGGTATGTGGCGATCAAGCTGCCGCTGGTGATCTTTGCGACCATGCTCGCGACGGGATTGTTGAACGCCATGTTGGGGGTGTTGCTGGGGGCGCGGACGGGTTTTCGGCAGTCGTTGTTGATGGTCTTGGTGAGTTTCGCGGTGGCGGGTTTGATCGTGGGATCGTTATCGCCGCTGGCGTTTTTCATGGTATTGAATGCGCCGGAACCGGGGACGGACGAGGCGGTGCGATCTTACAGTGCGTTTATGATCGTGCATACGTTGATCATTGCGTATGCGGGGATCGTTGCGAACGTGAAGTTATTGGGGGAATTGCGCCGGTATGCGGAGTCGGCGGCGGCGGCGAGGCGGGTATTGGTGTCGTGGCTGGCGGCGAATTTATTCGTGGGGGCGCAGGTGTTTTGGATTTTCCGGCCGTGGTTCGGTCAGCCGTATCTCCCGGTGCAGTTTCTGCGGGACAAGCCGATGGAGGGGAATTTTTACGAGGCCCTTTGGTGGTCGATTCTAAATTTGTGCCGGTGAGAGCATTTAACCATTCAAACCAGGAGCAAAACTATGAGTACTGAAAAAGCAGAAGAGTCCCGATGGACAATGGAACCGATGGGGGAGGCGGCGTCGTTTATGCCGACGGTGGAATCGATGTTAAAGAAACCGGGGCGGGTGTTGCACACGATCCGGGAAGGGAAGAGCTTGCCGTTGTTCTGGCACCTGCTGGTGGCGGCGGTGGGTTGTTTGGTGGTGTTCGGCTTGGTGGTGGGGAGTTTTTCCTTTGGGGAGCAGATGTGGGCGGCGCCGGTGAAGATTGTGGGCGGGGTGTTGTTGAGTGCGCTGATTTGTTTGCCGAGTCTATACATCTTCAGCTGTCTGACGGGATTGGACGTGCGGGCGAAGGATGTGGCGATGGTCTTGGCAGCGATGTTGTGCTTGGTGGGATTATTGTTGGTGGGATTTGCGCCGGTGGTGTGGATCTTTTCGCAGTCGACGACCTCGGTAGTGTTCATGGGGTTTTTGGCCCTGGTGTTTTGATGTTCTCTCGTAAGCGTTTATACACATTTTCCACATCAATAATGGCATCATCAACCAACATTCCCAATATGATAATCATGCCAAGCAGCGTAATAAAATTAATCGTAGCACCAAAAAACGGCATAACTAAAAATCCAAACATCACAGAAACTGGAATCCCAACCGCAGTCCAAAACGCCACTCGAAAGTTCAAGAATAATATCAAGGTCACTAAAACGATAAACAACCCAAGAACTGCATTCCCACGAACAACAGACAATAATGCATGGACAGATACTGAGTAATCAACCACCATTTCAGCATTCAGA
>JBCCIR010000191.1:0-9251 GCA_039028175.1 Verrucomicrobiota bacterium
CAAACACCCAATTGAATTTGTCAAACCCGCCGTCTATCTCCAAACACACCCCCAACCCCCCCTCTTAACCCCCCCCCCCCTATAAAAACGGCCCCAAACGACTGTGATACAAACGACCCTCGATCGACGTATGCGGCACCCGCGCCCCATGCCGAGCCGCTTCCAATCGCAACCGCGCCACGTCCTTCGCCAACCACAAGAAATACGAATGCTGCCTCACAAAATATTCCTCCTGCATCCCCTCCGGCATCACCGCTTCCCCCGAGCGAATCGCGTCCAAATACGCCAAGGCCGGCTCATACTCGTGACTCCGCTGACACGCATCAAAGAAGTTTCGCGCCACGTCGTTGTCCTCCGGATACGTGTCCAGCAAGCCCTCATACAAAAAGATCGTGTCCCGGAAAAATTCGTTCATCCCCAAGATGCGCGCAAAACCCTCCCGTCCCGCACGCTCACCCAACAAAGCCAAATACGAACGCAATAAAGAACGCCGCGCCGGATACGCCATCCCCTCAAATTCCCACATCAACTGATACTGCAAAAATTGGTGAAACCGCTCCGCCGCCTCCTCCGTCCGCGGCGCCAGCAATTCGTAATCTTCCAATGCCTCCGAAAACGGCGCGCGCGCCTCCTCCGCCAATCCCGTCATCCGCGCCCGACTCGCATAATTCAACATCCGCGACCACACCGCCGCACTCCCCGCCCCCGTCAAGACCACGCTCCGGTCCATCCCCCGCGCCCGACCCAACTGAATGTCCACCAAGCGCCCAATCGCCTCCTCCGCCCCCGCCCGGTCCCCCGCCAAGCTCAACAAATGCCCCCGCACCAGCTCCACGTTCGCATCCGCCGCCACCTCGCCCAACCGCCCCAACGCCTCACCAAATATCCCTCGCCGATCCTCGTCCGACTCCGCCAAATCCGAAAGCGCACGCACCGGCCGCCAATACTCATGATGATCCGGCTCCATCTCCCGCATCGCCATCCGAAAATACCGCACCTCGCCCCGCGCATCCCCCGCCGACTGCGCCAGCTGACCCATCAGGTAAAAATACTGGTCCCCGAATCCCGCATGATCCCCTATCGCCGCCCCCGCCAATCGATACGCCTCACGGTCCTGACCAGCCTGCCGCAACTGCTGCACCAAGTGATAAATCGACGCCTGCTCCCCACGAAGAACCTCGCTTCGCATCAGAATACCCAACTCCTCATCTGTCGCAAAATGCTCACCCGTCCGCCCCAACGCATACACCGCTGTCAACAACCACATCGCCCGGTTCCGCCGCAACCCGTACGCCTCGTCCGAACCCTCCACCCACGACACCAGCTCCGCCACCCGCCCCATCCGTACCCCATACAAACAATAAAGAAACTCCTGCGCAATAAACTCCGGTAAGGTCAACCCTTGCCCCCGCGGCCCCGCCAGGCGCGCCGGCCAATCCCGCTGCTCCACAAATGCCCACATCCCGTCCGCCCCCTCCCGCCTCATAAACAAGCCTTCCTCCAATAACTCCCACGCCCGCTCCCAGTCCCCGCCACAATACGCCACCCAAAACGCCTCCTCCACCGATACCGCCTCGTGCTCCGACCAATAACGCTCCCAATCCCCCCGTAACCCCGCCCCGCTCCCGCTCGCCCCATCCCCGTCCTCTCGCCCTAACAATATACCGACCTGCTCGATCGCCCGCAGCCGCAATACCGCCGCCTCGTCCGGAATCGCCTGCAACTCCGGACGCGCCGATTCCAGGTAATGCGTCGCCACCTGCACCCGCAAGCGGTTGTCAATGATCCGCACGGTGTCCAAACTCGATACTAATCCCTCCAGCTGACGCACATCGTTGTTCCACTCCGGCCGCCCCTCCCGACTAAACTCCCGTAACGGCAATCGTACCATCGTCCCGCCCCCGTCCGCCGCCTGCCGCGCCTTCTCCTCCGTCCGACGTAACACCCTCATATACAACCTGCCGGCCGCCTCGTCGTTCCCCGCAAATTCATGCAGGGTCGCCAAGGTAAACAATGCCCCCACATCCCAAGGCCGTAACTTCACCATCCGCTCATACAAACGCCGCGCCGCCCCCGGCTGCCGCGACACCAGGTAATGCTCCGCCAATTCCTTCAATACCTCCGGCTCGTTCCCAAACTTCCCCTCCAACCGCACCCGAATCCGATCCGCCTCCTCCACATCAAAATTCAACTCCAACATGTCAATCAACTTCCGCCACTCGACAATCCCCGCGCCACTGTCCGATTGCGACAACAACTGACGCTGATAATAAATCGCCGCATCCACATCCCGGGTCGACGCCGCCAAGCCACGCAACAATTCCAATAACTCGTCGTCCTCCGCCCGCGAGGAATAATACGCCTTCTTCGCCATCGCGAAGGCCTCCCGATACCGCCCCATCCCCTCCAATACCTTCGCCAATGCCTCCTGGTAAAACGGCTCCAATGGATGACGCCGCCACAGCTCCCGATACGCATCCTCCATCTCAGGCAAGCCCTTCGACCGCGTCGCCAAACGCAACTGCCGCACCAATGCCTTGCGCCGCGCCAGCTTGTCCGAATCCTCGGCGATCATCCGCGTGTGCGCTTCCAACGCCTTCTCCACCTCGCCCACCTTCACATACAAGCTCGTCAACGCCTCAATCATCCGCCGCCGCTCCGGCACGTTCGCCTCCGCAAAAGCCTGCTCCAAGACCCGCAACGCCACTTCCATCTGCCCGAGCTCCTCATAAACCCGCGCCAACTCCTCCAATACATCCGATCCCACCCCCTTCTCCGCCGCCAATTCATCCAACATCTCAATCGCCTCAAACTCATGCCCCTCCTCCATCAAAGGCAGCTTCGCCCGCGCCAACATCGCCTCAAATCGCCGCTCCCCATCCAAGTCCATCAAGAACTCCAACATCCGCTCCTGCAATACCTGGTTCCCCGTCGCCTTCGCCACCTCCAATAACAATTCCACCGCCGCCACATCTCCCGGCGCCCCGGCCCGATACGCCTCCAACATCAAATACGCCGTCCCATAATCATAATACCGCCCCGACTGCGCCAGCCGCGCCGCCCACCACGCCACACGAAATTGCATCGCCGCCTCCCCGTCATCCCGCGCCCGCTCCCGCAACGCCAGGTAATACTTCACCAACCGATCGTCCTCGTTCACCCGCCGCATCGGCACTCCCGACGCCATCTGCTGCAATTGCCTCTGCAACTCCTCAAAACTCATCTCCCCCCGGCCCGGCGTCGGCCCCAGCACCGGCCCCTGTCCCGGCAGAGACGCCCCTCCCGCAGCACCCCCGCCACCGGGCCCCGAAAACGATTCCAACTCTAACAAACTAATTAAACGCTGGTCCGCCTCCAACCGATCCTCCGCACCCTCGCTCAATTGCCAGGCCATCTCATACTGCTCCACCGCCCGGTCAATGTCGTCCGTCTCCGCATAAACTCCCGCCAATAACAACCGGATCCCCACATCCGCCGGACGTAACATCACCGCTTTCTCCAACAAATCCCGAGCCGCCTCTTCCAAGCCCATGCCCTGATACACCGACGCCACTTTCATCAATCGCTCCGCGTGCCGCCCGTCATCCCCCGCCGCCTCTTGCACATAACCCTCCAAAGCCTCGCGCGCCTCCGCCAAACGCCCCCGGCTGTAATGCAGTTCCGCCAATCGAAATACCGCGTCCTCTCCCAACAATGCCCGCTCCGATACCAACAATTCCCCCGCCAGTTCATCCAGGTAATGCGCCTCCGCAAAATTCACAAGATCCCCCAACTCATCATCCCCCAACTCCCGCTCCTCCAGGTATCCCCGCAACAAAGCCTCCCCCGCCTCCCGCCCCTCCAATCGCAACTCCACCCGCACCCGCATCAATCGTATCGCCAAACTCTCGTCCCCCACCCCCGCCCGCTCCGCCATCTTCTCCAACTCCGCCTTGGCCGCCTCATACCGGTCGTTCTCCATCAACGCCTCGATATACTCCCCCAAATACTCCCCGCGCTCCGGTAACCGCTCCACCAATCGCCCCAACCACTCCTCCCGCTTCCCCGAGGCCGCCGTATCCCCATAAAAACGCACCAACGCATGCATCGCCGCCTCCGACGGCGCCGCCACGTCCGCCTCCTTCAACAGCCGCTTCTCCAATTCCTTCAAACGCCCCTCGCTCTCATACAATCGCACCAGCTTCGCCAAAAAATCCTGGTGCCGATGATGCCGAAAATGCGTGCCCGCCCGACCCTCCTCCAACGCCCCGGCCGCCTTCTCAAAGTCCCCCGCCGACTCATATAAACGCGCCAACTCCAACAACACCTCCATCCGCAACGCCGCATCCTCCACCCCACGCAGGGTCTCATACGCCGCCGCCGCCTCCTCAAAATAACCGCTCCCCATCATCTCCCCCGCCACCCGCCGCACCACACCCAAGTCACCCTCCGCCCCCTCCAGTAACCGCTGCCACGCCCCCAGGGCCCGCTCCTCCTCCCCCGCCTCCACATACAAGTTCGCCAAACTCTCCAACATCCCCCGCCGCGTCTCCTCATCCAACCCCGGCGACTCCACCAAGCGCTCCACATGCTCCACCGCCGCCGTCACATCGTTCGTCTCCAAGGCCAATTGCGCCAAGCCCGTCAAGGCCAAGGCCTCCCACTCTTCCACCACGACCAGCTTCCGAAACCACTCCCGCGCTGCCTCCGCCTCCCCAGCCCGACGCAACAACTCCCCATACAAATACCAGTTGATCGACGCCACCTCGTCCGACCCCGCCGCACGCTTGAAAAAATCCAACAGCAACGCAGTCTCACCATGCGCCTCATAATGATCCCACAACAAACCCAACACCCGCGGGTCGTCCGGCTTGCTGTATAACATCTGCACATACTGATTCGCCAATCGCGTGTCCGCCTCCGACCATCCTTCCTTCGGCCCCGCTCCCCCATCCGCCTCCTGCCCCCATACCCCCGTCAACCCCATCCCGAGAATCACCACCACACAACACAGCCACCCCCCATCACCAAAACAAAATGAGGCTCCTAGTTGTCGCTGGCGAGCTGTCGTCATCGTGAGGCCACCCCCGTGAGCATCGCTTCCGCGAGCGCCCGTTCCGTATCCCCTGTGCCCCCCAACATCCGCGCTAATTCCCCCACACGCAAATCCCCCGTCACTTCATTCAATAACGACCGGGTCCGCTCCCCGCTCACTTCCTTGCGCACCACGTAATGACAATGCGCCGCCGCCGCCACCTGGGGCAAATGCGTGATCGATACCACCTGGTGCCGCTCCCCCAATGCCGCCATCTTCGCCCCCACCGCATGCGCAATCTCCCCCCCCACATTCGCGTCAATCTCATCAAAAACCATCAACGGAATCGGATCCTCCTCCGCCAAAGCACTCTTCACCGCCAACATCACCCGCGACATCTCACCACTCGACGCAATCACACGCAACGGCTTCGTCGGCTCCCCCGGATTCGGCCCAAATAAAAAATCCACCATCTCCATTCCCCGCGCTCCCGGCTCAGCGCACGCTTCCAATTCCACCTCAAATACCGATTGCTTAAATCCCAAGGCATCCAGGTGCCCCCCGATCTCCTTCGCCAATCGCGGCGCCGCCTCCCGCCGCACCTCCCCCAAGACCGCCCCCGCCTCGTCCACAACCGCCCGCGCCGACGCCACTTCCCCCTCCAGCCGCGCCAACTCACCTTCCCGGTTCTCGATCTTCTCCAACTTCCCCCGCGCCTCGTCCCCGAACGCAATCACTTCGTCCACGGTGTTCCCATACTTCCGCTTCAAGCTCTCAATCACGTCCACCCGCCGCTCCAAGTCCGCCAACTCCGACGGATCCAATTCCAACCCCTCCGCATACGCCGCCAATCCCGATGCCAATTCATCCAACTCCACCCGCGCCCCCTCAAAACCAGCCCCCAACTTCGCCGCCGCCTCATCCAATCGCTCCAACTCATGCAAATCCCGCGACACTTCCGCCAAGCGATCCAATACCGCCCCCTCCCCACCCGTCAGTTGCCGCACCATCCCACGACTCAATTCCAAAAGACGCGTCGCGTTCGCCGATACCCGGTAACGCGCCTCCAATGCCTCGTCCTCCCCCGCCTTCAACCCCGCCCCCTCAATCTCTTCCACCTGGAACTTCAATAGATCCAGCTCCTGCGCCGACGCCCGCTCCGCATTCACCAGGTCCTCCAACTCCTGCACCAAGCCACTCCACACACGCCACGCCTCCCGATACCGCCCCAGCTCCCCCTCCGCCCGCGCATAAGAATCCAACATCGCCAACTGCCGCTCCTGCGACAACAAAGACTGGTGATCATGCGGCCCATGCAAGTCCACTAACATGGTTCCTAACCCCTTCAGCACACTCAAGGTCGCCGCACTGCAGTTCACAAACTGCTTGTTCCCCCCGCCCGCCCCAAAGACCCGCTTGATCACCAACTCCCCGTCCTCGCACACCTCAAATCCATGATCCTCCAAATACCCGTTGATCTCCGCCTCGTTCGTCACCCGAAAACTCGCTTCCACCGTGCACGACTCCGCCCCCGTCCGAATCAAACCCCGGTCCGCCCGCTCCCCCAAAATCAACTTCAACGCACCAATGATCACCGACTTCCCCGCCCCCGTCTCCCCCGTCACCCCCACCAAGCCCTTCCCCAACTCCCAATCCAACGCCTCCACCAAGGCAAGGTTCTTGATTTTCAAAAGCGTAAGCATCCCGTAACGTCTCTGACCGGTGCTATTATGTAAATGTAACCGGCCGAATCAATAGATGCCCGACTTCTCACTCACTTTTCTCGGCACCGGCACCTCCATCGGCGTCCCCGTCGTCGGGTGCCATTGCGCCGTCTGCGAGTCCGACGAACCGCGCAACAAACGCCTCCGCGCCTCCATCCACGTCCAAACCCCCGAATCCGCCTGGATCGTCGATACCGGTCCCGACCTCCGGCAACAATGCCTCCGCGAAGGCATCGAGGCCATCGACGCGGTCCTCATCACACACGCCCATACCGACCACATCATGGGCTTCGACGACCTCCGACGATTCACCTTCGAAAACGATCGCTTCCTCCCCGTCTACACCACCGCCTTCACCATGGAACGCCTCGAACGCGCCTTCGAGTTCGCCTTCAACGGCGAGAACCGATACCGCGGTTACTTCAAACCCGATCCCCACATCGTCTCCGGCCCCTTCTCCCTCGGTAATACCACGATCACGCCGCTCCCCGTCGACCACGGCAAAGTCGAAACAATCGGCTTCCTCTTCGAACGCAATGACCCCGACCGCCGCGTCGCCTATATCCCCGATTGCAAAACAGTCTCCCCGGAAGCCACCGCCCTCCTCAAAAACGTCGATACCCTCATCATCGACGGCCTCAAACACTCCTCCCACCCCACCCACATGAACGTCGACGACGCGGTCGCCTTCGCCCAATCCGTCCGCGCCCAACAGACCTACCTCACCCACCTCGCCTGCGAAATCGATTTCTATCCCACCGAACAATCCCTCCCCAACCAGATTCACCTTGCCTACGACGGCCTCCGACTCGAATGGTAAACCCCTCTGTCATGCCCCGCTCCCCCTCATGGCTCACCTTGACCGCCGCCACCCTCTCCACGCTCGGCGCCTTACTCCTCTCCCCCGCCCTCGCCCCCGCAGAACGCCTCTCCGTCTACTCCAATAGCAACCTCATCGTCTACAACACCAACGTCCCCGAATCCCTCGAACTCGCCAAGTTCTACGCCGCCCAACGCAAAATACCCGATTCCAATTTCTTCGCCCTCGATTGCCCCACAACCGAGGAAATCACCCGCTCCGAGTTCGAACAAACAATCGCCAAACCCCTCCGCGACGCATTCACCGACAACAACTGGTGGAAAATCTACCTCAACCCCGAAGAAGCCCGGATGCAGGTCGTCTCCAATCGCTTCCACGTCATCACGCTCATGTATGGCATGCCCGTAAAGGTCCGCGACGACGTGCCGCCCGTCACCCAAACGGATCCCGATACCGGAGAAGAAACCACGCTCCCAAAGTCACCCCTCGAAACCACCGGGTGCAGTGTCGATTCCGAACTCGCCATGCTCGGCTCTTTCGACCCCCCCAAGCCGGGCGCCATCACCAACCCCTACTTCAATAAAAACGTCCCCTTCTTCCAAGCCCGCCTCCCCAGTATGATCCTTGTCGGCCGCATCGATGGTCCCTCCCTCGACGTCGCCAAGCGTATGATCACCGATGCCATTGAAGCCGAAGAAAAAGGCCTCTGGGGCATCGCCTACTTCGATCTCTCCCAGAAATACCCCAAGGGGGACGAGTGGATCCTCAATTCCATGAACGCATACGCCGGCGAAGGCATCCCCGTGGTCCTCGATCGATACGTCGCCCGCTTCGGCACCAACTTCCCCATGCGCGATGCCAGTGTTTACTTCGGCTGGTATACCCGCAACGTCGACGGCCCCTTCCTTAATCCCAAGTTCCGCTTCCGCCCCGGCGCCGTCGCCTCTCACCTCCACTCCTTTAGCGCGAATACCCTCCGCACCACCGAATACGACTGGGTCGGTCCCCTCCTCGACAAAGGTGCCGCCGCTGTGCTTGGCAACGTCTACGAACCCTACCTCGATCTCACCCACCACTACGACGTCTTTAACACCCGCCTCCTCCAGGGCTACACCTTCATCGAAAGCAATTACATGTCCCTGCCCGCCATCTCCTGGATGAATATCGCCGTCGGTGACCCACTCTATCGCCCCTTCGAAGCCTTCCAGGAATTCACGGAACGTAACTACTCCAAAGACGAAAATACCGCCTTCAAAGCCTATCGACTCGCGGTCAAACGGTGGGGCAGAAGCGAACCCGAGGTCCTCCACGATCGCCTCGCCGACGCCGTCAAAAAACTCGAAAGTCCCCTCATCCTCGAAGCGATGGGCCTCAACGCCGCCCGTAACGGCGACCCCGATACCGCCCTCGGCCTCTTCGATCTCGCCGCCGCCCACTACCCCGATCCCGAAGACCAAATCCGCATCGGCCTCCACCAGGTCCAAGTCCATCGCGACAGCGGAAACATCGACGCCGCCACCGCGCTCCTCACCGAGCTCGCCAAAACCCACGACACTCTCCCCGAAACCGAATCCGTCCGGATTCTCCTCACCACCCAAAAAACCCCCCCCCCCCCCCCAACCGACACCCCCCCCCCCCCCCCCCCCCCAACAGAGAGTTGGCGCCGCACACATTGCCACCACAACACCAGCCC
>JBCCIR010000192.1:0-9235 GCA_039028175.1 Verrucomicrobiota bacterium
GCAATCCTTTGCCCTTCTCCTTCCAACTCCCTCTAGTAATCAATGCTTAGGACGGCTTCATATACCGCCGCGGTTACCTTCGCCATCGCCTCGTAGTTTAGCGTCCCAGCCGTGTCGCCCATCGTGTGATAACCCTTGTTTCTATAGAATGCAGTATCCGTAATCATGATCGCATCTATGCCATGAGGCCAATAATTCCGATGATCAGAAAAATCCACACCCGGCACAATCGCGGGCGCGTTCAACGAAAATACCGGAATACTTGTGGTGCCCTTCATGCCAACCTTGATGTCCTTGGTGAATGATCGCTGACGGAGATTCCCTACCACGGCAATAAAATTTCCCCGATTGGGATACATCAAAGAAAGAAAGATACTCGGATAGTCCTGCGAACCGGGACGGTCAGAAAAATACCCAATCATCTCAAGGACGATCACCCCAACCAATGAATCGCCCGCTTCAGCCGTCGCCGCTGCATGGCGAAAACTTCCCATCTGTTTGGTGCCAAAGTACGGTGGCTCCTCTAGGGTGTAAGCAACGAGCTCAATCTCTCGACTGAGCGGATTCGCTCCGAACAGATACGCGAGCTCAATTAGTCCCGCGACCCCGCTCGCATTGTCATCAGCACCCGGCGTGTCCGCACACGAGTCAAAGTGGGCCCCAACAATAACCTTGCCACCTTGGCCGGCCCCGAATGTGGCGATAACGTTGCGGTACGCCCTGTCGCCAATAGAACAATCCTGAGATGATACTTCCGCGCCGGCGTTGCGGAAATGACCCTCAATATACTGAGCAGTCGCCTCAAGGTTCTCGATCTCCTCGTGATTGCGAGGATGAAATTCTTGGCTGAGAGCCGTCACATGCCGCTTTAGCCGGCCCGGATCCACGTCAACTTCCGTTGGCAGATTGGACCGAAATGAAGGCTGGGCAACGTATATCCACGTCCCAAAGAGAATTACAGCAAGTAGCACTATCGATCCGAAAACGATTCGCCGAGCCGATAATCGGACCATACGTTTCATCCTCTAACAATCCCAGATGTTGAAATACGGAGGTTCCAATTCGCCCCCCCTCAATCAAACCACTCATCCGCCGCATCAAACGCCGGCACCGGCACATTCAGAATCTTCATCTTCCCCACCGCCCGGTGCCGGCACCCCGGCCGAATCAATACCGCCGTCATCGGCTTCACCGGAAACATCTCCCCATCCAATTCAATCTGACCCTCTCCCTCCAATACCACATACATCTCCGTCATCCCCTTGTGATAGTGCGCCTTCGCATCCTCCTCGATCTCCACCAAATGCACCGATGCCACCCCACCCGCCGCCTCCGCAAAGGCCCGGCGCGACCAACCACACGGACACGCCGCCGGATCGATCTCATCCAATTGCGCCATCTCATACCCGCCCGCCATCCGCTTTCCTCCTTACTCCACCACCTTTAAAACCACCTTCGTCCCCAACTTCGCCGCCGCCGCTTCCAATAAACTCCGGATCGAACTGATCGTATACCCGCTCTTCCCGATGATCACTCCCATGTCTTCGGGATGCACCTTGATCCGAAAAACATGACGATCCCCGTCCAGCTCATGCCCGATACTCGCCTCCTCGGGATGATCGATCAATTGACCGATCACATACTCCAAAAATTCCATTAATGCCGTTGGCGGATCCATAGACTATCCGAAACCCTAAACAGGTTTCACCGCCACCGCACCAAAAATCTCGCTCCTGATCGCCGCTAAGCAGACGCTCCCTTGCGCGCCTTCTTGATCAAACTGTTGACCGTCTCGCTCGGACGCGCCCCCTTGGAAATCCAATCCTCCGCCTTCTCCACGTCCAATTCAAAGTTGTCCTCCCCGTCCTTCAACGGCGAATACGTCCCGATCATCTCAATAAAACGGCCGTCGCGTGGACTGCGACTGTCCGTCACCACGATCTTGTAATACGGACGCCCCTTGGTGCCCTCTCTTCTAAGTCTGATTGCAACTGCCATTTCTCTGTCTTCTAACGTGTTGTGAGGACCGGCCCCGAAACATTCTATCTCGGCAAACCAAATCCACCGGGCATCCCGCTTCCACCCCCGCCGCCCAATTGGCCCAGGAGCTTCTTCATTTTGCCCTTGCTCTTCATCAATTTCCGCATCTGCGCAAACTGCTTGAGCAGGTTGTTCACCTCCGTCACCGACGTTCCACTGCCTCGAGCGATCCGCTGCCGGCGCCGCCCATTCAGTATCTCAGGGCGGCTCCGCTCGCGCTTCGTCATTGATAATACAATGGCTTCAGTCCGCTTGATGCGCTTCTCGTCGATCGAGAGATCGGATACATTACCCATGCCCGGCAACATGCCAAGCACATTTTCCAGGGGGCCCATCTTCCGCATCATCCGCATCTGATCGAGGAAATCATTGAAATCAAAGGTCCGTTTCTTCAGCTTTTCGGCCATTTTCAGGGCCTCTTCCTCGTCAATCGCTTCCGATGCCTTTTCCACCAATCCCACCACGTCCCCCATCCCCAGAATCCGGTCCGCCATCCGATCCGGCACCAGCGCCTCCAGCGCGTCCATCTTTTCCCCCATCCCCGCAAACTTGATCGGCCGCTGCGTCACCGCCCGCATCGACAAAGCCGCCCCCCCGCGCGCATCCCCGTCCAGCTTGGTCAAGATGATCCCCGTCAATCCCACCGCCTCGTCAAAATGCGTCGCCACACTCACCGCTTGCTGACCGGTCGCCGCATCCGCCACTAACAAAACTTCACGCGGCTCGAGATAATCCCGCACTTTCTTCAGTTCCGCCACCAAATCCTCGTCGATCTCCTGCCGCCCCGCGGTATCAAAAATCGTCACGGTTGCCCCCTCACGCTCCGCAAACGCCACGCCCTTCTTCGCAGCCTTCACGACACTCTTCTCCCCCGGCTCCGGTTCATACACCGGCACGCCAATCTCACGACCCAGGGTCGCCAACTGCTCGATCGCCGCCGGACGATACAAATCACAGGCCACCAAAACCGGACGCCGCCCCTCTTTCTTCAAATGCAACGCCAACTTGCCCGCCGTCGTGGTCTTACCCGCACCATTCAACCCAGCCAACAAAATCCGCGCGGGCGGATTCAAATCCAATGGCGCCTCGTCCCCACCCAACAAGTTCGCCAGCTCATCATGAAAGACCTTCACGATCTGCTGCCCCGGCGTGATGCTCTTCAACACCTTGTCCCCCAAGGCCTGCTCCTTCACCCGGGCGATAAATTCCTTCGCCACGCCGAACTCAACGTCCGCCTCCAACAACGCCAACCGCACCTCCCGCATCGCGTCCGATACGTTCTTCTCGCTGATCTTCCCCTGCCCTCGCAGGGTCTTGAAGACCCCCTCCAAATTCTCTGATAACTGATTAAACATCGCCCGTGCCTGCGGCATCCTGCCGCAGTTCTCTCCGCCCGCAAGGGCTATTTACAGCTTCTTCTCCCCGCCCAAAGCCACCCGCTCGCCCATACCCTCTCCCTCGCCATGCTTCGACGCCTGCTCTTCCCCCTCCAGGTAATACGGCTGACGCTCCACATAAAATGCCCACGAAATCACGTCGTCCTCACTCTCCCCCGCCCGCCGAAACCGCAACCACACCCGGCACTCCCGGTCCCGCAATCGATACGGGAAACGATAGCTCACTTCCCCCTTCCCCGCATGATACGACACCGGCACCTTCCCCAGTCCACTCACAGTCATCTCGATGCTCGCCGGATCTACCCCCTCCAAGCGCGACAAATCCACCCGCACACGCGGCTGACGCTCGGTGATCGCTTCGTCCGCCCCCGGCCAAACCGTCACCAGCGGCGGCACCGCCCCCCCAACCTCGTCCGTGCTCTCCGTCAACAGCTTCGATCCCGCCGCGTTGCTCCCGCTGCTCCGAAATTGCAACGCCAAGTCAATGTTCCGGTCGTTGTTCCCATGCACGATATACCGGCCCACTTCCATGTCGGGCGTGTGCCAGTAACTCTTCTTACCGTCCACCGTCACACTCAATTCATACCCCGCTTCCCCCGCTAACTCCGCGATCCGCTCGCTATACGTCCCAAAGGGATAGCTGAACACCGAAATCACGCCGTCCCCGAAATGCTCCCGCAATACCTCCGCCGATTCCTTCAACTCCAAACGCAACCAATCCTCGTAATCATCCTCGGACATCCCGTGACGGTTCGTCATGTCCTTGTGACTGATCCCATGACTCCCAATCTCCCCCCCCGCCGCCATCAAATCCTCCACCTGCTCCAAGGACAATGACCGACCGCCAATGTTTAGGTAGTTCGTGTAAATAAACACCGTGAACGGAAACCCGAACTTTTTCAAAACCGGCATCGCATAGGTGTGCGTCCCCTCCCACCCATCATCGATCGTGATCACAATCGCCGGGTCCGGAATATTCTTCTCCCCACGCTTCCACGCCAGGAAATCACTCATCGATATCACTTCAATCCCCAGGTCCGCGATCGCCTGCATCTGCTCCTCAAACTTGGACGCCTGAATGATCATGGCGTTGCTCGAGGAATAACGCTCGGAAAAATCATGATACCCCAAGACCGAAACTGAATTCCGCTGGTCCACGACAAACTCCTCTTCCTCCTCCGGATCCGGAATCTCAATCACCACCGGCTCCATCGCCGCCTCAGCCGCCGCCTTGGCCTCCGCCTCAGCAGCCGCCTTCGCCTTCCGCTCCTCCTCAATCCGCCCCCGGTTCAAAAAGTTCTCCACCCGCTCACACCCCGAAAAAAAGACCGTTCCGACTGGAATGATCGCCAAAATCATGGCGAATTGAATAGGCCTCAATACAAACTTCCTCAGCGACTCCATCGATTGCGTGAACTAATAAACGACCGAGCCCAGCCCCACAACCTCGAATCGATTCTCCCCATTCACACCCCACCCAAGGCCCACCCAAGCTTTTCTCTTGCCCCACGTCCCCCAATCTTCATAACGTCAACCTTTCGGGTTTCTTAATTTTTCCAATTATTTAACTAAAAGTCGCCTCTCCCCTCATCACATGTTCCTCAAATCCTTAGAACTACACGGTTTCAAATCCTTCGCCGATAGCACGGTCTTCGAATTCCACGACGGCGTCACCGGCATCGTCGGCCCCAATGGCTGCGGCAAATCCAACGTCGTCGACGCCATCCGATGGGTCCTCGGAGAATCCTCCGCCAAAGCCCTCCGCGGCTCGGAAATGGCCGACGTCATCTTCAACGGCACCGAATCCCGGAAAGCCCTCGGCCTCGCCGAAGTCACCCTCACCCTCTCCCGCTGCGAATCCGTCCTCGGAACCGATTACCACGAAGTCGCCATCGGCCGGCGCGTCTTCCGCGACGGCAATTCCGAATACCTCCTCAACGGCACAGTCGTCCGCCGCAAGGATATCCAAAACCTCCTCATGGATACCGGCATCGGTCGCACCTCCTACTCCATCATGGAACAGGGCAAGATCGACATGCTCCTCAGCTCAAAACCCGAAGACCGCCGCGCCGTCTTCGAAGAAGCCGCCGGCATTACCAAATTCAAAGTCCAGAAAAAGGAAGCCCTCCGTAAACTCGATTACACGGAAGCCAATCTCGTCCGCGTCGCCGATATCATCGCCGAAGTAAAACGACAGATGAACTCCCTCCAGCGCCAGGCCGCCAAAGCCCGCCGCTTCCAAAATCTCCTCAACGACGTCAAGGTCCTCGACACCCACTACTCCCACCGCCAGTTCCAGGAATTACAGGCCGAGAAATCCGAACTCGAAACCTCCATCTCCTCCCTCCGCACCGAACAATCGGACCTCGAACAAAAAATCGATCGCCAACAAACCCGCATCGGCGAAACACGCGATCACTACCAACACCTCGAATCCGAAATCGGCGATACCCGCCAGAAAATCGCCGACCAACAAGCTGCCATCCAAGCCGCCACCGGTCGCGTCAGCTTTAACGAAGAACGCAGCCGCGAACTCAAAGCGCTCATCGATCAAAACGCCACCGATATCGAAAGCACCGGCTCTAAACTCGAACAACAGGAACTCGACCTCCGCTCCACCGACGAAACCCTCTCCGAACTCGAGGCCAAACTCCAAAGCCAGCGCGATCAGCTCGAAACCGCGATCACCGACAACCAACGCCACCGCGAAAGCCTCGAAACCCTCCAGCAAGACCTCGACAACACTCAGCAGGACGGCACCCGCTCGGAAAGCGACCTCATCTCCATCAAGGCCCAGCTCGAAAACCTCCTCGCCCAATCCGAAGCCGATCGCACCCGCCGCGACCAACTTACGGAAGAACTCGACCTCCTCCGCCGCGAACACGGCACCAAGCGCGAGGAATTCAACCGCCTCCAGTCCGGAATCAACGACTACCAGAAAACCATCGAGGATTCCGAACAACAACTCATCGTCGCCGATAAAGCCGCCGAAACCGCCCGACGCCAACTCGACGATATGCGCGATCACCTCCGTGATATCCACCGCGCCCTCACCCAAAAACAATCCCGCCTCCAGATCATCCGCCAACTCATCGATCAGGGCGAAGGCTTCCAAAAAGGCACCCAGGCCGTGATGCGAAGCTTCGACGAACCCGAACGCTTCGGGCACTCCGTCCGCGGCGTCCTCGCTTCCTTCGTCGAAGCCGAACCCGATTACGCCGCCGCCATCGAAGCCGCCCTCGGACGACACCTCCAAACCGTCCTCGTCTCCAACAGCACCGCCGCCGAACAAATCATCGATACCCTCACCGAACGTAAACTCGGGGAAGCGTCCCTCATCGTCGAAGAATTCATCGGCGCAGCCGCCTACGACCAACCACGCCCCCTCCCCGAAGGCGCCGTCGCCTGGGCCCTCGACAAAACTCGCGTCCACGAAAACTTCCGCGGAATCGTCCAAAAACTCCTCGTCAACGTCCTCATCGTTCCGAATATCCGCGTCGCCCTAAACCTCCGTAACCAACTCGATCCCGCCACGTCCTTCGCCACCCTCAACGGCGAACTCATCTCACCCCTTGGCATCATCGAAGGTGGCGCCGGCGCCGAAGACAAAGGCGCCGTCCTCCAACGCCAAAGCGAGGTCCGCCAACTCGAATCCGAAACCACAGAACTTCAAACCGAAGTCGCTTCCCACGAAGAACAGGTCGAAGCCCTCGAAATGAAACTCATGCACCACGAGGGCAATCTCGAGGTCGACCGCGAACGACTCCAGCACACGCGCCTCGTCCACTCCACCCTCGAGGGAAAACAAAACCTCCTCGGCCGCGAACTCCAAACCCTCGAAACCAAACTCGAAAGCCTCGAGTGGGAGCAATCTGAAGTCGAAAAACGCGCCCAGGCCTCCGACTCCAATATGTCCGGCCTGCGCGAACAACAGGACACCGCCGCCCAAAACCTCGACCAAACCCGCGGCCGCATTACCCAGCTCACCGACGAACTCAAGAACACGGAGAAACTCGCCCACGACTCCGCGACTCAAGTCAACGACCTACGCACCGCCCTCGCCGTCGAACAACGCACCCACGAAAACCTGCGCGAACAGCGCGAACCGATGACCAGCCGCATGCGCGAGCTGAATGACATCATCGAACGCCGCCGCAAGGAAATCGAAGCCTATCACGATCGCATCGCCGCCTCCGCAGAAGAAAACGAACGCCTCGGCAAAGAAACCGAAGAAGCCCGCACGATCACAACCGGCCTCGAACAACAAATGCAGCAGCTCGGCGAACAACGCAGCGAACGAGCCGCCGCCATCGAAACCGCTGAAGCCGAACTCGTTAACCTCCGCCGTGCCCTCTCCGGAAATCAGGAACAACGCGGCAACGAAGAAATCAAAACCACCCAGCTCGACCTCCGCATCGAAAACGTCCGCACTACCATCCTCCAACGATACCAAATCCACCTCGAGAACTTCGAGCCCGACCCGCACGCCCTCCTCGCCGCCATCGAAACCCAGAAAAAAGCCCGCTCCAGCGCCGAAAAGCGCCGCGCCACCCGCGCCGCCAAGGCAGCCCAGGAAGAAGAAGGAGACGAAGAAACCCTTCCAGATACCGAAGAGGATACCCCTGAAGCTGAAATCGAAACCGGAGACGCCCCCGACGAAGGCGACAAAGAGCCCGTCCCCATCTCCACCGACGGCGAACCCGATTGGACTTTCGTCGAATCAGTCGTCAATGAACTCAAACAAAAACTCGACTCCATGGGCCCCGTCAATATCGAGGCCATCGAAGAATTCGAAGAACTCGAAGAACGCCACACCTTCCTCGACGGACAACACAAAGACCTCGTCGACGGACGCGAAGAACTCCTGCGCGTCATCAGCAAAATCAATCGCGAAACTCGCAAGAAATTCGCCGAAACCTTCGCCACCATCCGCACGAACTTCCAAGACATGTTTAGCGAACTCTTTGGGAAGGGCGCCAAAGCAGACCTCGTCCTCATGGACGAATCCGATCCCCTCGAATGCGGTATCGAGATCATCGCAAAACCTCCCGGCAAAAAACTCCAGTCCATCTCCCTCCTCTCCGGCGGCGAACGCTCCATGACCGCAGTCGCCCTGCTCTTCGCCATCTACATGGTCAAACCCTCCCCCTTCTGCGTCCTCGACGAACTCGACGCTCCCCTCGACGAGTCCAATATCGAACGCTTCCTCCGCGTCCTCGATCGCTTCATCGGCCAAAGCCAGTTCGTCATCGTCACCCACAGCAAAAGAACCATGAGCCGCGCCGATATCATGTACGGAGTCACCATGGAAGAATACGGCGTCTCCAAACGGATCGGCATGAAACTCACCGGCGAAGAGCACAAGGCCAACCCCACCATCGCCCCCCCCGAAAAATCCAAAGCCTGACCGTCAGTCTTCCTTCTCCTCGGTAGGGGCGTGCGGCCCGCTCGCCCGAAACGACTTTCCTTGGCGCAATGGCACGCCCAATTGACGAAGGCGGGGCCCGTTGTCCCCAACGGGCCTCCGCAGTGAAGCCCGAAGGGCGTAGCGAGGACTACCTTTCTCGACCTTCCCTGCCCTTCACATCCCCCCCAAAAAAATAAATCCTTTGCCACCCCGCACCCCCCGTCCCTATCGTGTATGCTATCTCCATACCGGTCGCGCGATACCATCCGACTCCCACCACCTATGCCATCACCCGATACCGCCGAAGATTCCCCTCCGGCTAAAACCGATCCCCCGTCCCCGCAGGATCGCTTCGTCCGCGCCTACCGATGGATGCTCGTCACCCGCCTCC
>JBCCIR010000193.1:0-8874 GCA_039028175.1 Verrucomicrobiota bacterium
CCCCCCCCCCCCCGCGCGGCCCCGCCGCCCGCCCCCCCCCCCCCCCCCGCGCGGCCGGGGGGTCGGATTGGCGGCGATGCGGCGGATTGATTGTCATGTGCATTTGGTGGGGGACGGGAGCTCGGGGAGCGGGTGTTGGGTGCGGTTTCGGACTTTGTATCACCGGTTTATGGGGGGGGTGATGTTGCGGGAGCATGGGATGCCGCGGGATTTGTTTCGGAAGGGGAAGGTGGATGAGGCTTACGTGGAGCGGTTGGTGGAGATGGTGGAGGGATCGGCGTCGTTGGATGCGGCGGTGTTATTGGCGCAGGACATTCCGTATAGTGATGACGGGGAGCCGTTGCCTGAGAAGGGAGGGTTTCACGTGCCGAACGATTATTTGTTTGAGGTGGTGGAGCGGCATCCGGATATATTTTTGGCGGCGGCGTCGATTCATCCGGGGCGGCCGGATGCGATGGAGGAATTGGAGCGGTGCATCGAGAGAGGGGCGCCGGTTTTGAAGTTGTTGCCGAATTGTTTGAATGTGAATTGTTCGGACAAGCGGTACCAGCGATTTTGGGAGCGGATGGCGGAGGCGGGGATGATTTTTCTATCGCACACGGGCGGGGAACTGAGTTTGCCGGTGATGCGACCGGAGTATGCGGACCCGGCGATTTTGCGATTGCCTTTGGAGTGTGGGGTGCGGGTGATTGCGGCGCATTGTGCGGGGCGATCGGGTTTGTGGGACCCGGATTACACGGCGGGATTGTTGAAGATGTTTGAGGAGTTTCCGAATTTGTATGGGGACAACTCGGCGTTGAGCACGCCGATTCGGAGCGGGACGGTGCCGAAGGTCTTGGCGGGAGGGCAGGCGGTGATGGAGCGGATTCTTCACGGGAGTGATTTTCCGATTCCGGTGGGCGGGTTTGGGCCGTGGCGGGTGGGGGCGATTGACCGGGGGACGTGGCGGGCGGCTTCGGCGGAGGGGAATGCGTTGGAGCGGGATTGTTTGTTGAAGCGGGGGATGGGGTTTGAGGAGGAGACGTTTGGGCGATTGGCGAGGTTGATGGGCGAGCGAACGAGTTAGGGAAGATCGGGCGTCTGTCCATGCCTAGGGCGGTGCCCTAGGTTGGTATATTTCGCGCCTTCAGCGCTTGGAGGATTGCTTGCGCCGGTGGCGCAAGATTTGAATAGAGGGGATTGGTTCGTGGCGCTTTGAGAATTGGGGCTCTGGGGCCCGGTGGCATGGGAAATGCTGGATGATTTTTGTGAGACGAAACGGGAATTTTGTCGCATAGTATGGGCATCATGGACAAGAAGCAGGAGGCGGAACTGCGGGCCAAGCTGTTGGAGCAGCGGGAGATGATGGTGGCGGAGTTGAAGAACCACGGTGGTGGGTTGGAGGCGGGTGAGATGCGCGAATTCCGGGACCCGCAAGATCAGGCGGCGGCGATTGCGTCCATGTGGGTAACGGACCGGATTGCGGGGGACGAGGGGAACTTGGTGGAGAAGATTGACTTGGCGTTGCAGCGTTTGGATGAGGGCACCTATGGCGTGTGCGAGGCTTGTGGCGAAGATATTCCGGTGGCGCGATTGTTGGCGAAGCCCTCGGCTTCGTTGTGTGTGGCGTGCCAGGAGGAGAAGGATCGACGGTTGGGGCGGTAGTTTTTTTGTCCGCAGATGACGCAGATTAGCGCCGATTTTTTTAGATTTGCTTCCCTTGTTTGTTCATCTTCTCGCGGACGCGGGCGCGACGCCGGTTTTCTTTGTATTTTTTGAAGACCATCGTTGACGGGAGATCGGCGTAGGGGAGGGCCTTGGTGAGGATCGCGTAGACTCCAGCGGAAGCGAGACAGGTGAAGAAGAGCGATCCGATGTATCCCTGCTTGAAGAACTCCCATAGGACCACGAAAACGAACAGCGAAGAGCCGATGGTGAGAATCCATCTAATGGAATTCCGGCGAATGGCAGTTCTGTAGATTTCTTCAGTTATTTCTATTTTCTCAGTTCGCTTGGGGACGGGAGGTGGATTCGACTCCGGTGGTTGATTGCTGCTCATAGCCGATCATTGCGCCTAACGGGTGCTTTAAGCCAGAGAATTGTAGTTTGTCCTGGCGAGGGGGGGCGTCGGTCACTTGTCGGCCGAACTCGTATCAATGACTTTGGCGTCGACGACTTTTTCTTCGCGGGGGTGATCGGGGGGGAAGTGGGATTGTTGGGGTGAGGCGGGGTTGGCGGTATTGATGTCTGCGGTGACGACTTGGACGTGATTTTTGACGTATTTGGCGAGGTATTTGCGGACGCCGGTGCGGACGGCGGGGACGAGGAGGGCGAAGCCGAAGGCGTCGGTGAGGAAGCCGGGGGTGAGGAGGACGGCGCCGGCGACGAGGATCATGAGGCCGTCGAGGACTTCCTGGTGTGGCATGCGGCCTTCGTTCGTGGCTTGTTGGAATTTGGCGAGGGTGCGGAGGCCTTGGTATCGGGTGAGGGCGGCGCCGATGAAACCGGTGAGGATGATCAGGATGAGCGTGGTGTAGATTCCGATGCGGGGCGCGATTTTTATGAGCAGGAGCAGCTCGATGAGGGGGACGGTGATGAAAAGGAGGAGGAGGCGGGCGAACATGGGATGGGGAGGGAGGCGGTAAAAGGTGGGAATGTTGAAGGTAATAGGTAATCAGAGGCGGGGTACGGTAGCATGAGGTGGGGAGAAAGAAATGGGTTGGCTTTGAGGGGTGGGGTGCGGTATTGTTTAAGGAACCTTAACTAAATTAAGGATGGGTGAGTTATTGACCAAGCGAGGGGGGAGGCGGGGATGAAGGCGGTGGTGCCGAGGAGTTGTCGCCGGCGGTTGGAGGGGCGGGATTTTCGGTTTATTGCGGAGGCGTTGACGGGAGGGGTGGAGCAGCGGGGTTATTTGGAGACGGTGATGCAGGATGAGGAGTCGTTGAATGCGGTGTTGGAGGATGAGCGGTTATTGCGGGCGGTTTTGGAGTTGGCGTATCCGGTCGATATCTCGGTGAACTTGTATTTTTATGTATTGGTTCGGCACAGTTTGAAGGAGGCGGGGATTGAAGAAGTGTCGGTGGCGGATTACGTGGCGGCGACATTGGGGGAGTATGCGCAGGGGAATCCGTTTGGGTTGGCGGGGGGTGAACCGGCGGTGGATTTTTCGTATCATGTGGATTTCATGGAGGCCTTGGATCGGGCGAACGACTATGACCGGTTTTTGCTGCACGTGCATTGCGGGAATCATTTCATGTTTTTGACGGGATTGTTTCCGCGGTATTTGGCGCGGCGATCGGAGCGGCGCGGGGCGCCGGGGGCGGATTTTTAGGAGGGCGGGGCGCGGGAAGCGTTTCGGGCGGCGGGCGGGCATCCGTTGGCGGATGAGTTTGCGGTGCGCGGGGTGTATGAGCGGTTGGTGGATGTGTTTCCGGCGGCGCGGTGTGCGTTGAATCGGATGGCGGCTGAGTATTTGTATTGAGCGCGATGTGGTCGCGCTGTTGCGCAGTTATGCAGTCTCGCAGTTGCGCGGGGGGGTTGCAAAATGCTGTGGGGTTTGTAGTTGGCGTGGGGGTGGGGAGAGGGCAGAGTGGGGGTGTTATGAGTGAGGCGATTATTGAGAGTAGCGGGGGGTCTCCGCGGCCGGAGGCTTCGACGCACAGCATGGTGATTGGGTATCTGCTGTGGATATTTGGGTTTTTGGGGTCGCACCGGTTTTATTTTGGGAAGCCGGTGACGGGGGTGATTTGGTTTTTGACGGGCGGATTGTTGTTGATCGGGTGGATCGTTGACTTGTTTTTGATTCCGTCAATGGATCGTCAGGCGGACCGGCGGTTTGCGGTGGGGAAGTATGATTATTCGGTGGCGTGGATATTGCAGACTTTCCTGGGCGTGTTTGGTTTGCACCGGTTTTATTTGGGGAAGTGGGTGACGGGGATTATTTACCTGCTGACGGGCGGGTTGTTTGTGGTCGGGTGGATTTACGACTTCTGCACCTTGAACACGCAGATTGACGAGAAGAACCGCGGGGTTTCTTAGCGTTAAGCAGGTAGCGATTGGCAGTTAGCTTTTTTGGGTACTTTGTAGAGAAAGGCTATTGGTAGGTAGAGAGGTTTAGTCCTCGCTTCGCCCGTTGGGCTGCGCTGCGGAGGCCCGTTGGGGACAACGGGCCCCACCTTCGATGTTCGGGCGGACGGACGGTTTTAGGAGATGCGTTGCGGACGATCCGAAGGATGGTTCTTACCCTTTTGGATTGGGGGCCATGAGGAGGTTGAGGTCTGCTTCGCTGAAGTCGAGATTGGCGGCGGCGGTAGCGTCGTTGGCGAGGATACCGTCGTAGAGGGCCCGTTTTTTCTGCTGCAGGTAGAAGATTTTTTCTTCGATAGTGCGGCGGGTGATGAGTTTGTAGACGAAGACGGGATTTTTTTGTCCGATGCGGTAGGCGCGATCGGTGGCCTGGCTTTCGAGGGCTGGGTTCCACCAGGGGTCGAAATGAATGACGGTATCGGCGGTGGTGAGATTGAGGCCGGTGCCGCCGGCCCGGAGGGAGATGAGGAAGACGGGCACTTTCCCAGACTGGAAGGTATCGCAAACGGCTTTGCGGTCGCGGGTTTGGCCGGTGAGGGTGGTGAAGGAGATTTTGTTCTTCTCGAGCTCAGCGGCGATGAGGTCGAGCATTTGGGTGAACTGAGAGAAGATGAGGATGCGTCGTCCGGCGGGGACGAGTTCGTTGAGCATTTCGACGAGGCGATCGAGTTTGGCGCTCTCGGGGTTTGATTTCGGTTGGGTGAAGTGGCGGAGGGATTCGAGTTTGACGAGGGAAGGGTGGCAGCAGACTTGGCGGAGTTTGAGGAGGGCGTCGAGGACGAGGATTTTGGAGCGTTTGAATCCACGTTCGGCGATTTCTTCCTGGACGCGTTTATCGAGGCTGGCGCGGACGGCTTCGTAGAGTTCTGTTTGTCGCGAGTGGAGGTCGATTTCCTGGATGATCTCGGTTTTTGGCGGGAGATCGGTGGCGACGGATTGCTTGGTACGCCGGAGGATGAAGGGGGCGATGCGATCGGCGAGTCTTTGGCGGGCGGCTTCGTCGCGGTATTTTTCGATGGGGATGCGGCAGGAGGCGTGGTAGGAGAGTTCCGATCCGAGGAAGCCGGGCATGAGGAAGTGGAAGAGGGACCAGAGTTCGCCGAGGTGATTTTCGATGGGGGTGCCGCTGAGGCAGAGGCGGTGGCGGGCATCGAGGCGGCAGGCGGCTTGGAAGAGTTGGGATCGCGAGTTTTTGATGAGGTGTGCCTCGTCGAGGATAATGGAGTGAAAGGGTTGGGTGGAGAGGAAATCGGCGTCGCGGGTGAGGAGGGGGTAGGAGGTGACGACGAGGTCGGCGGAATTGAGGACGGGGAAGTATTTTTTTCGTTGGGGTCCGGAGAGGATGAGGGTGCGCAGGCTGGGGGCGAACTTATTGGCTTCGGCGGCCCAATTATGGAGGACGCTTTTGGGGGCGACGATGAGGCTGGGGAGGTTTTGGGTGCGGCCGCTGTTTTTTTCCGCGAGGAGGTGGGCGAGGGTTTGGACGGTTTTGCCGAGGCCCATGTCATCGGCGAGGATGCCGCCCATCTTTTGTTCGCGGAGCGACTGGAGCCAGTGGAAGCCCTGGGCCTGGTAGGGGCGCAGGGAGCCCTGGAAGGCGGGGTCGACGGGGGCGGTATTTTCGGCGTTGGCGTCTTCGAGTTCGCGGAGGGTTTGGGCTTTGGCGAGGAGTTGGTGGGGGGAATCGGGCACGAAGCGGCGTTCGGAGCCGTCTTCTGAGAGGCCGGCGACCTGTGCGGCGCGCATAGGGTGTAATGTCAGGGTGCCGGTGAGGTTGAGGGCGGCGGGGTCGTGAAGTTCGGTGAGGGCGCAGAGGATAAAGTGGAGGCGATCGGCGGGAAAGGGAATGACATCGCCATTGCAGGCGAGGGGGATGGTGGTGCCGGGTTTTTTCTTGGCGAGGAGATCGGGGTGGAAGGAATCGGGTTGGGAGGCGAGGAAGTCGACGATGGCGGGGATGAGGTTGATACGTTTGCCATCGATTTCGACACCGCAGGTGAACTCGAACCAATCGATGCGCGGGGAATCTTCTTCGTCGTCCTCGGGGAGGGCGGTTGCGGGGGCGAGTTCGGTGTAGAATTGGTGGGGGCTTGGTGGGGGCGTGGGTTGATTGTTGGAGTCGGGGGCAGGGGGAGTGGTATCGCCGCGGGCGGCGAGGAGGAGGGCGAGGACATCGGGGCCATTGGGGGAGGGTTCGCGGGAGGAGCGGCCGTCGACGGTGATGCGATCGTGGCGGCGTTCGACGACCACGCTGATTTCGGCGGTCTTGGGGTTGGCGCCGGTATTGATGGTACCGAAGAGGCCGGCGAAGTCGGGGCGGAGGTTAGCGGTGACGACGCGGACGGCGCCGGCGGAGCAGTATTCGTGGGCGACGGGGAGATGTGATTGGGGGAAGAGATCGGAGAGGGGGAGATCGTTCAGGATGGAGGGAGGAGAGGATGGGAGGGAAAGATTGGAGACCATGGGCGGGTATTTATTTTATTTAGAATGATTAGATGTTTGGGAATTTTAAGGAATTAGGCAATCACGAATGAGGGTGAAGTTTTGATTGGCTGGAGACTGCGATTGAGCGAGGACGTGGGAATCTATGAGCCCGCTAGCATTGTAAGGGCGAACGGGCGGCTCGTTGGGGACAACTCGCCCTACCTGAACTTGGGAGAGTGGGGAGGCAGCGCGGTCAGGTGCCCGCGCCTCCAGAGTCAGGGACGGGGGGGAGGTTGAGGGGGGGGCGATTGGCCTTGGCGCGGAGCCAGTTGATGGCTCGGGAGACGGGGGCGCGGCGGATGAGGCCGAGTTCGAGTTTTCGTTTTCCGGGGAAGTTCATGAGCATGAGGCCGATGAACATGACGATGAGACCTTGCCCGGGGATGAAGACCATCACGGTACCGGCGATGAGGAGGATGAGGCCGGCGATGTTTTTGAGGATGAGGCCGGTCCAGCGGAGGACGGGGTGGAGTTCGGCGAAGGATTGGTCGGCGTCGCGTTCGGGGAGGAAGTAGTCTTCGTTCATGCGGACGATGACGACGCCGGTGATGACGAGGGAGCCGATGAGCATGAAGACTGAGGCGCCGCCGAGCCAGGTGAGGAGGGCTTGATTATCGCTTAACCAATCGAGCATGAAGTGGGTATTCGTCGAGGCCCATCATGCGGCGGCTTTTGGGAGAAGGCAAATGGGGAAGCGCGGGGGGGATTCAGCAGTCTTCGCAGCCTCCATCGGGAGCGCCGGGGGCTTTGGCGTCGAGGGCGGCTTCGATGGCGTTGGTGAGATCGGGATCGTCGGGTTCGGTGTGGGTGCGATAGCGGCGGAGGACTTTTCCGTCTTTTCCGACGAGGATTTTTTCGAAGTTCCATTGGATATCGCCGGTGAAGTCATCGTTTTCGGCGGCGGCGAGTTGGGCGAAGAGGGGGTGTTTATCCTCGCCGGCGACGGAGACTTTGGCGAAGAGAGGGAAGTTGACGTTGTATTCGGTGGTGCAGAAGGTTTTGATTTCTTCGTTGGAGCCGGGCTCCTGGCCGCCGAAATTATTGGCGGGGAAGGCGAGGACGGTGAAATCTTTGTCGCCGTATTTATTTTGGAGGGCGACGAGGGTGTCGTATTGGGGGGTGGCGCCGCATTGGGAGGCGGTATTGACGATGAGGAGGACTTTTCCGCGGTGGGGGTGGAGGGTGGTGGGGGCGCCGTCGATATCGTTAAGGGCTTGATCGTAGATGGATTGGGCGGGTTTTTCGTCCTCGGCGGGGAGGGAGGCGGCGAGAAAGAGGGTGGAAATTGCGATAAATGCTTGAAGTGATCGTGGAGACATGGCGGGATGGTGGTTTGTAATTCTGGTCTTTTTTGAAACGTGCCGGGAGGTGCGGGTATTTCTGATTGAGATCGGAAGAAAAGAAATGTAATGACCCAACCCATGACTTCAACACGAAATAGAGCAGCGCGAGTGGTGGTGGCTGGAATTCTGGCCTCCTTTGCCTTTGGGCTGGCGGCCTGCCAGAACAATCATTTCCCGTATAGTTTTCATCATCGGACTTTGCATTCGCATGGTCATATCCCGATTGGGGCGGCGCAGCATGGTTGGACGGGGACGGGGCATTTCTGGAAGAAGTCTAAGCCGGTGAAGCCACCGATGGTGCAAGCGGCGCCGGACTCGGTGGGGGGCGGACGCGCGGTGGATTACGGGAAGTAAGTTAGGCTTTCGGCTCGCGAACGTGGGAGGATAGGCGTTCGGGTGTCTTGTGATTCCTGGGGCGTTGCCCCAGGCTGGTATGCGTCGCGCCTTCAGCGCTTTGGTGGCGCCTGCGGCGTGGTAGTGGGGATTTGCGCGGCTATGGCCGCGGAGAAGGGGGAGGCAGGCAGGGGTCGGGTGAAAGGGAGGGAGGGGTGGAGAATTAGGGAGGGAGGGGTGGAGAATTTATTTTGGGGAATGATTGAATACGGGGGGTGGGGGAGTGGTCCAAGTCTATTGATAGCTAGCTAGAAAGGCTGAAGAGACATGGACGAGACGCGTAAAAAGAATTGGGTGAAACGGGGGCGGTTGTTTGGGCTGGGATTGTTGGTGGTGGGGTCGATGGGGGTGGCGGGGTGTTATTATTACCCCTCTGGCTATGGATACGGGGGGTATGGATATAAGGGAGGTGGGTCTTATTGTGCGCCAACGTATTATGGGGGTAGCGGCGGGTATTATCGGAGTGCGGGGTATTATGGAGGCGGGTATCGGGGTGGTTACTATGGGGGTGGGGGGTATCGGGGCGGATACCATGGGCGTGGCGGGTATCGAGCACTCGTTGCCCCACTCTTGCATCCTTCGGTAC
>JBCCIR010000194.1:0-8864 GCA_039028175.1 Verrucomicrobiota bacterium
GGGACTTGAACCTGCAGCCTCCTGGTTCGAAGCCAGGTGCTCTACCGATTGAGCTACGGGAGTGTGGTATCCGGCGGAGGAGTTGCACCCCGCGGCTCTACCCTCCTGCTGTGATGCCGTGGGCTTAGAACACCCGTGGAGGAACGCCGGATCGTTGTGGAGAGTGGTACGGCATTTCGGTATTGCTCCGAAGTTTCCGGTTTGGAAGACCGGCGTCGTGCTACCGGGGTGGATGATCAAATTCCCGAACCGGTCGGTATTGATTTGAATATTGTGAAAGACGCGCCGCTTGCGGCGCAGGTGGAGGAAGCGCGGCCCATTTTTTGTCTGGCGTTGTTCCCGTTCGCTTTATTGGTTTCAACCAACGCCGCTTACGGCGCCTAGCCAGCCAAGAAATGGTCTCGCGCCGCCCGGTCCGCCAATTTGGTCACCCACCCCGGACCAATGCCGCGTTGGGAAAAAGTGGTAGGGACTGAAGGTAATGCTCCCTCGTTTCCTGTTTGTAAGACAGGCGTTCTGCTTTTGAACCAAGTCCCCGCTTTTGGACGGAAAGTGGTACCCACGACAGGATTTGCACCTGCACTGGCTGCGATCTCGCCGCAGTGCCTCTGCTGTTGGGCTACGTGGGTGTTAGAATGGTGGTTCCTCCGGCCGGCGTCGCACCGGCATGATCTCCTTTACGAGAGGAGTGCATTTCTTTCTCTGCCACAGAGGAGTTCAGGCGAAGGGGGCAATCGTGAATGGTTCCCCCGGCGGGTATCGCGCCCGCTTCTGCGGTTTAAAAGACCGCTGCATTTCACTGCAGGGCAGTGGCGATGAGTAGGCTTCGCCCGAGAGGCGGTCGCAACGGCGACCACTCGATCTTTAATGCTTCGAGGGAATTCATTGGTGTTTCGGGTTGCCAAGTGAAGTGGAGACGCTGGAGGGAATTGCACCCCCGTAAAGCGGGTTGCAGCCGCTTGCCTCGCTCCTCGGCCACAGCGTCGTGGAAAGTGGTGGGGCCAATCGGATTTTTCTCGTGCTTTGCACGAGCCATGCCAGTTTCGCTATGCCGAATGAAGAGGCCGCAAGCGGCCCACGCATTGCACCGATACCGCGGCTTTCACAGAGCCGGATGCTAGCTGGTTACACCATGGTCCCCGTAGATTGAGGATGTGAGAATGGTTCCCTCGGAGGGTATCGCGCCCTCTTCTGCGGTTTAAAAGACCGCTGCATCACTTTAATGCTTCGAAGGAGTTTGAGAGTGGTATTCCCGCCAGGATGTGCGCCTGGGCTTCGACCTTCGCGGGGTCGTGTGCTTCTGCTACACCACGGGAACGAATGAAAGGGAAGTGGCGGATCATACGGGTGACGCTCCCGTGTCTGCTGATCGACAATCAGCTGTGTTGCTGTTACACCAATGATCCGGGTAGAGGGATGGTGGTCGCCAGGGAGTCACACCCTGCCCTCGTCCGCTTCAAGGACGCGCTCTCTTGCGTGAGCTATGCGACCGATTGGTTAGGTTTGAGAAAGTGGTTGCCCCGCCCGGTAACGCTCCTGGGTCTTCCGCTTATCAGGCGGCTGCTCTGCTATTGAGCTACGGGGCATTGTTGAACGGGTAGAAAGTGGCGGAGGCTGAGAGGATCGAACTCCCACGGCCTGTCAGGGCCATCACGGTGTTCAAGACCGATAAGCGCGCCAGCCTTGCGAACCTCCGTTGGTTGGAGATGGAAAGTGGCTCCTCCGCATGGTTCCGCCCCATGAATTTCGGATTAACAATCCGCTGTGATGCTGTTTCACCACGGAGGAAAAGGTTGGGTGGTAGGTGCTGGTGGTAATGCTCCACTCGTCGACTTCCCGGCTTATTTTGTGACGACGGGGTTACAGTCCGCTGTCGGGAGCAGCACCTAGAATGCGTTTTTAGAAGTGGTGGCAGGCCCCGGTAATGCTCCGGGTCACCAGGGTTATGAGCCCCGGGTCGGGTCTTCCCGGCCTGCAATTTGGTTTATAAGGGAAAGGAATATCAGGCTGAGAAGGACACCTGATATCGCAGAATCTCGTGCCGGATTATCGCGAGGTTTGCGGGCCTCGCCTTCCCGGCTCTTCCACCCTGGCGAACCGCGGGGGTTCACCCAGGGTAATTCTGCATGGCTGCCTTTTTTTGGGTGTGGCGGATCACCCGTACCGTTTCGCTACTCGACGATCGGCCTACCGTCTGCCTTGCGGGCAGTGAAGGGGTGCTAGCCCCACCGTGCGGCGTTCGATCGATCCGCGAAGACCTTGCGGGCCCTCTTGGACCCTGATTCCCGCGATGCGGGTCAGGACTTAAGCCATTTTCGCGATTCGGTGGACGCGTCTTTGCGTTTAGGTGACGTTGCGGGAGTCGAACCCGCTACATCCAGGTTTCTAGCCTGGCGCTCAACCGTTAAGCTGAACGTCGAAATGCCCTTCTGTGAGACGTGCACGTCCGGTGGTTTCGCGACCTTTTGGGCCACGAAATGCCACACGCCTCATGTCCGGCCTGTTGCCTCAGGACTCGAACGGTTTACGCGACTTCGGTTCTCATCAGCCTGCTTAAAGCCGGCTGTTATCGAACCGTTACCGATCAACTGGCGCACGGTTCTCGGTGGCAATAATCGCCTCGCACCGTGCGTCTGCCCTTGACCCTTAGCCGTCGATGTTTGCGTGGAGATTCTCCGGGTTGCGAAGCCCGGCTTCCCGTTGAGCACTTGCCGCTCCGGGAAGGAGCATCTCCCATCTTCCGGTATAGCTCCGGTCCGGTATTTCCGGCTCCGAAGCTTACAGGGTTGGGTTTGCCTGGGTGTCCCGCGATTTCTCGTGGGCGGACAGACAGGGCTGCTGTCCCTTTTCCTGTCTTACGACAGGGGCATCTCGTGACGCCAGGCCGCCAAGGTCTTTGATTTGGTTGTAGTGTTAAATGGTCGCGGCGGTGAGACTCGCACTCACTTTCTCGTGCTTCCAAGGCACGCGTCTCGGCTTCTTCGACCTCGCCACGCAAACATGATGTTTGATCCAGATGAGCATGGGATCTGGGGGTGGAATAAATGGTGGAGTCGCCGGGTATCGCGCCCGGTCCTGCTGCTTGCAAGGCAGCCGTGCGATCTTTTGACACTTCGACCCCCGTTTGAAACTGGGAATGATGGCACGTCGTCCCGGTGCCGCCCCGGGCAGGTGAGTTTTGGAGACTCTCCGGCATGCTGATGCACGACGTGTGGAATAGGAATTAAAGTTTTGTGTGGGCAAGAGACGCCATTGAGTCCGCGCTTAGACTGCAAAGAAAGGGAGGCGGCGCCGGTGTTTCGGCGGGAGCGAGCAGGTGACGCAGTGCCTCGGCACGGTTAAGGTGGTCTGCGAGCGGCGCCCGTAGTCTGTTTAGCATTGGCTCAATCCAATCCTTAAGGGGATGAGATTGAAGCGCGGTTGAGACATGATTATTTTAATGGGCGGTGCGGACCGGAGTGCGCGAGGCGGTCACGGCCGGATCGGGCGAGCGACTGGCGGTGGGCCTGTTTCTTTACAGACAACGCGGACTCAATTGCGTGTCTTGTTGGTTCATGAGCACAGGCGGATGCGAGTGCTCATGAGCAATGAATGAATAAATAAAGAACGAACACCGATGCCTCTTTGGTGAAGACACAGCCGCGGGTTTTCATGGCGGACGTTTCGGTGTTTGGCAGGCACACCTCCCATAAAGCCTCCTGGTTTGCCGGTGGCGACATGGAGGCAAATGGTTGATCGAAATTTCAGGCATAGGTCGTCGGTGGGACGCGTGGCGTCCTTCTCCGGTTTGACCGTCCAATCTGATTCATTTATAATGCGCGTCTTGAGACGGGGCATTGCTGTCGAACCAGTTTCGATCGGTATTTGCCTCTGCGGCCCGCCGTCAGTTCGCGCTGACGGCGGGTTTTTTTGTCGCTGATACCAGCGTATCAGTTGTTAAAAGTCGTTTTTATTCGTATTGGATTGTTGTTGATTAATTGTTGATTTTGAAAAAGTTACAAAGGAAAACCTCGCTTCCTTTCGGAGAGCGAGGTTCACGCAAATTGAGGAATGGTTACTTCAATCGGTTTACGTGAACCGGGCCTCCTGGGTTGTTTCATTACCGCTACGGTAATCCAAGTGGGCGAGCCCTTTTGTAAGGGAGCTTGCCTCCATCCGGGTAGCGGCGATCGACATCGCGGGCATAAACAAATGCCAACGAGCAACCGGACAACCGGGGTCGATCTGTATATTTCTGTTTAACGGCATTGTTGAAAATTTTTGTAAAATGGTGCTGGCGTTTATATCACAGTGTAAGACCGAAGTCAAGCGTTAAACGTTCAATCTTCTAACAAACCCACAGATTCTTAAATCGTGATGGGTTGATTGACCGCCTCCACCAGGTCGAGGGTGGGAAGATGGTGTTAATTCTTGGAGGGGTCGTTTGCTGCGGAGAGCATGGGGATGGCACCTGATAGGTAGTCCGCCCAGCGGGCATTGTGAATTCCATCAGGGTGTCCGTCACCGGGAATCCTGCGCTCATGAGGGACGTTGAAAGGGAAGGTGATCACGTTAATTTCATTGTTGTTGAGAAACTCGCTGTAGTGTTTTTTCCATTCGTCATCGCCTTCCAGGAGAACGACGTAGAACGTGATATTTTCGGCCTCACAAGTTTTTCTCATATCCAGAATGAGCCGTTCTGTTGTTTCCCGCATTAGACTACTGCGGCCGCTATTTTTGAAGTTGAACCAGGCATCTTCCATTACTGGGACGAGGGCCAGTTTGTTTCGAAAGGGCCACGTGGGATAACGTTCTTTTCCGTAAGCGAGGGTGCCATCTGGTTGCGAGAGGGCATAGGGAACTTCAAAGTGGCGTCCGGAATACCAAGTCAGCATTCTGACCCAACCGGGCATGGCGACATTGCGGCTTTCGTGGTGCTGAATAAAGCCGTAGATGGCGATCTTCGTATTGTCTAAATGGGTGATTGCGTCTTGCAGCCGTAGTAGCGATTGGTAGGTGCCATAAGCTCCGACGGCGTAGTTGAGAATTTCCAGATTGGGGACGCGATCTTGGATTTGCCATCCGAGGCTTTCGTGATCAGGGAGTCCGTAGCCTTGGGCGTAGGAGCCACCGACAATGATCAGTTTTGGGCGGTGGTCTGGTGCATTACCTTGGGATGTATTCGACTTGCGCATCCCGTCTTTGAGGAAGGTGTAGGTGATGTCGGGCTTTTCCGGATCGAAGGAAGGGAGAAGCAGAGTCGAGTTTTCTTTCAGGCGCCATCCGAGAACGGGGTGGACTTCGTGAATTGCGGAATGACCGTCATTTTCGCGGTACTGCCATGGGGTATTTCCAATGGACCGGGCGACGATCTCCGCGACGACGAAGGCGGCAATGAGAGACGCGCAGAGGAGATTGATCTTGAATTTCATTGCGCAGGGCTTGATTCGATTGGACGCGCTGCTCGATGGTATTCTTAGGGTCTCGGGAGAGTGGAGGGAAGATGGGATCGAGACGCGAAGTAAGGGCGGCAACGCGAGCGTTACCAGAGGCGTTCGATGAACTTGGTGAAGCCGCCTTTTTCGGCTTCGGTCTTTTTGGGTTTCCGCTTGGGGGCGGAGCCGTCACCGTCGGTGCCGAAGTTCAGTTGGGAGATTTTTTCGAGGCCACCGAGAGGTTCTGAGGGGATATCGGAATTCGTGGCGGGATCAGCGGGGGGAGCGGACTGATCATCCGTGGGGAGGGGAGGCGGGGCAGGGATGTTGCGATCGGCGGGTTGATCGGTCGGGGCGGCGGCGACATCGATGGAGTCGGCGGTGGTGGCGTCGCCACTTTTCTTGTCTTTCTTTCCGCCGAAGGGATTGAGTTTGCTGAAGAAACCGCCGCTTTCTTTTTCGGTAGGAGGGGAAGAGTCGAGGTCCGACATTTGGGAGGCGTATTCGACATCGGGGAGAGTGTTGGGGATCGATGCTGGAGCTGGCGCGGGAGTGGGAGCGGGAGTTGGTGGAGCGGTGGGTTCGGGCGCGGAGATGGGGTCGGGGGTTTCGGGGATGCCGTGATCTTTTTTCCCGCCGAAGGGGTTCATTTTGCTGAGGAAGCTGCTTTTGTTTTCGGTGGGCGGTGCGGGATCGGAAGGGGCGTCTGCGACGGCGGTCGCTTCGGGTGGGGCGGGGATCGGTTTCGGGGTTTCGGGAATGCCGTGGTCTTTGCTTCCTCCGAAGGGGTTCATCTTGCTGAGGAAGCTTTGTTTTTCCTCCGCGGAAGGGGTGGGATCGGAAGGGGCGTCTACGACGGCGGTTGCTTCGGCGGGTGCGGGGATGGGTTTGGGTGTTTCGGGGATGCCGTAATCTTTTTCTCCGCTGAAGGGGTTCATTTTTTTAAGGAGACCGTCTTTGTCTTCGGTGGTGGTGGTCTCTGCGGCGGCGATGGTATCGGCGGCCGGTTCGCCGTCGGGACCGGGTGGGATTTCTTCTTTTTTCCCGCTGAAGGGGTTGAGCTTGCTCATGAAGCCTTCTTTTTCGGGGGAGTCAGCGGGTGGGGATGAATCGAGATCGGTCATTTCCGCGGCGTATTCGACATCGGGGAGGTCGCCTTCGGGGACTGTTTGATCGCCGTATGCGGCGGGTTCGTTGGAGAGGTCGGCGTCTTTTTTGCCGAACATGTTGAGGGGGTTGGGGATGGCGGCGATGGCTTTCTTGGTGCCGGCGACCGGGTTGGGCATGGCGATGGAGCCGATGGCCCCGACATCGCCAACGGCGGCGGTTTTGATTTCGATGCGGCGGACGGGGTTGTCGTTGCTATCGGTTAGGGAGTCGGCCATGGCATCGAGAACATCCATGCCTTCGACGACTTTTCCGAAGACGGTGTAATCTTTGTCGAGTTGAGGGATGGGGGTGAGGCAGAAGTAGAATTGGCTACCGTTGGATTCTTTATTTGGGTTGTTGTTGTGGAGGCGGGCCATGGCGACGGCGCCGCGGTTGTGAGGGAGTCCGATTTCCGACGGGATGGAATGGCCGGGGCCGCCGGTTCCCCAGCTGTCTTTTTGGGAGGGGTCCTTAGAGAGGGGGTCGCCGACCTGGATGATGAATCCGCGAATGATGCGGTGGAAAGCCTGGCCGTCGTAGAAGCCTTCGCCGACGAGTTTTTTGAAGTTTGCGACGTGTTGTGGCGCGGCGTCGGGGTCGAGTTGGATGAGGATTTTGCGGTTTTCGTCTTTGAAGACGACTTTGAGGGTGACGAGGTTTTCTTCTCCTGCTTTGGCGGCGTGGATCGGAGAGGCGGCGTGGAAGAGACAGGCGAGGAGGGTGAGGGCGGCGAGAAGGAGAGACCAGCCGAAGCGGCGAGGGGCGCGGCGGGATGATGAGTGTGTCATGGTGGGGTGTGGCTGAGGCGGGTGGGGGACGCGGGGCGAAAGGTCAAGGGATGTTGCCTTTTTGCCTTATTGGAGTTTCCCGAATTTCGACGGTTTCGCAAGGGCTAATCTGTGGATTGGTCCCGGGTGGGGCGGCGAGGAGGCGGGTCCCGGGGGTGAGATGGGCGGTTTTGACGAAGGCGAGGGCGATGGTGGTATTGAGGCCGGGGTGGAGGGCGGTGGAGGTGAGTGTGCCGACGGGTTTGGACTCAGGGTCTGACTCTGGGAAGAGGTTCCAGCCAGGGCTTGGAGGGGTTTCGGAGGGGGGGTGGGGGGTGATGAGGGCGGCGAGTTGTTTGTTTACGCGGCCGACGGATTTGAGGCGGGAGATGGTTTCCTGTCCGATGTAGCAGCCTTTGGTGTAGGAGATGTTTCGTTCGATGAAGTCCGGGCCGGCTTCTGGGGGGAGGATGTCGGGGTTGAGTTCGCGGCCCCAGGTGGGGGTGCCATGGATGATGCGAAGGGCGGCGGCTCGTTCGTCGGTGAGGACGGGGAGGTTGGGGGGCGGGGAGATGGTGTCGTGGAGGGAGTTGGCGAGCAGGTCGATGCCGGGCAGGCCGAAGCGGGTGGCGTGGAAGGAGAACGTGTCGTCCGGGGCTTTTGGTTGGGGAGGGGTTTCGGGTGGGGGGATCAGGTGGAGGAGGTGAAAGTCATTGGTGGCGTCCGCGAGTTCGCAGTCGTCGGCGATGAGGTATTTGTCGAGGCGATTGAGGAGAAAGTCGTCGTTGGCGAGATCGGGATGAGCGTCGATCAGGTAGACGGTTTCGGATTTGCCGGGCGCATTGGGAATGGGGAAGGTGATTTCGCGGACGAAGACGTGGGCTTCGAGTTTGCCTTTGGCATTGCAGAGGCAGGCTTCGATGGTTTGACCGGGATCGAGGCGGGCGAGGTCATTGGTGATTTGGCCTTGGAGGTAGCGGGTGCGATCCGGCCCGCGGAGAATGATTTTGGCGCGTGGGGAGAGGTCGATTGAAGCGCCGGAGTCGGGGAGGAGAGGCATAAGGAAAGGCGCGTGGCGCGCCGTAAAAGGTGTGAAAGTAAAAGGTAGAAGGTGGATGGAAAGGCACCGCGATCGACGATCGCGGCTACCGCGCCCTAATATGGGTCTTCTGCTTCGTCTTCGGTTTTCGGAGTGGGTTTCGGCTTTGCTTTTGCTTTTGCTTTTGATTTGGGTTCGGGGTCGGCTTTGGCGTCGGTTGTTTCTTTGTCTTTTGATTTGAAGCCGAAGGAGAAGCGGGATTTTCGTTTTGGCTTAGCGGGGGTGGGTTCGGGTTCGGGTTCGGGTTTGGATTCGGATTCGGATTCGGACTTCGGTTTGGGAGCGGGTTTTGGGAGGGTTGGTTCGGGGTCGGGTTCCCACTTGGGATCGGGATTGGATTTTTTATCGGGGGCGGCTTTTGGTTTTGGTTTGGATTCGGGCGGGGCGGGAAGGGATTCCTTTTCTTTCTTGGTGGGGGGTGGCAGGGGTGAGGAC
>JBCCIR010000195.1:0-8703 GCA_039028175.1 Verrucomicrobiota bacterium
CCCATGCAAAGCCGTCTCCGCCATGCCCTCCGGCACCCAAGTCCCCCTCTCCGGCATGCGCTCCATCATCGCGCAACGCCTTCTCGAATCCAAAACCACGATCCCACACTTCTACCTCAACCTCGAAATCGACGCCGCCCCCCTCCTCGCCCTCCGCAAACAAGTCAACGACGCCGCCATCGCCGCCACCCCCGAAGGCCAGGACCCCTTCAAATACACGCTCAACGATTTCGTCCTGAAAGCGACGGTCGCCGCCGTCGCCGCCGTGCCCCAGGTCAACGCCTCTTTCGCCGGCGACCACATCGTCCAATACGATTCCATCGGCCTGTCCGTCGCCATCGCCATCGACGACGGCCTCGTCACGCCCGTCATCCCCAACGCCGAATCCAAATCCCTCAACGAAATCTCCGTCGCCGTTAAAGACCTCGCCGCGCGCGCCCGCAACAAACGCCTCAGCCCGAACGAGTTCCAAGGCGGCACCCTGACGGTCTCCACCCTCGGCGCCTACGGTATCGACCACTTCGCCGCCATCATCAATCCCCCCCAGTCCATCATCCTCTCCATCGGCGCCATCAAAGCCAAACCCGTCGTCGATCCCGAAACCAACACGGTGGTTCCCGGCCAACGCATGTCCATCGGCCTCAGCTGCGACCACCGCGTCGTCGACGGCGCCATCGGCGCTCACTACCTCAACGAACTCAAAACGCTCCTCGAAAATCCGGCTCTCATGCTCGTGTAATCGGCGGCCCCGCCGCCAGCCAACGGCTCATCGCTAACCGCTAAAAGCTAACTAATGTCCTACGACCTCATCGTCATCGGCGGCGGCCCCGCCGGATACGTCGGCGCCATCCGCGCCGCCCAACTTGGCAAAAAAGTCGCCTGCATCGAATCCGATCGCGCCGGCGGCACCTGCCTCAACTGGGGCTGCATCCCCACGAAAGCCCTCCTCAAAAACGCCTCCCAATACCACTTCCTCAAAGACAAAGCCGGCGAATTCGGCTTCTCCTTCGATAACCTCGCCTACGACTGGTCCAAGGTCATCGGCCGCTCCCGAGAAGTGTCCGATCGCCTCTGCGGCGGCATCGAGTTCCTCTTCAAAAAGAACGGTATCAATTACCTCCGCGGCCACGGCGCCCTCGCCGGCACCACCAGCTCCGGCGCCCACCAGGTCTCGGTCACCAACACCGACGGCCAATCGGAAACCCACGAAGCTGCCCACGTCCTCGTCGCCACCGGCTGCGCCTCGCGTGAGCTGCCCTTCCTCCCCTACGACGGCACCCGCGTCATCTCTTCCAAGGAAGCCATGCTCCTCGAGAAACAACCCGAAAGCATGATCATCATCGGCGCCGGCGCCATCGGCGTGGAGTTCGCCTACTTCTACAACGCCTTCGGTACGAAGGTCACGATCGTCGAAATGATGGACCACCTCCTCCCCGTCGAAGACACGGAGGTCTCCGTCGCCCTCGAACGCTCCTTCAAAAAACAAGGCATCAATTTCCTCCTCTCACACATAACTACCGCCGCCCAAGTCAACGAAAACGGCGTCTCCCTCATGGTGGAACCCGCCGCCGGAGGCGATTCCCAAACACTAAATGCCGATGTGACTCTCGTCGCCGTCGGCGTGCAACCCATCCTCCCCGGCGGCGCCGACTCCATCGCACTCACCGATCGCGGATACATCCAACTCGACGACCGATACCAAACCTCGGTCCCCAATGTCTACGCCGCGGGCGATATCATCGGTCCCCCCTGGCTCGCGCACGTGGCCAGCTTCGAGGCCATCCAGGCCATCGACGGCATCTTCGTCGAAGGCTATACCCCCAAGAAAGTCGACATCTTCCCCGGCTGCACCTACTGCCATCCCGAAGTCGCTTCCATCGGTCTCACCGAACGGGCCTGCGAGGAACAAAATCTCGAATACACCGTCGGCAAGTTTCCCTTCTCCGCCAGCGGCCGCGCCCTCGCCGCCGGCGATTCCGAAGGCTTCGTGAAACTCATCTTCGGTAAACCCCACGGCGAACTCCTCGGCGCCCACATCATCGGCCCCGAAGCCACCGAGCTCATCGCGGAAATGGGCCTGGCCATCACCCTCGAAGCCACCGCCGACGAGTTGGAAACCACCATCCACGCCCACCCCACCCTCTCCGAAGCCATCCACGAAGCCACCGGCGCAGCATTTGGCCACGCCATTCATATCCCCAACTAACGCCGCCTGCCCAAATGGCTAAGGTAGCGCGCTCTCGCCGAGAGCGCACTTCCAGGACGTATCCCGACGCCCATTCAGGTTCCCCCACGCGGACATCCAAACGTTACACGTGTAATGTCCAAATGTCCGCCCCTCCCTGTCACTCTATCCTTCCCTTCTCACTCGCTTTCCCTCATATTGTCTTTCGCCCTGATCCCAACCCAAACCCATCCCCATCCCATGAAAATCATCATCGCCCTCACCCTCATCGCCGCCTCGCTCACCCTCACCACCGCCGCCTTCGCCGGAGGATACTCCCGCTCCGCCACCGGTTACGCCAAAATCACAAATGGCGCCCGCTCATACGCCACGGTCCCCCGCGCCACCTTCGCCAAACCCGCCTACCCCTACCACGGCGCCGCTTCCCTCCGCTCCGCCTACTCCCAACCCGTCGTCCGCGCCGTCCCCCGCTCCTATCGCCCCACCCTCAGCTCGCGATACACCACCCGCCTCTCCCGATACAAAGCCGCCCGCCGCTAACACTTTCCAAAAAAGTGTCCCCGCCCCATCTGCCTCAACGGTAGGGACGATCCTCCGGATCGTCCGCAACGTTCCTCCCTAACCTCCCGCCCGCCCAAAAGTCAAAGGTGGGGCGAGATGTCCCTATCGAGCCTCCGAGCGCTAGCGAGGACTACCCGCGCAACCTTCCAAGAACCCCTCCCCCGACCGAAGGACCGTCCGACCGTCCGACCGTCCGACCAATCAAATCGAATACTTCCCATTCGATCCCGTCCAACCCCCCAACCACAAGCGGCTCCAAGGGGCATCAGACACGCCCCCAACCCAAACCTAGAAAGACACAATCCCATGAAAACCAGCCTCTTAGCTACCACCATGACCCTCGCCATCGCCGGCGCCGCCTTCTTCACCTTCACCGGCACCGCCGAAGCCGGCGGACACACCTACTGCAAACCCAGCTATAGCAAATCATACGGCAGCGGCTACAGCCGCGGATACTCCTCCCGCAGCTACTTCGCCAAACCCGCCTACCCCTACCACGGCGCATCCTCGCTCCGGAAATCCTACTCCTCCCGCTCTTACAGCTACCGCCCCAGCTACCGATCCTACAGCTATCGCCCCAGCTACAATAGCTATAGCCGCGGCTACTCCTCCCGCTCCTACTGCCGCTAAGCCAACTCAGCGGACGTCAGCCTCACCAGCTGACGTCCGCTCCTCTCTTCCTGCGAAACTGCGCGACTGCGTCACTGCGAAACTCAATCGAATACTTTCCAATCCATCCCGTCCAACCCCCAAACCGATCAATCGACTAACCGACTAACAAAATACCCATGAAAACATTCCTAAGCCTCGCCATCGCCGCCCTCGCCCTCACGGTGTTCGCCGCCACCGCCGACGCCGGTTACTACAAGAAAACCTTCTGCGGATACGACTCCTGCGGACGCCCCGTCTACCGGACGGTCTACGTCAAAACCTACAGCGATTACTGCGCCCCCAAATACCCCACCTACCACCGCACGTATCGCTCGCCCAGAATCCAATACCGATCCTCACACTACTACCGCCCCTCTTACGGCTATAGCTACGGATACCGCCCCAGCTACTGCCGCTAAAGCTTTCCGAGCGGAAAAAATACGGGAACAAACGAAAGGGACGCCTGCCAACGTGGGCGTCCCTTTTTTTGAGGCCCACACCCTAACAAAATAGTCCATCTCAGCCCTCGCTCACAACCCCGCCTTCCCCCCTTGAATCCCCGCTCCAACCGCCATACCCTGTCACCCTCCCCACGCCCAAATACCAACCCAACAAAACTCTCTGATCATGAACTCCTCCCCTCAGTCATCCCGTCGTAACTTCCTCAAAACGAGCGCTCTGGCCGCCGCCGGCAGCGCCTTGGCAGGAACCCCCGCCCTCGCCGCCAAAGACGTCCCCGCCGACCGCGAATTCTGCACCTTCATCAAACCCCTCCAGGAATTCTCCTACGACGAACTCGCCGATATCATCGCCGACCTCGGCTTCCAAGGCATCGAAGCCACGGTCCGCGGCAAAGGCCACGTCCTCCCCGAAAACGTGCAACGCGATCTCCCCAAACTCGTCAAAGCCCTCGAAAAACGTGACCTCCGCATCTTCACGATGGCCTCCGACCTCAACGACGTGACGAAAGAACAACACACCGAGACGGTCCTCAAAACCGCCGCCGATCTCGGCATCCCCAGCTTCCGCATGGCCTACTACAAATACGATCTCTCCGGCAAAACCCCGCTCCAGGATCAACTCGAATCCTTCAAGGCCCCCCTCGGCCGCCTCATCGATCTCGTCGACGAGGTCGACATGCAGGCCCTCTACCAAAATCACTCCGGCGCCAATTACTGCGGCGCGAACCTCTGGGACCTGTTCTACCTCATGAAGGATTACCCCAAGAACCGCTTCGCCTCCGGATACGACATCGGTCACGCCCTCGTCGAAGGCGGTAAAGCCTGGCCCCAGAACCTCGCCCTCATGCTCCCCCGCATCGAAATGCTCTACGTCAAAGGCCCTGCCTACACCGAGAACGGCTTCCACTTCGGTCCCCTCGCCGATTCCTCACACGACCACAAAAGAATCTTCGCCATGCTCGCCAAAGGCGGCTTCACCGGTCCCTACAACCTCCACGTCGAATACCACATGAAATCCGACGACAAAGCCGCCCTCTCCATCGCCGACATGGAATCCGACCTCGCCACCCTCAAATCCTGGCTCAACCAAGCCGGCAACTAACTCTCCCCTCCCCCCCAAACTCTCCCCTCCCCCCCAATATCGTTCCCCTCACCCGCGCCCCGGTAGGGACGACTGGCCCCAGTCGTCCGCTCCCTGGCACGTCGCCGCCCCAAAACATTTCCTACCCACCACACCCCATTCGATGGTTTATTACCCCTTGCACGCGCTGCCACCCCAGCTGAAGTCTGAAAGCTGAAAGCCGACAGCCGACAGCCGACAGCTCAAATCATGTTCGACGTCCGCGAAAAACCCAAAATGGTCGAGCGCGCCCTCCTCGTGGGCGCGTATTTCCAGCGCGACGACGAATCCTCCGCCCAATCCCTCCTCGTCGAACTCAAAGAACTCGTCGAAACCCTCGACATCGGAGTGGTCCAGGTCGAGTGCGTCTTCGTCCGCGACTCCAACAAGCGTTACCTCATGGGCAAAGGCAAAGCCCATGAACTCATGGAGCTCGCCAAGGAGCTCGACTGCGATTGCATCATCTTCGACAACGAACTCTCCCCCTCCCAGCAACGTGCATGGGAAGAAGAAGCCGATCTTACCACGATCGATCGCCAGGAAATCATCCTCGATATCTTCAACATGCGCGCCCAGACCAAGGAAGCCCGCCTCCAGGTCGAGCTCGCCCGCATGGAATATTCCCTCCCCCGCCTCGCCCGCATGTGGGCCCACCTCGACCGCCAGGGCGGCGGCTCCGGAGGCGGCAAAGGCGGCGCCGGCGCAGCCCGGGGCGAAGGGGAAAAACAAATCGAAGTCGACCGCCGCATCGCCCGCAAACGCATCGACCGCATCAAGGCCGAACTCGAACACGTGGTGAAAGTCCGCGATACCCAACGCAAAGAACGCCTCAAAACCCCCGTCCCCACCGCGTCCATCGTCGGATACACCAACGCCGGTAAGTCCTCGCTCCTCAATAAACTCACCGGCTCCGAGGTCTACGTCGAAGATCAGGTCTTCGCCACCCTCGATCCCACCACCCGCAAGATCGCGCTGCCCGACGGCCAAAATCTCCTCCTCACCGATACGGTCGGCTTCATCCGCAACCTCCCCCACCGCCTCATCGAGGCTTTCAAAGCCACGCTCGAAGAAGCCATCCTCGCCGATTTCCTCCTCCACGTCCTCGACGCTTCCAATCCCGATATCTTCGACCACTTCAAAACCACCATGGAGGTCCTCGCCGAACTCGGCGCCGAAGAAAAACGCATCCTCGTGGTCATCAACAAGATCGACCTCCTCGCCGACAACCCCACCCGCCTCCACGAACTCAAAACCCACTTCGAAAACGCGCTCTTCATCTCCGTGGAAACCGGCGAAGGCCTCGATCTCCTGGCTCATCGCATGAACGAGATGCTCCTCGACCGCGTCCTCAAGCTCGACCTCCGCATCCCCCAATCCCGCCAGGACCTCGTCGCCCTCCTCCACCGCGAAGGCAAAATCCTCTCCCAGGACTACGAAGCCAACGACGTCCTCCTCCAAACCATCATCCCCACCCGCCTAGAATCCAAAGTCGCCGACTTCATCCAACCCCCCGCTTCAAAACCCGCTCCCACACCAACCCCTTCCCCCACTCAAAACTCCTAAATGGAGGCGCGGGCACCGTTGCCTTCGTAGCCTCGGCGAAGAATGGCCCGACCGCGCCGCCTCCTCTCCCACAAGGCCCCATCCCCACCCTCATTGTAGGGCAGGCGCCCCGCCTGCCGCCAACCTACCCCATCACTCCTCCCCCACCTCCCGCACAAACGATTCCCCGTCCCCCGGCAACTCCACCAAATAGACCCCGATCGCCACAAAATATCGCCGCGGATCCCGCGCCCCGCCATACCCCAATTCAATCAACGCCGGATACCCCTCCTGCAACGTCACCGACGTGGTTACCTCATGCGCAATAAACACCTCCCGCTCCGTACGACCGTCGGCGCCGCCCTCACCCTCTCCGGCAAGCGGAATCACCCGCTTGATCTCGTATACAAAGTTTAAATCTACCGTGCGCCCATCGGGTCCAATATGCGGGTCTACTTCAAGCGACGAAAACCCCCGTGTATCGTTCTTCTTTAGGCTTCCGTTCACATTCTTGGCCCTCTGCCCACTCCGCATCATCACGTTCACCTCGTCCACCACTTCCACCCGCTCCCTCCCCGCCTCAATCAAATCATCAAGCGTCAATGGCTGCTCCTTCAATACGCTGGCGCCGAAATCCACATCATCATACGCCAGGCACGTCGCACGCACTTTCACGCTCCGGGGCACATCCATCGACACGGAGCCCACATATGCTTCTATCAACTCAAGCTCACTCTCCGGTAGCCGCACAACCATCTTACGCAAAAGCGGTAACCACCACGCGAAACTCCCTTCGCCAAACGTAACACCCGCCCTCTCAAACACCTCCTTCTGGTCATACGCAATCAACCCCACCTCTTGCCCATCCACTGTAACCGTTACCCGCGTTTCCGTCGCTTCCTTCCGAGCAATTTGCTCTTCTGTCAAACTCCCCCACGCATCCTCCTGCTCCACGGTCTCGCCCAGCCGTGACGTCGTCGGATACCTCCACCCCCCCAGGACCTGAATCGTAGCAGTCTTCATCTGCCCGCCCCCGGCCTTCCCCTCAGCTTCCCCATCATCTGCGCTCCAAAGATTCCCAATGCCCAAAAAGGCAACCATCAAAATCACCACGCGCCCCAACCACAATATCCTACCGATTTTCACTAACACTGTCATCAGCTGGTATCAATTTAAACTCGCCACCACGCTCCATCCAGGATCGAGCAAGTCCCCCATAAAGATCGATCCCCGCATCCCGCATCTCCCCCCGCACAATCACAAAAATACGCCATCCTTCCCGCTCCGGCCAAGGATGCGCCGCGATCACCTCCGTCTCACCAATCCCAATGCTGCGCTTCACCGCCAACTCCAGCTTCGCCACCGCCGCAGAGTCCTTCGCCTGCCCTTTAAGAAGATGTACAAAATTCAAATCAATCCTCCGGCCATCAGATCGCAATTTGGGATCGATCTCGTATCGGGAAAACAGAGCCCCGGAATGGTGGCCTTCTCCCGCGCCAGGCTCTCCACGATTCGGCCCCTTCCATCGAACATTAATGCGAGTTCTTTGATCGAATCGTGACACCATTGTTTGAGTCTGCAGGAACTCCCGCTCCGAATGCGGAAGCGCCAAAAAATCATCGAGATCAGGCAGCAGTTTTCTCGGGTCCAAATCTTCCATCACCGCGTTACTCACGCCCCAGAGCGAAACTTGAATCCTCAAGTCCTTATAGAATCTAGCCGCCTCGAACCAAAAAGCACTCACCGCCACCATTTGCTCTTCCGTCCCACGCGCAAAAACCATGTCCTTGTCCGGCGCAAAAATCACAATCCCATCCCCCAGTTCCAATCCCGCCTCTTTCGCACCATTCCCAAAATCATACACCCCGCCCGATCCAAATAGCTCCTCAAATCCTTCACCCGATACCGCCACCCGCTCGTCCGTCGGCCACGTAACCAAGCGCGGACTGCTATACTTTCCATACTGCGATGGCCCGCCTCTCGGCGAGTAATAGTTCTCGTAGTCGAACACCGGCCCCACCGCATAAAAAAACTGCCCATCCTCCCCCTCCAATACCACCCCCTCCTGCCCCAAAACCCCCGGATCCAACCCCCCCAGAACACACACCACCACCCCCAAGCGCCAACACCACCAAGACCACCACCTCATCCCAAAACCCTAACCTCTTCACCCCCGCAAAACG
>JBCCIR010000196.1:0-8674 GCA_039028175.1 Verrucomicrobiota bacterium
CCGCCGCACCCAACGGGTCAACGGGTCAACGGGTCAACGGGATAACGGGATAACGGAAAAACAAACTAATCCACCAACAACGGCCCCAACCCCCCCGACGACTCCTCCTCACCACGACTGCCCGCAGCACCATCCCCCTCATCCGGCTCCGCCATCCAAGGACTGCTAATTCGCAAGTACCCTACTGACACGCCTCGCACTCCTCCCCGTTCAGCGCTGCTTCAATACTGCAAGCCTTCACTTCCTCCGGCGTATACTCCTTCTTCACCGTCTCCGCGTCCGCCGCTCCCGACTGCACCGCTTCCACCGCTTGCGCCGTCACCCCGCGAATCTCCTTCTTCACGCTCACCGTCGCTTTCTCAATGTTCGACGCCCCCAAGGTCCGCAAATAATACGTGGTCTTCAATCCCTTGTGCCATGCCGCGCGATACAAGTGCGACAAACTCTTCAAGTCCGGCGTCGCCAGGAACAAATTCACCGACTGCGACTGATCAATCCACTTCTGCCGCCGCGCCGCCGCTTCAATGAAATACTCATGATCAATCTGAAACGCGGTCGCATACTTCTTCTTCAAGTCGTCCGGAATCTCATCGATCTCCGTCAACTCACCATCGTGATACTTCAACCGATCCACCATCTCCTGGCTCCAGAGATTCAACTTCTTCAAATCCCGCACCAGAAACTGATTCAAAACAATGAAATCACCCGACAAGTTACTCCGCACAAAGAGGTTCTTGTATGCCGGCTCAATGCACGGCGTGCTCCCCATGATGTTCGAAATCGTCGCCGTCGGTGCGATCGCCAACACGTTGCTGTTCCGCATCCCATTCTTCGCGATCTTCGCGCGCAAAACTTCCCAATCCATCTTCCCGCCCCGCGGCACTTCCACTTCTTCCCCGCGCTCTTCCTCCAGCAAATCCAAGGTGTCCGCAGGCAATAATCCGCGATCCCACTTCGATCCCTCATAGGTCGAATAAGTCCCGCGCTCACCCGCCAAATCACTCGAGGCCTCATACGCGTAATACGCAATCGCCTCCATGAATTCATCGTTGAATTCCACTGCCTCCGCCGAGGCAAAGGCCACGTCCCGCATGTGCAAGGCGTTCTGCAATCCCATCACTCCCATTCCCACCGGACGATGCCGGCTGTTCGCAGTCTTCGCCGCTTCCGTCGGGTAAAAGTTGATATCAATCACGTTGTCCAAAGCCCGCACCGCAATCCGGATCGTCTCACGCAATTTCTCGTGGTCGATCTCCCCGTCCGCATTCAAGTGCGAATCCAAAACCACCGACCCCAAATTACAAACCGCCGTCTCCTGGTCGCTCGTGTTGAGCGTAATCTCCGTGCACAGGTTCGAGCTGTGAATCACACCCGCATGATCCTGCGGACTCCGCACATTGCACGGGTCCTTGAACGTGATCCAAGGATGCCCCGTCTCGAAGATCATCTTTAACATCTGCTTCCACAACTCGATCGCCGGTATCTTCTTGCCGAACATCTCGCCGCGTTCCGCCCGCGCTTCGTATTCCTGGTATCGATCTTCAAACGCTTTCCCATACAAATCATGCAGGTCGGGCGCTTCGTTGCTCCGAAACAAGGTCCAGTCCTCGCGCGCTTCCATCCGCTTCATGAACAAATCGGGAATCCAGTTCGCCGTGTTCATGTCGTGCGTCCGCCGCCGGTCGTCCCCCGTGTTCTTCCGCAATTCCAAAAAGTCCACGATGTCCACATGCCACGTCTCCAGGTAAGCACACCCGGACCCACGACGCTTCCCGCCCTGGTTCACCGCCACCAACTGATCGTTGTGCAGCTTCAAAAACGGAATCACCCCCTGGCTCTCGCCGTTCGTGCCCTTGATGTAACTCCCCGTCCCACGCACCGCCGTCCACGATCCCCCCAATCCACCGGCCCACTTCGAAAGATACGCGTTCTCCGCGATCCCACGCTGCATGATCGACTCAATACTGTCGTCGACCTTGTAAAGATAACAGGACGACAACTGCGAATGCATCGTCCCCGAATTGAACAAGGTCGGCGTCGACGAACAAAAACGACGCCCCTTATACAAATTGTAGAGCGCGATGACTTTCTCCGTCTGATTCTCCTTCTCGTTCACAAACAATCCCATCGCCACTCGCATCCAGAACAACTGCGGTGCTTCCAAACGACGGTGCGGCTTCGCAGTCTTGTCGACGATCAAATACCGGTCATACAAAGTCTGTATCCCCAGGTAATCGAAATCCAAATCCGCCGCCGGATCGATCGCTTCCGCCAACCGATCCAAATCGAAATCCTGCAACCCCGGACTCAATCGCTCGATCTGAATCCCCCGGACCAGGTTTGCCTTGAAAGCCTTCCGGTGGAACGTCGGCAAGGCTTCAATCCCGTCCTTCACAATGTCCCAGCCCGTGACCTCCTCATAGATGTAAGTCAGCAGAATCCGACCCGCGAACTTCGAGAAATCGGCGTCTTTCTCAATCAAACTCCGCGCATTCAAAATGACGGTCTTCTTCAAATCACCCGTCGTCATCTCGGAGAACAAGGACCGGTGCAACTCCCGCTCGATCTCTTCCGCGCTCAGACACAAATCCAAGCCGATCATCGCGAACTCAATCCGCCGCTTCAAATCCAGCCCATCCCACAAAAACGTCGATCCGTCGTCCTTCTTCACCAGGATCATCGAGTCCTGCTGCGGATCCTCCCCTTCCGCCGCCGCCAGGGCCGCCGCATCATCCTGCTCCCGCTGCGTCGAACGATGCGCCCGATACAAAATATACGCTTCCGCCACCTTGAAATGCCCCTGGCGCATCAGTTCCTCCTGCACCTTGTCCTGCAAATCCTCGATATGAATAAACTCCTGCCCGATCTCCTCCATCTTCGCCGTCATCCCCTCGGCAATGCGCGTCGCCGGACTCGAATCCATGTGCAACGACAAAAACGCCTTCCGCACCGCAATCTCGATCTTGTTCTGATTCCAAGCCACCACTTCCCCATTCCGGCGAATCACCCGCACCAACTGCTTGCCCACACCGTTGTTTCCACCTTCCTGACCCGTCGCTTCCTGCGCCGCCATCTGCGCCAAGGTCGCATGACGCCGAATCATCAAACTCTTCGCAATGTCATGCGCGTTGTGCCGCACCAGGGCCCGCTCAATCAACTTCGTAATATCTTCCGCATTCAACGTCCGCTGATCCGTCGTCGTTTCCGGTAACTGCGCCAATAGCTCCCGCGTCACCGCCAACGAAATCCCCGCCACCAGGTTCTGATTCTGCTCGTTGAAAATATCCTCCTCGTTCCGCGACAGCAGCAAATCCGTCAAAGCATTGCCCACCGTCTCCGCAATCTCAGCAATGTCGAAGTCCGATTCCTGCTCCCCCACCCGCACACGAACACCGTCCGCCGGCAGGTCTTCACCCTTCGGCGCCACTTCGCGCCAGGCAAATGCCGGTTTGTCGTCCTTAGGCGCCGTGGCATACCGCTTCAACGCAATGTCTTCTTCATAAAGTTCTCTGCCGATCATACTGTGATTTCCCTCGTGTGGTTCGGGTTGATGCTTGATGGATTGTTTTTAGTGTTATCGCCTTGTTCCGTGTCGCGGGCGGGCTTTCTGACGTGTCTGCCGGGGTCATTTGGCTGACGCATACCCTGGGTCTTTTATTTACTGGTGGTCTTCTTCTCCCACCGAAACGCGAGCGAGAGCCCAACCATTCGTGCAAACCGAATGTCGTCCCCCATACCCCCATAACGGCGGCCGTATTCGTCGCTACAAATCGTCGTCGCTCACCAATTCGAGCGCCGACGCCTTCTGATACTCCGTCACACGGCCTTCAAAGAAATTCTGCTCCTTCCCGATGTCCATTAACTCCGCCAACCATGGCAGCGGATTCGTCACACCCGGATTCAATGGCGGCAATCCCACGCCCTCCAAACGCCGGTCCGCAATATAATCAATATACCGCTGAAACTCCTCCGCACTCAAGCCGACCGCGTTCACCGGTAAACAATCATTGATAAACTCCTTCTCCAATTCCACCGCCTCCGCCATCAACCCACGCAACTCATCCTGGAACTCCGCCGTCCAAATCTCCGGATTCTCCTCAATCAAATCCATCAGCAAATTCCGCAACAATTCAATGTGATTCGACTCGTCCCGCAAGGTATACCGAAACATCTGACCAATCCCCGGGAACTTGTTCTGCCGGTAAAGACTCAAGATCATCCCAAACAAACCGTAAAACTGCGTCCCCTCCATGCACTGACCAAAGGTGAACATGTTCTTCGCCAACAGCTGCTTGTTCTCCACCTTCGTCAAATCCAGGTCCCGGCGCAGCGATTTCGAAATCCGCGTCACAAACTCGTTCTTCCGCTTGATCGTCCCAATCTGCTCAAACATCGCCTCACACTCATGCGGGTTGATCCCCAATGAACTGATCATATACAGCAAACTGTCCGCATGAATGTTCTCCTCATGCGCATGACGCCCCAAGACCAACTTTAACTCCGGCGCCGTCACCGCCTCCCGGATCACATGCAAAATGTTGTCCCCCACAATCCCCTCCGCCGCGGAAAAATACCCAATCCCCATCCGAATGATCCACCGCTCATTGTCCGTCAACTCGTCCGGCGATTGCCACTGCTCGATGTCCTTCTGCATCGGGATGTCCTCCGGCTCCCAATGATTGGCCTTCATCGTCCGGTAAAGCTCATACGCCCATTGATACTTCAACGGTAACAGGTTGAAGGTCATGGTCTCCCAACCGTTGATCACCTTTTTCGCCGCAAAGGCCGCTTCCGCCTTGTCCTGATCCAATACAAACGATTTTGCCCCAATACTGAATGTCTTCTCCATAGCCGCTTCTATTTCTCTGATTTATCTCAAGCACCTCAGGCCTCGGCGAGCCTAATTTGCTAATTACTAGGTTTTTAGGACGATTTTAAAACTTTAATGAGTTACAAGAGCAAAATTTTAATAATTAATCGTAATTTTTAGAAAATTTCGGCCTTATTCCCAGTTTCTTCACTGCTTTGTCACCAGTCCCCCTCCCAGGAGGCACTCCTCAAGCAATAAACACCCGTTTTGCCCAAAAAGCACCATATATTGGTGACATTCGACTGTTCTAGCACAACATCTTGTGGCCAATCAACGAAAAAGTGACATTTGAGGCAATTTTTCCACCCCATTGCCCCGATTTCTAACATTTCCGATTTTCCTTGCCCCCCATACCCCATTTTGCATGGAAATTATAAAATTCCCGATAAATCACGTATCCTAACAAGTTCTATCGCTTCACTCCTCCTAACAACCTCCCCATCCCCCTCACAAATACCCCCACGAAAACTTCAACACTTCCCCCGCTCCCCTCTCTAACAACGTGACGTTTCCGTCACCACATTCCGTCCCCCCAAATCAATCGTATATAGTTATTCACAACACCAAGCATCTGCCCTCGGACTTCTGACTTCTGCCCTCCAAATACCGACTACTGATTACTGACTACTGATTACTCCCATCCATGAAATGGTCCTTCCGCATCGCACGCATCGCCGGCACTGACGTTCGCATCCACCTAACGTTCGTCCTCCTGCTCGCCGTCTTCGCCGTCGCCCTCGTTGCCGAAGGGGGACTCATCCACGCCGTCTCCGGCCTAACCTTCTTAACAGGACTCTTCTTCTGCGTGCTCCTCCACGAGTTCGGTCACGCCCTCGCCGCACGTCACTACGGCATCCGCACTCCCGATATCACACTCCTCCCCATCGGCGGCCTCGCACGTCTCGAACGCATGCCCGAAAAACCCGCCCAAGAATTCATTATCGCCGTCGCCGGCCCCATGGTCAATGTCGCCATCGCCGCCGCTCTCTTCCTTGTCCTGGGCCGCCTCCCCGTCCCCGACGACCTCACCAACCTCAGCGATCCCGCCACAATCCTCCCCAATCTCGCCCGCGTAAACGTTCTCCTCGTGCTCTTCAATATGATCCCCGCCTTCCCCATGGACGGCGGCCGCGTCCTCCGCGCCCTCCTCGCCACCCGCCTCGATTACGCCCGCGCCACCCAAATCGCCGCACGCATCGGCCAAGCCCTCGCCGTCATCGGCGGCGTCCTCGCCATCTTCTTCACCCGCAATCCCCTCCTCTTCATCATCGCCATCTTCATCTACTTCGCCGCCGCCCAAGAAAGCCAATCCGTCCAAACTCGCGCCGCCACAAATCACCTCCGCGTACGCCACGCCATGCTCACGCGCTTCCGCACGCTCAACAACAATGCAACCCTCCAAGACGCAGTCGATGCCCTCCTCGCCGGTTCACAACACGATTTCCCCATCGTCGACGAAAATAATCACGCCGTCGGCTTGCTCTTGCGCTCCGACCTCATCGCCGCCCTCGCCAAACACGGCCCCACTTACCCCGCCAACGAACTCGCGCGCGACTTCCCCGTCCATCTCACGCCCGATACCCCGCTCACCGACGCCATGGAACACGTCCAAGCCCATCAATCCCACTCCCTCCCCGTCTTCGAATCCCCCACCTCCAAATCCCTCACCGGCCTCCTCACCAAAGAAAACGTCATCGAACGCCTCCTCATCAATTCCGCCCTCCAAAAACAACCCCAACCCCCGCCGCTCCCCACTCCCACGGAATGATTTCCCCCGGCGCCCCCGTTTAATCATCCATGCGCCCCCTCCTCGCCACACTCGCCGCCGCCGCCGCCCTCGGTTCTTTCTGCTTGTCCCCTCCCTCCGCCATCGCAGACCATTCCCCGCCCAATTTCCTGTTCATCGCCATCGATGACCTCAGCGACTGGGTCTCCTGCCTCCAAGGCCATCCCCAGGCCCAAACCCCCCACATGGACCGCCTCGCCCAGCGCGGCGTCAATTTCACCAACGCCCATTGCCAGGCCCCCATCTGCCAACCCTCCCGCACCAGCCTCCTCACCGGGACCTACCCCTTCTCCAACGGCGTCTACGACGTGGAACAAGACATGCGCGCCGCCCCCCTCGTCAAAGACGCGGTCACCATCCCCGAATACTTTCGCGACCACGGATACCGCACCCTCGCCGCCGGCAAAATCTTCCACCGCGGCCAGGAAGAAGAAGGCATGTGGCACGAAAACGGCCCCCGCTACGGATGGGCCTGGATGCGCGACATCATCGGCCCCGAAGGCATCAGCGGCCTCCCCGAACCGTCCATCTTCGACTTCGGTCCCGTCCCCTTCGCCACCGAAGAAATGAACGACAGCCGCATCGTCGATTGGGTGATCGATCAACTCAAGCAACCCCACGACCAACCCTTCTTCCTCGCCGCCGGCCTCGTCACCCCCCACCTCCCCCTCTTCACCCCTCAGGAATTCTACGACCAATTCCCGCTCGATTCCACATCCCTGCCCGCCACCCTCCCCGGCGACCTCGAAGACCTCCCGCCCATGGGCCGCAAGTTCACCCGCTACTTCGACACCACCCCCATGAACCACGCCGATATCACCCGCCTTGGCCTCTGGACCAAAGCGGTCGCCTCTTATCTCGCCTGCTCCGCCTTCACCGACCACTGCGTCGGCCGCCTCCTCGACGCCCTCGATCAAAGCCCCTACGCCGATAACACCATCGTCGTCCTCTGGTCGGATCACGGCTTCCACATCGGCGAAAAAATGCACTGGGAAAAACGATCCCTCTGGGAAGAATCCACCCGCGTCCCCCTCATCATCGCCGGACCCAATATCTCCGCCGGCACCCCTTCCCCCCGCACCGTCGAACTCGTCGATCTCTATCCCACCCTCCTCGAGCTCGCCCAGCTCCCCGAAAAACCCGGCCTCGAAGGCCAGAGCCTGGTCCCCCTCCTCAAAGATCCCACTCACCCCTGGCCCCAACCCGCCCTCACCACACAGATGCCCGGCAACCACGCCGTCCGCACCGAGCGCTGGCGATACATCCAATACGCCAACGGCGACACCGAACTCTACGACCACTCCAACGACCCCCACGAATTCTACAACCTCGCCGACAAACCCGAACACGCCGCCACCATCAAAAAACTCCAGACCCACCTCCCCAAAACCGAAGTCCCCTCCGGCCCCCGCCTCCCCCAACAACGCTACACCCAAGACTTCGACTGGACCCAACCCTGACCCAACTCCCTAACTCGCCGCTTCCCTCTTCTTAGCCGTTCCCACACTGGCCATCAAAATCGAGATTAATTCATCTGTTTCACGCAGCAGCGCCTCGGTCTTTTCCTTTGGCTCAACTAACTCCGCCCGCTGAACAACTCTGATCCAAATCTCTGACTCGCGAAGCTCTTTCAATGCAATCTTCAGTTTGTGAACAAAGTCCGCGACAGATTCGGCACTCCTCGCCTCTCCATAATTCGGCCCCGGGGATGTCCCACTCCTAAGCAACTGCCCACTCACGTGCCTCCCCGTCCGAGTCTCGGGCAATGCCTCACAAAGCCGAATCACTTCCACCGAGTAATCCACAAACCGTTCCGTCAAATCATATGGCCTTTCATTCATAATTCCTAATTCCATGTTCCCAGTTCACTATTCAAAAAAACCCTACCCCCCATCGCTCCTCCCCTCCCTGCCTCCTGCCTTTCGTTCACAATTCCCAATTCCGTGTTCTCTGTTCACTATTCAAAAAAACCAACCCCCATCCTCCTCACCCCCCATCGCGCCTCCCCCCCTCCACAC